>NZ_CAJXJX010000007.1 GCF_913055775.1 uncultured Demequina sp. | reverse complement strand
CGACAGCGGCGGGGTACTCCGCGGGCGTCAGCTGCGCCAGCCGGTCGCCGGTGAGCACGTCGCGCGGGCCTGCGTGCTCCGCCAGCAGTCCGATCTGCCGGGCGATCGCGGTCGCGGTCGCGGCGTGGTCCCCCGTGATCATCTTGACCTTGATGCCCGCGGTCGCGCACGCGCGCACGGCGTCGATCGCTGCCGATCGCGGCGGATCCAGCATCCCGTGCAGGCCGGTGAGCACCAGGCGGCCGGCCAGCGACTCCTCGGTGAAGTCCGTGGGGCTCGCGTCCGCGACCATGGCCGTGGCGAGCACCCGCAATCCCCGCTCCGCGAGGCGGTGGGTGGCCTGCTCGACAGCTGCGTGGTCGACGGGCTCCAGCCCGCCGTCGGGACGAGCCTGCGCCGTGCACAGCGCCACGACACGCTCGGCCGCCCCCTTCACGAGCACCACGTGCGAGGAGTCGAACTCCTCCGCCCCGTGCAGGGTCGCCATGTACTGCCGGTCGGAGTCGAAGGCGATCGTCGACACGCGCGGGTAGTCGCGACTCACATGCTCCTGGTGCAGGCCCGCCTTGGCCGCGACCACGAGCAAGGCCGCCTCCGTGGGATCGCCCACGGCCCCCCAGCGCCCCTCGCGCTCGTGGAGGCGAGCGTCGTTGCATGCCGCCCCGGCCAGCACCGACCAGCGCAGCGCGTGGTTGGCATCCACGGACGCGTGCTCGTCGTCCGGCTCGCCGATCGCACCATCGTGGATCGAATAGCCCGTGCCAGTCACGGCGTGCTCCCCCACGCCAGGAATCCATACGGCCCGCACCGTCATCTGGTTCTCGGTCAGGGTGCCCGTCTTGTCCGAGCAGATCACCGTGGTGCTGCCGAGGGTCTCGACCGCCGGCAGCCGGCGGATGACCGCACGGCGACGCGCCATTCTCCCCACGCCGATCGCCATGACGATCGTCACCGCGGCCGGGAGGCCCTCGGGAATGGCGCCGACGGCCAGCGCGACGGCCGCGATGAACGTGTCCACGACAGCCTGTCCTCGGATCCATCCGACGGCGAAGGTTGCGACGGCGAGCCCCACGATCACGATGGTCAGGTCGCGGCTGAAGCGGGCGAGCTTGCGGGTCAGCGGCGTCGCCAGCACCTCCGCGGAGTCCACGAGCTCATGGATTCTCCCCAGCTCGGTGCGGAGCCCGGTCGCCGTCACCACACCCGTGCCACCACCTGCGGTGACGAGAGTGCCCGCGAACGCCACGCAGGTGCGGTCGGCGACGGACGTCGCGGCGGGGACGGCCTCATGACCCTTGAGGGCAGGCGCGGATTCGCCGGTGAGGGCGGACTCGTCCATCGCGAGCTCTGCGCACGCGATCAGCCTCAGATCTGCCGGAACGCGATCCCCCGCCTCCAGGACCACGACGTCGCCCGCCACGAGCGACTCGCTGTCCATCGAGCGAGCAATCCCGTCGCGCACCACCCTCGTCTGAGACGTGACCATGGAGCGGAGGCTGTCGAGCGCGACCTCGGCTCGGTGCTCCTGGATGAAGCCCACCACCGCGTTCACGAGCACGACCGCGATGATCACCGCAGAGTCGACGTGGTGTCCGATCGCCGCCGTGATCGCTCCCGCCGCGAGCAGCACGTAGATGAGGGGATGGTGGAACTGCCGGGCGATGCGGGCTGCCAGCCCCGGCCCGCCGTCGGCAGGCAGGGTGTTGGGGCCGTCGTCGGCGAGGCGCCGGTGGGCCTCGTCCTCGCTCAGTCCCCGGTCCCGATCGGTGCCGAGCCGCTCGAGAACGTCGCCTGTGCTCAGCGCATGCGGGGCCCCGGCGCCGCGCTCGCGAGGGCGCGGAGTCCGCGAGGCCCCACGGGCGCGCACGGCGCTACTTCGGGTCGGGCGCCCCGCGAGGCGGCGACGGGCGCGGCTCGACGACGAGCACGGGGATCTCGCTGTGGTGGACCAGGTAGTCGGAGACGCTCCCGAGCAGGTGCGACGTGGCGCCGCCTCCCCGCCTCCCGACCACGACGAAGTCGAGGTCCGCCTCGACCGCGTATCGGGCGAGAGCCTCCCCGGCCGGGCCCGCCAGGACCTCGACGTTGACGGCGGCGGACGCGGCTCGGGACGCGGCGCGATCGACGTGTCGCGTGGCCGCACGCACGGCATCGGGGTCGTCCGCCTCGGCGTCGTCGTACGTGACGACCTCCGCGAGCACGACCACCCCGTGCTCTCCGCCGAGCAGCGTCAGCGCGGCGTCAAGAGCGCGGTCCGACTCCGGCGAACCATCGATGCCCACAAGAATGCGTGGTCCGTGCGTCGCGGTGCGAGCCGCGGGTTCGCCATCGGCACCGGACACCGCGACTCGCGGCGTCCTCTCGACGCGCTCGAGCGCGATCGGCACGAACACGGGACCCAGCACCACGGCGACGATGGTCCACCGCCAGTCGTGGCCTCGTCTCGCCATCCACGCGCCAGTGATCAGCCCGGTGCCGATCCACACCGCGGCCGCGATGGCCTGCCAGGTGCCCATGCTTCGACCCTACGCTCACCACGTCCCGGCGCATGGTCCCAAAGTCCTGCCGCTGCCAACCGACGGCATCCGGGTGAGCGCGCGGCACTGGATGGCGTTCGCTACGGCCGTGCGGCGGCTGCCGCCACGGCCGCGCTGACCACGGCGGGGTCCGTGACGAGCGTGCCGTCGCCGCGCGGGCTCGGGGCCTGCGCACGCAGATGCACTTCCCCCACCGGTACCGCGCCCAGCAGTGCGTCGATGTTGTGCGGGCGCACTCCCCCGCCGGCCAGCACAGCAGGCCCGCCGGCGACGGCGAGCATGGCGCGCAGAGTCGGCGCACCCTCGAGCGCGGTGGCCGCGCCGCCCGACGTGAGGACCCGTTCCAGCCCTCGCTCGACGAACGGGACGAGCGACGCGAAGGCGGCCAGCGCATCGGCCGTCGCGTCGATCGCCTTGTGGAAGGTGACGGGCACGTCGCCGGCCGCGTCGATGACACGACCGAGCGCAGCGGTGTCGACGTCTCCCGCAGGCGTCAGCGCACCCGTCACGATGCCCACGCGGACGGATGCACTGCGGGCGATCTCCGCGATGGCCCGCGCATCGGCCTCCATCACCCCGATCTCGTGATCCGCGTAGACGAAGTGGCCACCGCGGGGACGCACCATGATCTGGACCCCGACGCTGTCGACGGCCGCCAGCACGCCGCGAATCATGCCGATGCTCGGGGTCGTGCCGCCCACTCCCAGGTCCGCGCAGAGCTCGACACGGTCGGCGCCTTCCCGCTCAGCGACCAACGCTCCCTCGACGTCGTCGATCACGATCTCCACCTTCACGCGCGGTGGATTCCCGGTGCCAGGCGCCATCATGCCGCCGTAGCGCCGAGAGCGTCCACGAGGAGTCCCACGAGCGCCTCCACATGCGCGTCGAGCGCGGCGTCCTCGTCCTCGACCTCGGCGCCGTCGAGCGCGCGCGCTGCGAGGCCCGACTTCCGATCGATTAGCTGGGCGATGCGCGAGTCGACGGTCTGCGCGGCGATGATCCTCCACGCCGTGACGGGCTCGGACTGGCCGATGCGGTGGATGCGGTCGATGGCCTGCGTCTGCTCCGCGTCGGTCCACGAGAGCTCCGCGAGCACGAGGTTCGAGGCGGCCTGCAGGTTGACGCCGACTCCGGCGGCCATGAGCGAGCAGACGATGATGTGCACGTCGGGGTCCTCGGTGAAGGCGGCGATGGCCTGCTCGCGGGACTTCGCGCTCTGGTCGCCGCGGAGCGTCGCGTAGCCGATGCCGCGCTCCGCGAACAGCTGCTCGGCCTCGTCCATGACGTCGAGGTGCTTCGCGAAGAACACGACCTTGCCGACGTTGCGGACCAGTTGTGCGGCGTAGTCCGCCGCGAGCCCGGCCTTCGCCTGGCCGATGCGCCTGACCAGCGAGAACATGTTCTCGCCCGTCTTCTTGGAGCTGGCGTCCTTGAGCTCCGCGGTGGCGATCCTGCGCGCCAGGTCGAGGTCGACGCCGTCGGTGTCCGAGCCCTCGCCGCGCGCGTCCACCGCGCGGCGGTACTGCTGGACCATGCGTTCTGCCAGCGCGGTCTCGGCGGCACGGATGGTGCGCCCGACGGGCCCATCGAGCTCGACGGGCAGGTCTGCGACGCGGCGCGGTGGGATGTCGGCCGCGACGTCGACCTTTCGGCGCCTCACGATGCCCTGCTCCACCACCGCCGCCCGCGCGGCGGAGTAGAACCCTCGGTCCGACGGGTCCAGGCCGGTGGCCTCGAGCGCATTCATGAGAGGGCCGAGCGGCTTGTCGTCATCGATCCAGCCCAGGAACTGCCAGATGGCCCGGAAGTCCTCGATGTCGTTGATGAGCGGGGTGCCGGTGAGCGCCATGAGGAACGGGTTCGGTGTGCGCTGCTGGATGCGCTCGGACAACGCCAAGACATGCTGAGAGCGCTGCGAGGACTTGTTCTTGATGAAGTGGGCCTCATCGACCACCATCCCGCGGAAGCCATGATCGGCGAACCACCCGGCGTGCCGGTCCAGGATCGCGTAGTTGACGATGACCACGTCTGCGAACGCATCCACCTTGTCGCCGTCGCCGTGGACCACGGTCGCGGTGCGGTTCGGCGTCCACATCTCGACCTCGTGAGCCCAGTTCGCCTTGACCACGTTCGGCACCACGGCAAGCAGGGGGTACGCGTCCGCCTCCTGCGCCGCGAGCAGCGCCTGCGCGGTCTTGCCCAGTCCGGGCTCGTCCGCGAGCAGGAACGTCCGATGTCCGCGGGCCGCGGCCGCGACCACCTGGGCCTGATGCGCCATGAGGGTACGGCCGAGCGGCACGCGCGCGGACGCAGCCGCGGCGGTCGCGTCCGGCAGGGCCATGCATGCGGCGGCGCCGGGCGCGTCCTGCTCGAAGGACCGGAACAGCGGGTCGAGCAGCTCCCAGCCCGCGAGGCGTCGCGGCTGCGCGGCCTGCCGCTGGCGGGCCGCCTCGAAGTCAGGCGCGAGGAAGGGGTTGGCGAGCTGGCGTGCGATCGCCGACTGCGGCACGACCCGCTTGGAGGACTCGGTGGTCGTCACCGGGGCCGGCTCCGGCTCCGGCTCCGGCTCATCAGGGACGTCGCGGCCCGCCTCCCTGAGCATGTCGGCCTTCGAGCGACGCGCCGACTCGCTGACGCGTGCGTCCTCCGCCAGCAGCGACAGCAGCGACGTGTCGCGCGCGGCGATCTTCGCGAGCATGGTGCCCACACCATCGAGCCGCTTGAGCAGCTCGTCGCGGGCCGACGCGCTGAGGGAAGGATCGTCCTTGACTCGCGCGCGCTCCTCGCGCACCAGCAGGGCGACCACCTGGAAGGTCGTGCGCACGCTCTGGCGCACGGGCGGCCGCTGCAATGCGCGGTCGACATCGTTCGCGTAGGCCGCGAGGAGCGGGATCAGTCCCTTGCCACGGGGACGCGAACGCTGCCGGCGCGCGCCACCGCCATTCTTGCCTGCGCGGTTCGAACCCCGCTGGGCCTGTCGAGCCATCGGACCCCTTCTCTCATCTCACTCCAGCACCATCGGTGCTCACACGCGCGCGGGACACATCGGTCCTGCGCCCGGCCCGCCGTGCGGCTGACCGCTGCACCCCCGCAGGCGCCGCCTGCGGGGCGGATGAGCTGGCCGATACGCCGGGTTCTGTCGCTCGCTCGCGTCACCGCTCACGAGGGGCGACCATCCATCTAGGCCCTAAATTGCTCCAGGGCTCCAGCGACCTACCCGAGAGCTCGGGCGGGCAGCCCTCGAACGCTCTCTGTCTGGCCTTGCTCCAGGTGGGGTTTACCGTGCCGCTTCCGTCGCCGGTCGCGCGGTGAGCTCTTACCTCACCCTTTCACCCTTACCGCGCCTCCGAGGAGGCGAGGCGGTCTGCTCTCTGTGGCACTGTCCCGCGGGTCACCCCGGGTGGCCGTTAGCCATCACCCTGCCCTGCGGAGCCCGGACGTTCCTCGGGATCCTCCGAAGAGGACCACGCGGTCGCCTGGCCAGCTCATCCGCACGCCCAGAATAGCGGGTGCGACGCGGATGCGGCAGCGGCCGGGCAGACGACAGGCGCGGCGCCTGGGGTCGACTCCCGTCGAGCCCGTGCGCCGCGCCTGTCGTGGTGCCTCAGGCGTCAGCCAGCAGCCGATACAGATCCTTGCGGGCGGCGACGAGAATCTCGGTGGCCCGAGCTGTCGCCTCCGGGGTGTCCACCGAGCGGATCACGTGAGTGACCGCCTCGTTCAGCGTGCGCAGCTCGCCCATCACCTCGCGGTGGGCCCCGCGTCCGCGCTCGACGTCGAACAAGCGCTCCTCATCCGGCGCGTGCTCCTCGATCCATGTGCGGCCCGCGTCCGTCAGGGAAGCCGTGCGGCGACCGTCGACCTCCTCCACCTGCACGAGGCCCTCGTCCTGGAGGGACTGCAGCGTCGGGTAGATCGAGCCGGGGCTCGGGGCCCACGCACCGTCGGTGCGCTCCTCGATCGCGCGGATGAGGTCGTAGCCGTGGCGAGGCTGCTCCGCGAGCAGCACGAGAATCGCGGCGCGGACATCGCCGCGCCCCCGTCCTCGTCCCCCGCCGCGGTGCCCGCGACTGCGGGGGCCAGGACCACCCGGGCCGCCGGGACCTCCGGGCACGCCGTGCCCGCCGTGTCCTCGGCGCCCCCGAGAGGGGCCGCCGCCGTCGATCGGCCAGGCATTCATGTCGTGGTTGTGCTTCATGTCGAACTCCCTTCGATATGTTTCGACTGCTTCACGATATATCGCGTAAGTGTCGGCGTCAACTCGATGTCGACGTCAACCCCGCCCGCGCATCGGCCCCTGCCTCCACCGCGCACGCACCCCCTGTTCCCCTCCCGCACGCACCCAGGACTCGGATCAACTGAGCGCCACACAGCTCGGTCCCGTTGACGCGCGCGCCGACCGCTCAGTTCATCCGAGAGTTCTGCACGCGGTCGTCCCCGTACCCTGGTCCCGTGCTGATCCTGCTCCCGCCCTCCGAAGGCAAGACCGCGCCCACGAGCGGCGCGCGCGTCGACGTCGACGCGCTCTCCCACCCGGCCCTCGCGGCCACTCGCCGCCGCGTGGGCGAGGCGCTCGTCAAGGTCAGTGGCCAGCGCAACGCGTTCGACGTGCTGGGCGTGGGCCCGTCGCTTGCCGCCGAGGTCGAACGCAACCGCGACCTCTGGGAGGCACCCGCCGCACCCGCCGCGCAGGTCTACTCCGGCGTCTTGTACGACGCGGCGGGCGCGGCGCAGTGGTCGGGCACAGCACTCGAACGAGCCCGCGACCGCGTGCGCATCGTGTCCGCTCTCTGGGGTGCGGTCTCCCCCGCTGACCGAATCCCCGCCTATCGCCTGTCGATGTCGACGAGCCTCGGCCGCATCGGCCCGCTGGCCTCGTTCTGGCGCCGTCACCTCGCGGAAGAGCTGTCCCACGTCGCGGACGGCCGCCTCGTTGTCGACTGCCGGAGCTCGTCGTACGTCGCCGCGTGGCGACCCGCGGGGATCCCTCACGTGAGCGTGCGCGTGGAGCGCGAGCTCGACGGCAAGCGCACCGTGGTCAGCCACATGGCCAAGCACACGCGAGGCCTCCTCACCGGAGCGCTGGTGACGGCCGATGCGGTGGCCGAGTCGCCGGACGATCTCGCCGACGTGGCACGCACCCTCACAGGGGTCGTCGACGTCGCGCTCACGGAGCACGAACTCACGATCGTCATCGCCGGCTGACAGCGAATCGACGCGCCTGGCGTCTCGTGCCAGGCTGGACCCCATGACCGACGCCACTGCGGAACCGAGCCGCGAGCAGAAGCAGCTGTTCCCCGGCGAGCAGTTCATCTCCACGGTTCTGGACGCCCTCGAGACCAAGACGGCGATGAGCGGCAAGCTCGCCCGCGTCTACATCATGCGAGCGGCGATGGCGGGCGCGCTGATCGGCGTCATGTACCTCACGTACTACGCCGTCATCGCCGCATTCGCCGGGGTCGGCAGCGGGGACCTGGTGGCGATCGGGCAGATCGTGGGCGCACTCGTCTTCGGCTTCGCGCTCGTGTTCATCTACTTCTCGAAGTCCGAGCTGCTGACGTCGAACATGATGATCGTGTCGATAGGCGCGTACTACCGCAAGACCACTGGGCTGCGCTCGCTGCGCATCCTGGGGCTCTGCTACGGCGGCAACTTCGTGGGAGGCCTCGCCATCGCGCTGATGGTCGCAGGCTCGTCCATCTTGTCCGGCGACGTGGGCGTGCAGATGGCAGCGGGCGTCGAGCACAAGCTCGCCTACGTCGCGGACGGCGCATCGGGATGGCTGGACCTGTTCCTGCGCGCCGTGCTGTGCAACTTCATGATCAACCTCGCGATGCTGCTCGTGTACAACGGCCGCATCCGCGACGACCTCACGGCCTCCATCGCGATGATCATGAGCGTGTTCGTCTTCGCGTTCGTGGGCTTCGAGCACTCGGTCGCCAACACGGTGGTCTTCACCATCGAGGCGCTCAGCGGCAACCTCGACTTCGGCCTCGCTCTCGGCAACCTGGGGATCGTGCTGCTGGGCAACTTCGTGGGAGGTGGCGTCCTGATCGGCTGGTACTACGCCTATGCCAACGACGCACGGCGGCTCATGGGCAAGCGCCGGACCGGGGCCGGCGCCTAGCCCTCGGCGTCGAGGCGGTTCAGTCCTCGCTCGTCGGCGGCGCCACATAGCGCCACCGCACCCCCCAGTCCGCGGTCAGCGCGTTCGCGTGCGCCACGAAGTCCTCGGCGCCCACACCGTGAAGGGGCACGTCTCGGACCGCCGCTTCCCCTGAGGTCAGCGTGACCCGCGGATCCGCTCGCGACGGCACCACGGAGATGATCGCCTCGGTCACCTCGATGTCCGTGCCGCGCACGGCTTCGAGCGGGCGCCCCAGCCAGGTCTCCTGCACCGACGGGGGGCGCTCGATCGCACCGGTCGCGTCGAGACGAAGCAGCGCGCGGTCGTTGCGGGCCAGATTTGCGACCGACAGGAAGACGAACACCAGGCCCACCAGCCCCACGAGCCATCCCACGGCCCTCAGCGGACCGCCTCCCGCGAGTCCGCCCCATGCGCCGGGGACGCCCCCGAGCAGCAGACCCGCGCCCAGGATCGCGGACCGGAAGCCCAGACGCCGCCACACTGCGTTCCAGGGCTCTCGGTGAAGGATCACCGGAGTCGCCGGCAGCGCATCGCTCATGCGTGCCAGCCTAGGGCCGGTCAGCCCGTCGGAGCCCCGACGCACAGCACGTGACGCTCGGCGATGGTGCCATCTGTACGCACGCGCAGCTGCAGCAGCGTGAGGGAGGCGGGCTGCGGCCAGATGTGGCCCCAGTGCGTGGCGGGCATCTCCAGGGAGACCGCCACGGCGGACTTGATGGCGACCGCGTGCGACGCCACCGCCCATGCCCGCGACACATCCTCGCCCCCGGCGCACATCCGCGCATGCTCGGCGGCGGCCTCGACGAGGAACCCGTCGAAGCGCGCGCCGACATCGGGGATCGACTCCCCGCCGGGCGCGGCGAGCTGGCCGAAGCGCCACTGGTGGATCGCGTCGCCGTCACGCTCGGCGATTTGGTCGGTGGTGAGTCCCTCCCAGTCGCCGAAGTCGATCTCGCGCACGCGCGGCTCTGTCTCGACATGGGCGCCGATGCGGCGGCCGATGGCCGCGCCCGTCTCCTGGGTACGGGTCATGGGGGAGGCGAGCACGCGGGACACATGCGGCACGCGGTCCCAGGTCGTGCGGCCGATGCGGTGGACGGCGTCGGCGGCCTTCGCCGCCTGGATACGGCCCTGGGAGTTGAGGGACGGCCCGCTCTGCCCGGATCCCGACAGCTCGTGCCGGAGGGTCATGTCGGTGACGCCGTGTCGCACCAGCACCAGCGTCAGGGGGCGCACCAGGTCGCCACCGGCGATGCCGAACAGCGAGGTGCCCTTCGGGGTGACCTCCTGCGCCGCGGCGGCGGACGCAGTCTCCCCCGCGTGATCGTCGACGTGGTCGTCGTACTCGGGCCCCGCGTCCGGACCGGCCTCGGTCTCGTCGATCACGAAGCCGCCTTGCGCACGAGGATCCGCCCGCACTCCTCGCAGCGCATGACCTGTTCCGGGGCCGCGGACTCGATGGCACGCACATCTGCGGGGTTGAGGGTCATGTGGCACCCCTGGCAGGTGCTCCCCTGCAGCGGTGCGGCTCCAACGCCGCCGTACTGGCCGCGCAGCCGCTCGTACAGCGACAGCAGCCCGGCGTCGAGGCCCTCGGCCGCAGCCGACCGCTCCTCCTGCGCGACGCGGATCTCCTCGTCGATCGATCGGAACTCCACGTCGCGTTGGTGCTCAAGCTCACGCCGGCGCTTGGCGATGTCCTCCCGACGCGCGACGGCGTCCGCGTGGGCAGCCTCGGCGTTCTCGAGACGCTCCATGACCTCGAGTTCGATGTCCTCGAGGTCACTGAGCCTGCGCGTCAGCACCTCGAGCTCGCTCTGGAGCGCCTGAAGGTCCTTCGCGTTCGAGCTGCCGGACTCGAGCCGTCCGCGGTCGCGGTCCGCTCGGGCGCGGACGGACTGGACGTCATCCTCGGCCTTGGTCACCTCGCGACGGAGGTCGGACACCTCGGTGGCGCGCGCGACGGTCTCCTCCTCGAGCGCCGCGTCCTCACGGGTGAGCTCGTCGAGCCTGCCGAGCACATCGAGCGTGACGCGGCGGTGCTCGGCCTGCTGAATCCGCAGGTCAGCCGCCTGGACGTCGAGGAGCCGCAGCTGGTGGTCGACGGGAGCGTTGGGCAAGGGAAGCCTCCGGTGAGGTGTCAGGCGCCGAAGCGCGCGGTCCAGGGGTCGGTGCTGAGGGTGGAGACGATCGCGTCGATGCCTGCGGCGTCCGCAACGTGCTCGGCGGTCTCCTTGAGCCACAGCCATTCGGATGCGTAGTGCGAGACGTCCACGAGATGAGGCCGTCCGTCGCCGATCTCGGCGAGCTCGCGCGCGTCCAGAGCGGGGTGGTGCCTGAGATCTGCGGTGACGTACGCGTCAGCTCCGGCGCTCTGGACGAGCGCCAAGAACGAGTCGCCGGCACCTCCGACGACCGCCACGGTGGTGATCACCGCATCCAGATCGCCGGCGACCCGCACGCCATGGTGGGTCTGCGGCAGCGCCTCGGCGACGCGCTCCGCGAAGTCCCTCAGCGGCAACGGTCCTGCCAGGACGCCCAGCCTGCCGCTGCCGACGCTGCCGTCGTCCTCGGCAGGCACGAGCGGCACGGTCGACTCGATGCCGAGCGCCGCCGCCAGAGCATCGCAGACTCCCCCTGCCGCCGCATCGGCGTTCGTATGGGCGTTGTAGAGAGCGATGCCTGCGGAGATCGCGCGGTGCACCACCGCGCCCTTCGCCGTGGTCGCCGCCACGGACGTCACGCCGCGGAGCATGAGGGGGTGGTGGGTCACGATCAGCTGAGCGCCCGCGTCGATGGCCTCCTCGACCACGGCGAGCGTCGGGTCGACCGCGAAGAGGACGCGCTCGACGGTCGCGCGGGGGTCACCCACCGACAGCCCGTTGACGTCCCAGCCTTCGGCAAGAGCCGGATCGAAGCGAAACTCGAGAATCTCCGCGATGTCAGCGACCGTGGCCATGCCCCCACGCTACCGGTCGGTGGGGGCTACTCGCTTCGCGTACTGTCCGACGCCGCGGGGTCGGAGCCGTCCGGCGGCGGAGCCTCGGCCCCGCCCGACAGGCGCTCGAGCCTGCCCTCCAGACGGTCGATCCGCGCAATCAGCTCGTCGTGGTGCAGCTGCTCGCGCTGTTCGTCGTCCACTTCGTCGCCCTCGGAGGTCAGGCGCACGAAGGCTGCCGCCACGGACGCAGTGACCACACCGATGAGGGCGATGCCCAACAGCATCATGATCACGGCGATGATGCGACCCTCGACGCTCACCGGGGCGAAGTCGCCGTAGCCCACGGTGGTGACCGTCACCACGGCCCACCAGAGCGCATCACCGAAGGTGTTGATCTGGGAGTCCTCGATGTGCCCCTCGGCCGACAGCACCGCGACCGAGCCGATCCAGATCAGCAGGACCACCGAGATCGCGACCGCCTGCATGGTCTTCATCCGGCCCTTGCTCGTCGCAAAGGCCGCGCTCTGCGTGAAGGCCGTGAGCACCTTCAGGGGGCGCGCGGCGGGCACGGCCACCGCGATCACGTCGATCGGGTGGGTCCAGAGATAGCGCCACGACTTCTTGGAGATGATGGCGCGGATGATGATGTCGACCAGGAACACCAGCCAGATCCAGCCCTGAGCGACCAGCAGGATGTTGCGCACGACCGGCGGCAGCGACACGAAGAAGATGATGCGCGTCGACCACACGATGAGGAAGACGAACGCGAGCACCGCCAGCCAATGGTCGGTGCGCTGGGCATAGCGGTCGTACTTCTCACCCATCGGCTCGGCCACGTCGCGCTCCCTCCGTTGACAACTCGTGGTCAGCGTGGGCCCTGCCGGACTCGAACCGACGACACCTGCGGTGTAAACGCAGTGCTCTAACCAACTGAGCTAAGGGCCCGCGGCACCATTGTGGCGCACCGCGGGCCTCATGCCGGCAGGCGTGCCGCGCCTCAGACCAGGTCCGCGATGGCCTGACGGTAGTCGTCGATGTCGCGAGCCTGACCCGTGGGGTTGACCACGCTCCACACCACCGCGCCCGTTCCGTCGATGAGGAACGTCCCGCGTGTGGCCAGACCCTTCTGAGGATTGAAGACGCCGTAGGCGCGGGACGCCTCGCCGTGGGGCCAGAAGTCGCTGAGCAGCTCGCCGCTGTAGTCGTGCGCATCACCCCAGGCCTTCAGGGTGTAGAGCGAGTCGCAGGAGACCACCAGCACCTCGAGAGCCCGCCCCTCGGTGAGGTCGGGGGCGTCCCGCAGGTCGATCAGCTCGTTGGTGCAGGTGTCCGAGAACGCGAACGGCACGAACACGAGGAGGACCGCGGCGCCTCGGTAGTCGCTCAGCGAGACGTGGCGCCCGTGCTGGTCAGTGAGGGTGAAGTCAGGTGCGGGCCGGCCCACCAAGGGCTCGGTCACTTGGAGCGTCCCTTCTCGACCAGCTGCGTGCACGACCATCCCTCGCCGACGACGAAGGTCGAGGTCGCGTGGAGGCCCGCAAGAGACGAGGCCTCCTCGACGTCGCCGGGCAGCACGTGACCGGTCGTCCCCGCCTTGGGTGTCAGGAGCCAGACGCCGCCGCCGTCGTCGAGCAGCGACTGGACGTCCATCAGCAGGTCGGCGAGATCATCGTCGCCGTCTCGGAACCACACGATCGCTCCGTCGGTGACGTCGCCGTAGTCCTCGTCGACGATCTCCTCGCCGGTGGCGTCCTCGACGGACGTGCGCAACGACTCATCCACATCGTCGTCGTAGCCGAACTCCTGGATGATCATGCCGTGCTCAAGTCCGAACCGGTCGAGGATCCCAGCGTCCACGGTGCTGGCACCATCCTGTGTCGCCACGGTGGCGATGCTCCCTTCGTCGGCAGTGCACGCTGACTGCGTGCTCACGTCTCACAGTAGAGCCCGGCAGCGGACGGTGGCAACGGCGCGTGATTCGCGAGTCGCGGTCGCCGCACGGGGCTGGCGTGACAATCGCGCGAGAAATGGCAAGAATGGCGGGAGCGGCGGGCACATCCGCCCCGCATCCCCCACATGTGTCGGCGCACCACCCCTGCGCCCAAGAGGAAGGTCACCGGTGGCATCACACGGCGAGGTTGACAAGGACCCGAACGAGACCGATGAGTGGCTGGAGTCGCTCGACGGTCTGATCGAGGGCAGCGGCGAGTCTCGCGCCGAGTACGTGCTGGACCGGCTGGTGGATCACGCCGCCACCAAGCAGCTCTCGGTGCCGCTGAGTCTCAACACCCCCTACGTCAACACCATCCACGTCGACGACGAGCCCGAGTTCCCCGGCGACGAGGAGATCGAGCGGCGCTATCGCGGGTGGATCCGCTGGAACGCCGCGGTCATGGTCACGCGCGCGCAGGGCGCAGGCAAGGGCGTCGGCGGTCACATCTCGTCCTACGCCTCGGTCGCGACGCTGTACGAGGTGGGCCTCAACCACTTCTTCCGCGGCAAGGACCACCCCGGCGGCGGCGACCAGGTGTACTTCCAGGGCCACGCGGCGCCCGGCGTGTACGCCCGCGGGCTCGTCGAGGGCCGCTTCACCGAGGAAGACCTGGACTCGTTCCGCCAGGAGAAGTCCGCTGCGGGCCGCGGTCTCTCGTCCTACCCGCACCCCCGACTCATGCCCGACGTGTGGGAGTTCCCGACCGTCTCGATGGGCCTCGGTCCCGCATCGGCCATCTACCAGGCCTGGACCAACCGATACCTGCACCTGCGGGGAATCAAGGACACGTCCCAGCAGCACGTGTGGGCGTTCCTGGGCGACGGCGAGATGGACGAGCCGGAGTCGCGCGGCATGCTGCAGCTCGCCGCGAACCAGAACCTCGACAACCTGACGTTCGTCGTCAACTGCAACCTCCAGCGACTCGACGGGCCGGTGCGCGGCAACGGCAAGATCATCCAGGAGCTCGAGGCGTACTTCCGCGGCGCGGGCTGGAACGTCATCAAGGTCGTGTGGGGTCGCAACTGGGACCCTCTGCTCGAGCGCGACCAGGATGGCGCTCTCGTCAACCTCATGAACACGGTCCCCGACGGCGACTTCCAGACCTTCCGCGCCGAGTCCGGCGCGTTCATCCGCGACCAGTTCTTTGGCGGCGACCCGCGTGCCAAGGAGCTCGTCAAGGACATGACCGACGACGAGATCTGGGCGCTCAAGCGCGGCGGCCACGACTACCGCAAGCTGTACGCCGCCTACCTCAAGGCGACCACGGAGGCCAACGGCAAGCCCACCGTGATCCTCGCCAAGACCATCAAGGGCTACGGCCTGGGCTCGAACTTCGCGGCGCGCAACTCGACGCACCAGATGAAGAAGCTCGCGGCCGCAGACCTCAAGGTGCTGCGCGACACCTTCGACATCCCGTTCACCGACGAGGAGCTCGAGGGCGACCCGTACAACGCGCCGTACTACCACCCCGGCATGGACGATCCCGCGATCCAGTACATGCTGAACCGCCGCAAGCAGCTGGGAGGGTTCGTCCCCGAACGACGCGACCCCGGCAAGCAGGTCGCGCTTCCGGACGAGAAGGCCTACGAGCTCCTGGCCAAGGGATCCGGCAAGCAGGAGGTCGCCACCACCATGGCGCTCGTGCGCCTGTTCAAGGACCTCGTCAAGGACAAGGAGTTCGGGCAGCGCCTGGTGCCGATCATCCCCGACGAGGCCCGCACGTTCGGTCTCGACTCGATCTTCCCGTCCGCGAAGATCTTCAACACGAACGGCCAGAACTACCTGCCTGTGGACCGCGAGCTGATGCTCAGCTACAAGGAGTCCGAGGCCGGCCAGATCATGCACACCGGCATCAACGAGGCCGGCTCCGCCGCCGCGTTCCAGGCGGTGGGCACGTCCTACGCGACTCATGGCGAGCCGCTCGTGCCGTTCTACATCTTCTACTCGATGTTCGGGTTCCAGCGCACGGGTGACCAGTTCTGGGCCGCTGGAGACCAGCTGACGCGAGGGTTCATCATCGGCGCGACCGCCGGGCGCACCACGCTCACCGGCGAGGGCCTCCAGCACGCCGACGGCCACTCTCCCCTGCTCGCCGGGACGAACACGGCGATCGTCCAGTACGACCCGGCGTTCGGCTACGAGATCCGCCACATCGTCAAGGACGGCATCCAGCGGATGTACGGGCCCGAGGACGGTCGCGACAAGAACGTCATGTACTACCTGACGGTCTACAACGAGCCCATCCAGCAGCCCGCGGAACCGGAGAACGTCGATGTCGAGGGGATCCTCAAGGGCATCTACAAGTACGCCGATGCTCCCGCCGGCGACGGCCCCGAGGCGCAGATCCTCGCGTCAGGCGTCGCGGTGCCGTGGGCACTCGAGGCGCAGGAGCTCCTCGCCGCCCACTACGGCGTGCGCGCCACGGTCTGGTCAGTCACCTCGTGGAACGAGCTCCGACGCGACGCCCTCGCCGCCGACCAGCACGCGTTCCTGCACCCGGACGAGCCGGTCCGCACGCCCTTCATCACCGAGCGCCTTCAGGGCGCCTCGGGGCCGTTCGTGGCCACCACCGACTACGACCACCTGGTCCCCGACCAGGTCCGGGCTTGGATCCCCGGCAGCTACGCGACCCTGGGTGCCGACGGCTTCGGCTTCTCGGACACGCGCGCGGCCGCCCGCCGGTACTTCAAGATCGACGGTCCGTCGACGGCCGTTCGCGTGCTGCAGCAGCTCGCGCGCGAAGGCGCGATCGAGCCGCACCTGGTCAAGGACGCTATCGAGCGCTATGACATCCACGATGTCAGCAAGGGCACGTCGGGCAACGCTGGCGGCGACGCCTAGGCGCCACCGCCACGAACGAGGGGCTCGGCAGTCGCCGAGCCCCTCGTTCTGCGTCTGGCTCGATGCCGCCGCGTCTGGCTAGATGCCGCCGCCCGGTCCGCGCGGCTGATCCGGTCCGGCCTGGTCGTCATCGGCCGCGGCGGCTTCGTCATCCGTGCCTTCCGCATCGGGCGTGTCGAGCAGGTCGCCGAGACCACGGCTGTCATCGATGGAGCGCCAGTTGTCCTGGTCGAACGAGCCGTCCGAAGCCTGCTCTCCGAGCGCCTTGTCACGCGCATCCTCATCGGCCTGGCGGTACTCCGCATACGAGGAGATTCCGTCGGTGCTCGCGGGTGCGTCTCCGGCGGCCTCGTCCTCGGACGACGTGTCCGCGGCCGCGCCTGCAGCGGCTGCTCCAGCCGCTGCGGCACCGGCTGCGGCTCCGGCACCCGCCGGCTCCGCAGTGCTCGTCTCTCCTGCGATGGCCGACGTCCCCACCATGGCGAGCGCCGCATCGGCCGCCTTGATCGAGCGGCGCACGCCGACCGCCACGATGATGATCACGATGATGATCACCACCAGCAGCGCCCACAGGGCCGCCAGCAGGATCCCGTCGAACGCGCTTGCCGGCGCGACGCGGACGTAGGCCTGCATGTCGCAGTCTCCCCCGTCGGCCGTCAGCGACCCGTGCACGTGGTACGTGCCGGTCACGACGATCCCTGTGCGGTTCTGGACAGAATCGATGTGGGGCTCGACGGCCTCGTCTCCGGCCCACTCCTGGGCCTCGCCCGAGTTCTCGTGCTCGCCGCTCCACAGAGGGATGTCGAAGCCCCCGACCACCACGTAGAGCCCCGCGTTCCAATCAGTGAGAACCGCATCCGAGCTCGAGTTCCAGGAGATCGTGTCGGTCGTGGTGACGTCGAACGGGTTCATCGCCGCGGTGTCCTCGGGTCCGATCTGAGCGGGCTCGAGTGAGGACGACGCGTCCAGATGGCAGCCATCGGACAGCGAACCGCCGCCCATGAACTCCGGGATGCCGGTCAGCGCGACGCCGCCGAGCGTCGCGGAGATGATGACGACGATGATGAACTTCGCCCGCACCAGGCTCATGCGCTGGGTCAGGATCCACCCCACGACGAAGATCGAGAGCGCGACGATGCCGAAGAGCGGCAGCCGGTCCGGTGGAAGGACACCGGTGATCCACAGGAGGGCCACCACCACGAGGCCCAGCAGCAGACCGAGCAGGGCACCCACCAGGGGCTTGGGGCGAGCGTCTGTCATCATCGACTCCTCTGTGTCACCTGGGACTCACCGTAGCGGCGCGACCCGTTCTTGGCGAGGACTGCGGGCCGGAAGGCGGCCTCGAGGCAAGCCTGGTTGGAGGCCTTGCACAATCGATCGGGGCTGAGAACCCTGAGAAGCGGATCCGGCTCGCCGGCGATTGTCGAGTCTCGACAAACCGCCCTATGCTGGCCGCCATGGCCATGACCCAGTCGCGTGCGGAGACCCTTCGCCGTCTCCGCTCGGCGACGGGCCGTCTGTCGACAGCCGCCATCACGAGCCTTGATGCCGAGTACTCGTGGTTCCGGGAACTGCCCGCCCAGGAGCGCTCGTGGGTGGGCACCGTCGCCCAGGCCGGAATCGACTCCTTCGTCGCCTGGTACGCCGACCCACAGCACAGCCACCGCAGTGCGACCGAGGTGTTCGCCGCCGCGCCACCGGAGCTCACGCGATCAGTGTCGCTCCAGCACACGCTGTCGATCGTTCGCACCGTGGTGAGAGTGGTGGAGGACAACGCGGACGGCTTCGCGTCGCCGGGATCGGAGCGCGAGGTTCGCGAGGCGATCCTCGTCTACTCGCGCGAGATCGCCTTCTCCGCAGCCGAGGTCTATGCGCGCGCCGCGGAGACCCGCGGCGCCTGGGACGCGCGGCTCGAAGCGCTCGTGGTCGACGCCCTCGTGCGCGGCGAGATCGACGAGGACCTCCCCTCGCGTGCGGCGGCGCTCGGCTGGAAGCCTGGGCCCACGCTCGCGATGGTGGGCCTGACAGATGGCACCTTGGGCGAGGTGCAGTCGGCGGAGCTCCGCCGCACCATCCGGCGTGCCGCTCCCGGCGCCCTCGTCGGCATCCACGGGGAGGACCTCATCGTGATCGCGCGCTCGGACGACGACCACCCCACGCTCGCGAGGCAGCTGCTGTCGAGCTTCGGGCCCGGACCAGTGGTCATCGGTCCTGCCGCCATCACCTTGGTGGAGGTCGCGCGATCGACCCGCGCCGCGCTGTCCGGAGTGGTCGCCGCTCCCGCGTGGTCGCTCGCCCCGCGCCCCACCGCCGCCGACGACCTGCTCCCCGAGCGTGTCCTGGTGGGCGACGCGGCCGCGCGCGAGCGCCTGATCACCATCGCCTACGACCCGATCCAGCGCGCCGGCGGTTCGCTGGGCGAGACCATCGCGACGTACCTCGACTGCGGCCGCTCGCTCGAACTCGCCGCTCGCACCATGTTCGTTCACGCGAACACCGTGCGCTACCGCCTGAAGAAGGTGGCGCAGCTCACCGGCTGGGACGTGCTGTCGACCCGCGACGCCCACGTGCTCGAGACGGCATTCGCTCTCGGTCGGCTTCGCGACTCCGCACACACCCCGTTGTAGATATCCGACAAACACGGGCGGCCGAAACCGTCACGAAAATCCGGGCCGCCCCGGCTCAGATGGGAGATGCTAGGAGCATGATCGCTGTTCTGTTTCCCGGTCAGGGAGCTCAATCCCCCGGGATGCTGGAGCCCTGGCTCGAGCTTCCCGAGGTCGCGACCGCTCTCGAGGCCTTGTCGGAAGCCACAAGCGTCGACGTCATCGCTCACGGCATGAGCTCCGATGCGGACACCATTCGCGACACGGCGATCGCCCAGCCGCTCCTGGTGGCGACGGGTCTCGCCACGGCGCGTGCGGTGCTCGGCGACTCGACCGCCGGCCTGATCGCGGGACACAGCGTCGGCGAGCTGGGAGCGGCGGCCCTCGCGGGGGTCATCGACGATGCCGCCGCCATGAGCCTCGTCACCGTGCGCTCGCAGGCGATGGCTGCGGCCGCTGCGGCGGCCGAGCCCACGTCGATGGCGGCCGTTCTCGGCGGCGTGCCGGCAGACGTCGTGGCCAGGCTCGAGGAGCTGGGCCTCACCCCCGCCAACATGAACGGTGGCGGACAGATCGTGGCCGCTGGTGCGAAGGCGGCCATCGAGGCTCTCGTCGCCCAGCCCCCGACGCGCACGCGAGCCATCGAGCTCCAGGTGGCGGGTGCCTTCCACACCGCGTACATGGCACCCGCGGTCGCGGCCCTGGCCGAGGCTGCCAGCCAGGTTGCTCCGCAGGACCCCGCCACCACGCTGCTGTCGAACGCGGACGGAGAGTCCGTGGCGACGGGCGCCGACGCCCTCGACCGCATCGTCCGGCAGGTCGCCAATCCCGTCCGCTGGGATCTGTGCCAGGAGCGTATGCTCGATCACGGCGTCACCGGGATCATCGAGGTGGCACCCGGAGGCGTCCTGACCGGACTCGCCAAGCGCTCGCTGAAGGGCGTGCCTGCCGTCGCACTCAAAACGCCCGACGACCTCCCCGCCGCCCGAGAACTCCTGGAGCAGCACGCGTGACGACCTTGAACATCCGTCGAGGAGCCGAGTTCTCCCGGATCGCCGGCCTCGGCGTCGCCCGCGGCGAGAACGCGGTCCCGAACGAGGACATCATCGAGCCGATCAACTCCTCCGATGAGTGGATCCGCAAGAGGACCGGCATCGTGCCCCGCGTGCGGGCCGACGAGGACACCTCGGTCCTCGACCTGTCGGAGCGGGCCTCGCTCATCGCGCTCGAGCAGGCAGGCGTGAGCGGTGCCGAGATCGACGCCGTGATCCTCTCCACCATCACCTATCCGCACATGACGCCGGGCGGCGCCCCGGTGCTCGCGGATCGCCTGGGCTCGACCGGAGCGGCCTTCGACATCTCCGCAGCCTGCGCGGGGTACTGCTACGGCATCGGCCAGGCCGATGCGCTCGTGCGCTCGGGCAATGCCCGGAACGTCCTCGTCGTGGGGGCGGAGAAGATGAGCGACTTCGTCGATCCCGCCGACCGATCGATCTCCTACCTGCTCGGAGATGCCGCGGGCGCCGTCGTCGTGAGCGCATCTGACACGCCCGGCATCGGCCCCACGGTGTGGGGATCGGACGGCGCAGGGTCCCAGCTCATTCGCCAGACCACGTCCTGGCTGGACGTGCGCGACGACCGCGACACCGCCTTCCCCACGCTCGTGCAGGAAGGCCCGTCCGTGTTCAAGTGGGCGTCTTTCAAGATGGCCCCTGTCGCGCGCGAGGCGATCGAGGCCGCCGGTGTCACGCCTGACGACATCAAGGCGTTCATCCCCCACCAGGCGAACATCCGCATCATCGACCAGATGGTCAAGCAGATCGGCCTGCCCGAGCACGTGAAGGTCGGCCGCGACATCGTCGACAGCGGCAACACGTCGGCGGCGTCCATCCCTCTCGCGACCGAGCGCATGCTGCGCGACGGCGACGCTGCCAGCGGCGACCTCGCGCTGCAGATCGGCTTCGGCGCGGGCCTGGTCTACGCCGCGCAGGTGGTCGTCCTGCCCTAGGCAGGCCGACCGCACTAGAGTTCCTACGTCCCTCACGAACCCCGATGCCCCGGCATCACCCAGCACAAGGAGAAGAACACATGGCAGACACCACTGAGATCCTCGCCGGCCTCGCCGAGATCGTGGCCGAGGAGACCGGCCTCGACACCGCCGAGGTCCAGCTCGACAAGTCCTTCACCGATGACCTCGACATCGACTCGCTGTCGATGATGACCATCGTCACGCTCGCCGAGGAGAAGTTCGACGTGCGCATCCCCGACGAGAAGGTCAAGGACCTCACCACCGTCGGCGACGCCGTCACCTTCATCGGCGCCGCGCAGGGCTGACGTACTCCCTCAGCTCCACCCCTTTCCACCTCGCCACTGACCTCTCCTGGAGGACCCTCATGACCACAGTCGTCGTCACCGGACTCGGCACCACCAACCCGCTCGGCGGGGACGTGCCCAGCACCTGGGAGGCCGCGCTTGCCGGGCGATCCGGCGTGCGCACCCTCGACAACGACTGGGCGGAGACCTACGGCATGGCCGTGAACTTCGCGGGGCAGTTGGCGGTGCCGGCGACGGAGGTGGTCTCGCGGCCCGAGGCCAAGCGCATGGACCCGAGCGCCCAGATGGCGATCGTGGCCACGCGCGAGGCCTGGGCCGATGCGGGCTCGCCCGAGATCGACCCCGAGCGCCTGGGCGCCGTGGTGTCGTCGGGCATCGGCGGCGTGTGGACGCTGCTGAGCGCGTGGGACACGATGAAGGAGAAGGGCGCGTCGCGCGTCCTGCCGCTCACCGTGCCGATGCTGATGCCCAACTCGCCGACGGCGTACGTCTCGCTCGAGCTCACCGCCCGCGCGGGCTCCCACTCCCCCGTGTCGGCGTGCGCGTCGGGCGCCGAGGCCATCGGGATGGGCTTCGAGATGATCCAGTCGGGCAGGGCGGACGTGGTCGTGGCAGGTGGCACTGAGGCCGCGATCCATCCGCTCCCCATCAGCGCGTTCGCAGCGATGGCGGCGCTGTCCAAGCGCAACGACGACCCCGCGGCGGCGTCGCGACCGTACGACGTCTCTCGAGACGGCTTCGTGCTGGGAGAGGGATCCGGCGTCGTCGTGCTCGAGTCCGAGGAGCACGCCCGTGCGCGCGGCGCGCACATCTACGCCAGGCTCCTGGGCGTCGGCATGACCGCAGACGGCCACCACATCGCCGCGCCGGAGCCCAACGGCACCGGCCAGACTCGGGCCATGCAGCTGAGCCTCGAGCGCGCCGGGCTCACCGCCCGCGACGTCGCTCACGTCAATGCTCACGCCACGTCGACGCCGGTGGGCGACATGATCGAGGCTCGGGGCATCAGGGGCCTCCTGGGCGACCACGCCGACCAGGTGCTGCTGAGCGCGACCAAGTCGATGACGGGGCACCTCCTCGGCGGCGCGGGCGCGCTCGAGTCCGTGTTCACCATCAAGGCGCTGGTCGAGCGCACGGCTCCCCCGACCATCAATGTCTCGGAGCCCGACCCTGAGCTGCAGGTCGACCTGGTGCGCGACGTGCCCCGGGCGCTTCCGGCAGATGGCGACCTCGCCGCGATCAACAACTCGTTCGGCTTCGGCGGCCACAACGTGGCCCTCACCTTCGCGACTGCCTGACCACCGCATCGTCCCGGCGGTCGATTCTGGTGCGCCTATGCCCTTACCCGAGCGAATCGGGCCCATTTCGCTCGCCTAAGGCGCTAGACGAGCGAGAATCGACCGCGCCGATGCGGGGCTAGATGTCCGTCGGCGTCGCCTGGTGGAAGCGCAGCCGCCAGCGACCATCGTTGACCCAGACGCTGGTGCGGTGGGTGGCGCCGCGGGTCGCGCGGCTCGGCACCGACGTGTAGCGGACCAGCGCGACGTCCTCGCACACCGCGACCGCCTCGAAGCCGCGCAAGGGCAACTCGATGTCGATCTCGACCGGCTGCAGCTCGAGCGTGTCCCCGCGCGTAAAAAGCCTCCCCGAGCGCCCCACTTCGGAGAAGTTCTCCGCCAGCACGGCCTCCATGTAGCGGCGATCGAAGCGGGTCTCCGGGCGCCACATCGCCTCCTCCATGGCCTGGAGGGTGAGGGCCTCGTCACGGTTCAGTTCCTGCATGCTGTGCGCTCCTGCTCGACTGCGGCACCGACCTCAGCGCCGGTGACCGGTCAGCCTACGCGATGCAGCCACCGCACGGGTGCGCCCGAGCCGGCGTAGCGGAAGGGCTCGAGCTCCTCGTCCCAGGCAGCGCCGAGCGCGAGGTCCATGGCCCGCTTGAACTCGGTCACCGACGCGCCGGACTCCAGCGCGGCGCGAATACGGTCCTCGGGTACGACGATGTTGCCGTGCACGTCCGTCACGGCGTGGAAGATGCCGAGCGACGGGGTGTGCGACCAGCGACCGCCGTCGGCGCCGAAGGACGGGTCCTCGGTCACCTCGTAGCGCACGTGCTCCCATCCCCGCAGGGCGGAGGCAAGACGCGCGCCGGTGCCGGGCGTGCCCTGCCAGGCCACCTCGGCGCGGAAGAGCGACGTGCCGGCGGGCTGATCGGTCCATTCGAACGAGGCGCGCGGGCCCAGCACAGACTGGGCGGCCCACTCGATGTGCGGGCACATCGCACGGGTCGCCGAATGCACGAAAAGGACACCTCGCGTGATCGCAGCCATGACCCTTCCTTCCTGTTGAGGTGCGTCTTCCCCTACGACCTCGAAGGAACCGCCCGACTGCCCGGGTGTGCCTCTATCGTGCCTCATCGCGCGCGTATGCGCCAGCGTCCTCGCCCGGCGTGTGGAAACCTGGGCGCATGACCTCCGCCGTGATGACGTCCGACCAGGTACGGGCCGCAGAGACCCGGGCGATGCGCACGGTGTCCGAACGCACGCTGATGGCACGGGCGGCCGATGCGGTGGCGGCTGAGGCGGAGGCGCTCCTCGCGCGCGAGGTGGGCAGGATACGCGGGTCCCGGGTGACGGTGCTCGCGGGCTCGGGCAGCAACGGCGGCGATGCGATGCTCGCCGGGGCTCGCCTCCACTATCGAGGCGCGGAGACCACCGTGGTGCTCGTGGGGCCCTCCGCGCACCCCGACGGTCTGGGCGAGGCGCTCGCGGCTGGCGCCGCTGTCATCGACGCCGGCGCGGACCTGGACGCTGCGCGCACTGCCGTGTCCGACGCCCATCTCGTGGTCGACGGCATCGTGGGCATTGGCGGCAGGCCCGGGCTGCGGGAGCCTGCCGCGTCCGTGGTCGCGGCGGTGTCCGCAGCCACGACCGTGCTCGCGGTCGACGTCCCCAGCGGTGTGGGCGTCGACACCGGAGCCGTCGGCGACCATCACGTGCATGCGGACGTCACCGTCACCTTCACCGTGCTCAAGCCGTGCCTCGTCGAGGACCCGGCCGCCGCATCGGCCGGCCGTGTCGTGGTCGCCGACGTGGGGGTGCCACGCCTCTAGGCGGTCACGCGACCCACCGCCTATGCGTTCTCGAGGGACTCTCGCAGCTCGCGCATCGCGCGCTTGCGGACGTCACGCGCGAGGCGATCGAGGTAGAGCTTGCCATCCAGGTGATCGCACTCGTGGTTGATGAGACGAGCCCAGATCTCCTCGCCCTCAATGACCACCTCGTTGCCGTCGAGGTCGGTGCCGACGGCCTTCGTGTAGGCAGGTCGCTCGCAGGGGTACCACAGACCGGGCACGGACAGGCAGCCCTCGTCGCCGAGCTCCTGCAGGTCCGAGGAGCGCTCGACGATCTCCGGGTTGAGGATGTAGCCGATGTCCCCATCGATGTTCCACGAGAACGCCCGCAGGCTCACGCCGATCTGGTTGGCCGCCAGGCCAGCGCGGCCCTCGTAGTCGACGGTCTCGAGCAGATCGTCGACGAGCGTGCGCACGCTCTCGTCGATGGTCGTGATGGGGTCGCACACCGTCCTGAGCACGGGGTCGCCGGTGGTCCTGATCTCGCGCATGGCCATGACAGGCATTCTCTCACGCCGGGCCAGTCCTGCATCGTCGCTGGTGGCTCCACGAACGAGGGGCGGTCGTGTGCCACTCTGGTGACGTGGCTGGGGCGACCTCGTGGACAGGCGCGCACGTGCGCGAACACTGGCCCGTGCCCGGACCCGATGACGACAAGTACTCGCGCGGAGTGGTGGGGATCGTCGCCGGCTCGGATGCCTACCCCGGCGCCGCCGCCCTCGTGGCGTCCGGCGCTGTGCGTGCCGGTGCGGGCATGGTCCGCTACGTGGGG
The DNA here is from genome assembly GCF_913055775.1 of uncultured Demequina sp. Lineage (GTDB taxonomy): Bacteria > Actinomycetota > Actinomycetes > Actinomycetales > Demequinaceae > Demequina. The sequence goes on along the minus strand of NZ_CAJXJX010000007.1, from coordinate 11,440 downwards.
CCTCGCCGCGCGCAGGACCTGGTGCTCGCCCACCGGCCCGAGTGCGTGATCCACGACCCAGGTGAGGCCGCAGAGCGGCTGCCGCGCGCGCAGGCGTGGATCGTGGGGCCCGGAGTCTCCGACCATCCCGAACAGGATGCGGCGATCGGCGCCGCCATGGCCTCGGGCTCTCCGCTCGTCGTGGATGCGGGCGCGTTGGAGGCCGTCGCGCGGTCGCGAGCATCGGGCTCGCGCGAGGCGCCCCCCGACCGGGTGCTGTTCACGCCGCACGCCGAAGAGCTCATGCGCACGCTCCAGGCGCTGCGTCACGACGTGAGCGTCATGGACGTCGCCGCCGATCGCGTCGCGCACGCCCGCCTCTTGGCGGAGACCGCGCGGGCCACCGTGCTGCTCAAGGGATCCCGGACCATCGTCGCGTCACCCGGCGGCGCGCTGGTCGAACTCCCCGAGGCTCCCCCGTGGCTCGCGACCGCCGGCAGCGGCGACGTCCTGGCCGGGATCGCGGGCGCGCTGCTCGCCTCCGGCATGGCCGCCGTCGACGCAGGAGCCTGCGCGTCGTGGATCCACGCGAGTGCAGCGCGCGCGGCCGTTGCGGGCGGCCCGCTGGCGGCCCTCGACATCGCCGACGCTCTCCCCCGCGCGATCACCTCCGTGCTGCGCGGCGCCTAGGCCGGGCGGCGGCCCGTCATCCCCGGGGCGTCCACGGCCCCTCGTCGAGGTCGCCGTCGTGGCGCGTCTCGCCGGCTGCAGGCGGCGTGCCGGTCGCGTCGTCCACGCCGGCATGAGCGCCCCCGACGCTGTCCTCCCGCTCCGGCTCGGCCGTGCGGTCGGTCTGCGCGTCACGGGGTGGTTGGGCGTCGCGGGCCGGTTGCGCATCGCGCGGCGGCTGAGCTTCGCGGGCCTCTAGAGCGACCCGCTCCTCCTGAGCCTGTCGCGGCTCGAGTGCCTCGCGGACGCGAGAGTGCGGCGCGCGCCTCAGGGGCTCGTCGTCGTTGCGGTCCTTGATCTTCGCGTTGCGCTGACGCTTGTGCTCGCGAACGAACGTGTCCCAGCGCTGGAGATTCGTGCGCGCGGCCGCCGTCGTGTGCTCGAAGAGATAGCGTTTGTCCGGGTTGCGGTAGCGCCGGTAGAAGGTCGAATAGGTGAACCATCCGACCACGAACGGCACCGCGAACAGCACGAGCCCAAAGAACGCCGAGCCGCCCTCGCCGCTCGACGCGAGCGTGGTCGCCACCACCTGCTCCATGGCCATCACCCCGCCGCCAGCGCCGCGAGACCGAGGGGCCAGGCGACCACCGCAGCGACCGCCGTCACCAGTGCCGCGACGGCGAACAGCCGGCCCTTGTTGACGGGGACACTGCCCATCACGTTGCCGTTGCGGCCGTTGACCGCGATGTAGTGGACCATGACGCTGCCATCATCCTGGCGCTGCGCGTAGCTGTAGAGCCACACGGGCAGGAACACCGAGGCCCAGCGGCTGCCGTGGACCTCCATGTCCTCGTGGGTCCAGCGCACGCCGCGATCGTAGGACCGGATGTCGTCGCGGATCGACTCGCGGGCCATGCCCAGGAACTGCGCATGAGCGCGCCGCGCGACGTCGTCGATGTTGAGGTCCCGCTTCTCCGCAGAGAAGTCGCCCATGTAGTTCGAGTCGAAGGCGACCATGTTCTTGACGTCGTACGGGAGGATCGCGTTGATGATGTTGTTCGTGTTCGCGCGGTTGTCGATGTTCGAGCGGGCGGCCGAGGACTCCACGATGAGGTCGTCGATGTGCAAGTCGAACTGGCGGGCGACGTCGTAGACGTTGGCGTCGTAGTACGTGGTGCTCGAGTTCTTGCTGGTCTGCACGCGGTACTTGCGCGTCTGCACCTCGCCTGCGCCCTTGAGCACCGCGGTGACGTTGCCGTCCACGGTCATGTACGGCATGTACACGCCCATGATGTTGTCTGCCTTGAACTCCGACCGGAACTTCTTGAGCGCGAAGAACTTGCGCTTGCCCGCGAACTCGGCGATGCGGGTCATCGCCTCCTGCTTCGTGATGTGGAAGGGCAGGATCCCGTCGGGGACGGCGCCGTTGGGGATCTTGTCGTTGATCGACAGGATCGAGCGGCACCAGTGGCAGCGCGCCTCGAGCGCACGGGCCGTGTCGATGACGACCTCGGAGCCGCACCCCTGGCACTTGATCGTGACGAGGTCCTGGTCGCTGGTGATGTCTGCGGCTCCCGACAGGAACGTCCGGCCATCGAGCTCGCCGATCCCGGCGCCCAGCCCGTGAGCGTCCTCGAGCCGAGAGCCCACCCACTCGTAGCGGCAGAATCCGCAGATCAGGCTCAGGGTGTTCCCCTTGCGGGACACCTCGGTCGAGCCGCACTGGGGGCAGTCGTCGTGCCCGTGGCCCTGCCCGGTCGTCGTGTCGATCTCGCGCACCGGCTCCTGCGGCTCCGGCTGCGCGGGCATGCCTGCTCCCGGCGTGTTCGGTGGCGGTGTCATGCGCTCCCCCAGCAGCGCCGCCCTAGAGGCCCAGCGCCTTTCGCTTCAGCGCGTCGAAGTCCTCCTGAGTGATGAGGCCCTCGTCCAGCATGCCCTTGGCCTCACGGATCTTGTCTGCGGCGGTGGGCTCAGCCGGTGCGGCCGCGGCTGGCGCACCGCCCTGCTGCGGGACCTGCTGCTGGCCGGGCTGATTCTGCATGAGACCGCCGAGCGCTCCGCCGGCGGCGTTCATGCCCATGCCCATGAACGCGAGCCCGTCCCCGCCGCCGGTCTCGCCCGCGGCCTGGATGCCTCGAGCTGCGGACTGGCGCAGGAAGGAGTCGCCACGGCCGCCCGACAGCGCATCGGCCTTCTGCACGTCTTCCAGGAGCTTCGCCGTGGGGGCGTCGTACTCGATGGCGAGCAGCGCCGCCGCGTGGATGGTGAGTCCGCGCTCGTCCGTCCAGTGGTAGTTCTCCTCGACCACCTCCGACAGCGACTTCGCGAAGCCCAGCGCGTCGCCCTGGATCTTCGAGATGCGGTTCCCGCGCTCGATGTCGTTCGTGTAGCGCGAGAATGCCGCCGCGAGCGAGCCGACCACCTCGTTGAAAAGCTGCTCAGAGACGGGGTTGTCCACCGCGGACAGGTCGAAGATGCCGGCGTTCTGCGAGATGTACGCGGCGGGCAGGAGCGCCTTGGTGAACAGGATGGGGTCGACGACCTTGAGCGTGTACGACCCACGCGTGACGGCGCCCGCCTGGGTGCCCAGGTAACGGTCATCCCAGTAGATGGGCCCCTGGGTGCCGAAGCGGTTGTTCGGGATCTCCTTGAGGTTCACATAGAAGGCGAGGTGCTGCACACCAGGCTGGCCGCCGTACTTGAAGCGCTCCCACGAGGACTGGACGGTCGAGGACAGGAAGCCGCCCCCGGTGAAGAGCGACTTGGCCTGCTGGTCATCATCGGAGTAGATGTAGCCACCGGCCTCGGCGACGAAGTTCGTGATGCGGCCGTCCTGGAACGTGATGAGGCCCATGCCCTCGGGCACCACGATCTTGGAGCCGTTGGTGATGATGTTCTCGGAACCACGGACGTTCGAGCCACGTCCCGCGTTCTGTCCCTTGGGGATCGCGGGGAAGACCACGGCAGTCTGGGGGACGTTGTCCGGCGGGATGAGGAAGTCGATCCACTGGTCCGCCAGGGTCCCGCTGATCGCGCCCACTGCTGCCTGAATGAAACCCATGCCTGCCCCCTGGTCGTGGTGTGTGGCGCCAGGCTATCGCACCGCGGCGACGCGCGCGCAGGCCCGAAACACCCTGATCACGGTGCGATGAGCGTGATCGACACCGCTGCGGTGTCACCTGCGGCAATGCCCTCGGCACGACGAACGGCAGCCTTGATCGGAAGGATGTACGACGCGTGCTCCTTGGAGGGGAACATCGAGGTCTTCCAGGTGCTCGCACCGATGACGACCTGGACCTTCACGGCGCCGAAGCCGCGTTCAGGACCGGTCTGCTGGGCCTCGACGTGATCGGCGACGCCCTCGGGCACCGTCACGAAGACCCACTGTGCGCCCTCGCCGTTCCAGAGCCAGAGCTGGGCGTCGAACGCGTACTCTCCCATGCGGACACCCTAGAGCCGCCGCCCGACACCGTGCAGGGCGAGCATGGCCATGCGGAAAGGTGGGCCAGGCGGGGCTCGAACCCGCGACCGACGGATTATGAGTCCGCTGCTCTGACCGGCTGAGCTACTGGCCCGGGGCCGCCGCGGAGACGGCCGCGGGCCAGTCTAGCCGCGTACGCGCGCGAGGCCGCGCTGCCCTTGGCGAGGGCAGCGTGGAGCGAGACGGCATGGTCGCTGAGGCGGGTGCGAATCGTGTAAACTCGTGGCTCGCGATCCTCCATAGCTCAATTGGCAGAGCATTCGACTGTTAATCGAAGGGTTGTTGGTTCGAGTCCAACTGGAGGAGCTCACGCAGGCCGGTCCGCAGCGCGGACCGGCCTTTCGCGTCTGCACCGTCGGCGGGTCGGCATGGCCGTCGCGCGAGGTCGTTCTCAGACCATGAGAAAAGCGCAGTGCCACAAGACCTCACCAGTCGGAATATTGCTCGGTGCGTGCTTGCACGCGAGATGCAGGACGGAGTAGTCAGCGCCCGTGACATATTGTCCGCCGGGCCCCATCATCGCGATCGCTGGCCCCACGTCATCGAGCACCCGCAACTCGGTGCCGACGTCGGCAATCGTGGGGATGTGCATGATGTGCCAGCTCACCACCCCCATGTCGTTGTCGAGGGCCAGGATCTCGCCGAGGAGGTCGGCGAGCGCGCTGCTGTACGAGCACGGCACCACTGCGTAGCCATAGGTCGAGCGCTCGGTGTTGATCGAGTCGCACGCCCGTTCGGTGGCGGTCGGTGCCGCATTCCGGGTGGGAGCTGGCTCGCCTTGCGACCCCGACGTGTCGGGTCGCTGCGCTTGCGCCGGTGCGGGTTCCGGTTCGGGTTCCGGCGATCGCGACACCGTCACTATCGGCACCGCGGGCGGTGAGACGTCGATGGCTGGCGCGCCCAACTCGCTCACCGTGTCGCCTGGAGAGGGCGAAGCGCTCAGGCCGGGCGTCGCCTGCAGCGGTTCGACGAACGCCTCGGGCGGCGCCGCGCATGCTGCAACTCCAGCGAAGACGACCATCGTTACCACTACTGCGCGCGCCCTCATGGCCCGCCATCTTGCCACGCCGCCCCACGGAGGACCAGGAGACCGCGCCGCGACGCGGAGGCTCTGGGGAGCGGCCGCAGCGTGGCGCCCGCGAGCCGCCGGATGCACGACGCGAAGGCATCGTGCCCGAACACCGTCAGACCGCCGCCTCGGCCTTCTCCTCAGTCGTGACCTTCTGCCCCGACCCGGAGATGATCCGGTGGCGGATCGCGCCGGAGATCGAGTCGACCGCGATGGTCACCAGGATGATCACGACGAGAGTGATGCCGATCTGGTCCCAGTCGCGCTTGGAGAACAACTGGCTCAGGAGCTGGCCGATGCCGCCCGCGCCGATGATGCCCAGCACCGCGGACGCGCGAATGTTGATCTCGAATCGGTAGAGCCAGAAGGCGATGACCTCAGGCAGGACCTGGGTCCAGTAGGCCCAGCGCAGAATAGCCCAGCGCGACGCGCCCGATGCCTGCGCCGCTTCGACGGGCCCCGGATCGATCCCCTCGAGCGCCTCCGCGGTGAGCTTGCCGAGCGTACCCACGGCACCCACACCGAGTGCGACCGCTCCAGCCACGGGCCCAAAGCCGAAGATCGGCAGCATGATGACGATCACGAACACCAGCTCGGGCACCGCACGGATCGCGTTGAGGATGATGCGCGTCACCTGCACCGTGACCGGCCCGGCGACGTTGCGCGCCGCGAGGAAACCCATGGGGATCGAGATCACGGCGCCCAGCATGGTTCCCACCCACGCCATGTAGACAGACTCCATCATCTTCTGGAACGCAAGAGTCCAGTACTCGCTGTACGGCTCCGAGAACGGGCTGTGGAGCAGTCCCTCGCCCATCAGCCGGAAGTAACGGGCGCCTTCGGTGAAGACCTCGGACAGCTGCCCCCACTTCGCGTCGGAGAGCGCCACCGCGCCGCCGAAGATCACGGCGAGCGCGATCCAGGCGATGGTCGCCTTGGCCTTGGACGGCTCTGCCGGGCGAGGCGTGCGACCGGCCGATGCGGTGGTCACGGCGTCGCCGCTGGTCGCCTGTGACTCGTTCCCGGCACTCACACGAACCTCCGGCGCAGGTACTGCGACAGCTGGTCGATCAGGAGCACCACCACGAAGATCGCCACGGTGATCGCGGCGACGTTCTCGTAGTTGAAGCGCGAGAACTGCACGTTGATGACTTGGCCGATGCCACCGCCGCCCGCGATGCCGATCACGACGGAGGCGCGGATGTTGAGCTCGAAGATGTACAGGCAGTACGAGAGGTAGTTGGGCAGGATCTGCGGAAGCACCGCCCACCGAGCACGCGAGAAGGTGCCGGATCCGCCGGCATCGGCGGCCTCGAGAGGCCCGGGATCCACGGCGTCGATGGTCTCCGCCGTGAGCTTGGCCGCGATGCCGATGTTGAACATGATGAGCGCCAGGATTCCCGCGAGCGAACCGACTCCCACCAGGGCGACGAAGATCAGCACGTAGGCGACATCGGGCAACGAGCGGATCACCGACAGCACGGTCTTGACCGTGCGGTACATCCACCCGGACCGGTTGGTGATGCGCGAGGCGCCGAACGCGAAGAGCAGGCCCACCAGGACACCCACTGCGGAGGCGACGATCGCGATCGCGATGGTCTCCACCCAGGCGTCCCACACGCGGAAGATGAATGACCAGTTGGGCTGGAGGAACTGGCTGATCACGACCCAGCCGTTGGAGAAGTTGCGCCACAGCGGCGCGAGAGTGAAGTCGATCTGGAGCGCGGCCCACACCGTGAATGCGGCCGCGAGCAGCAGCCCGGCGATCAGGGTCAGGGACGGCGCCGGGCGCCGTGGGCGATCGACGGCAACCGCAGGCGGTGCTTCGACGCTCATGGGGTCCCGGGAAGGGTGTCCTCTGCCGTGAGGGAACGCCCGTAGATGTCTTCGAACACGGCATCGTCCGCCTCGGCGCCGGTCCCGTCGAACACGACCTTGCCGGCGCGCATGCCGATCACGCGATCGCCGAACTTGCGCGCGAGGTCGAGGAAGTGCAGGTTGACCAGCGTGGTGATGCCCAGGTCGCGGTTGATGCGCTGCAGGTCCTTCATCACCATCTGCGCCGTGGGCGGGTCGAGCGAGGCGACCGGCTCGTCCGCAAGCATCACCTTGGGGTCCTGCGCCAGCGCACGCGCGATCGCGACGCGCTGCTGCTGACCGCCGGACAGCTGCGAGGCCCGCGTCCAGGTCTTCTCGACGATGCCCACGCGCTCGAGCGACTGGAAGGCGATCTCCTTCTCCTCCTTGGTCCACGCGCCCACGAGCGAGCGGTACGCGGGGATTCCGTGGAGCTGCCCCATGATCACGTTGTTCATGACCGAGGTGCGCTTCACGAGGTTGAAGGACTGGAAGATCATGCCCACGGAGGAGCGGATATCGCGCAGCTCGCGCTTGGACGCTCCGGCGACCTCGCGCCCGTCGATGGTGAGCGAGCCCTCGGTGATGGGCACGAGCCCGTTGATGGTGCGGATGAGGGTGGACTTGCCTGCGCCCGACAGACCCACCACGACCACGAACTGGCCGTCGGGGATCTCCAGGTCGACGCCGTCGAGGCCCACCACGCCGTTGGGGTAGCGGACCGTCACGCCTTCGAGTCTGATCATGTTCTCACTATGCCCGGTATGCGGTCGCGGTGGCCGCCCATGAGGGCGGCCACCGCGTTCAGCATGCGTTGAGGCTTACTCTCCGAAGTTCGCCTCGACCTGACGTGCCTCTTCCAGGGCGTCGAGGTCGGCGGGCTCGAGACCCTCGATCTCGTACACGGCGTCGAGGGCGGCAAGCCCATCCTCGGTGCCGGCCATGGCGAGCAGCGCGTCGGTGATGGTGGTCTGCGCCTCCTCCGACAGGCTGCCGTTGAGGACCACGCCGTCGTTCGGGATGTTGGTCGAGTACGCGAAGACCACGACCTTCTCGCCCACGTCCGGGAACTCCTCGGCGAGGTTGGTGCGGGCGTCGTTGTACGAGGTACCGACGATGAAGTCGCCGTCGTAGACCGCCTGCACCGACTGCGGGTGGCCGCCGGCGAAGTCAGCGCCGGTGAGGTCGGTCAGCGGGTCGATGCCGAGGATCGCCTCGAGCTGCGTCGACGGGTAGTAGTAGCCCGACGCCGAGCTCGGGTCCACGAACGAGATCGCGGACGACGGGTCGATCAGCGCAAGCGCGTCCTCACCCTGCGGGCCGTCGTAGCCGGTCGCGCCGTTGCAGTACGAGTAGTTGATGCCGTCCTCGTCAGCCTCGGTCGTGACGTCGTCGAGGCAGAACGTGTCGGGGTCGTTCGTGAACCACTGGGTGACGTAGCTCGACGACCCGTAGCGCACCGACTGGAGCACCGGCACCGCACCGGCCTCGTCAGCGGCCTGCACCATCGCGATCGGGCCCAGGAAGCCGATGTCGGCCTGGCCGGTCTGCAGCGCGACCACCACGGCGGCGTACGAGTCCGGGACGAAGACCTCGACGTCGATGCCGAGCTCAGCGGACAGCGCGGCGGCGAGCGACTCACCGTCCGTGGTGATCTGGTCGACCTCGTCGGAAGGCACCAGCGCGAGCGTGAGCGAGTCAGGCAGGGCGCCGCCCTCTTCCATCTCGTCGTCGGCCGCCTCAGTGGCCGACATGTCGTCCGAGGGCTCCTCGGCGGGGTCGTCGCTCGCGCAGCTCGCCAGCGTGAGCGCGGCAGCGCCCACGAGGGCGGTCACGGCCACAGACTTCATCTTGAATCGCACAGTCTCACCTTCCGGGTTCAGCAGGCCGGCGCCGGATGGCGTCGGCAGACGCCGCGGCATCGCGGCCTTCTGCCGAACCTAACGGGTTTCCGCCGCGTCTCGCGCGCCGAACGCAAGATTTTTCATGCCGGTAACAGGGAGTTCACGAGATCGTTGCCATTTCGAGACGGGCGCCGCACGGATGCGTCCGCCCGTCGGCGAAGCTCCGGTGCCGGTCGAGCCGGGTCCGTCACCCCTCGCGGAGCTGGCGCCGCTCCGTCTCGAGACCGATCATCGCGGTGAAAGCCTCGCGCGCGGCGTCGGTGCCTTCGCCTGCACGCTGCATCCGTCCACGTAGATCGGCGATACGGCGGGTCAGGCTCAGGTCCATCACCCGTGCGAGCACGGTGCCCGCCCAGTGGCCGATGGTCTCGGGCTTGTCGTGCGGGAGAGGCGTGACCGAGAGCTCGGAGATCACGCTCGCAAGCGTGTCTCCCGCCTGCTCGGCGACGTCGTTCGCCCAGTCGGCCCCCGCATCGGCCGGACGTCCTGTCGCCATCACGGCCTCGAACACGGCCCGGTACTGCGGAACCGTGTAGGCCTCGGGGCCGAGGGACGCGAGCACGGACCGACCCGTCGGATCGGACGCCACCTCGCGCGGCACCTGCAAGAGCACACCAAGGGACAGTGCCTCCGCGCGGACCACGGGGTCGCGGCGGTCGACGCGAGCGGGACCCTCGACAGCTGTGGGGATCGCGCCGGTGGCAGGAGCGGGCTCACCCGGCGCCGCCGGACGCGAGCGCGCGGCCTCCGTCACGGCACGGGTGACGGCGCTCACCTCCATACCGAGCCACCCCGCGAGGCGGCGCGCGTACTCGGGCTGCAGCGCGCGATCCTTGATCCCTGCCACCACGGGTGCGGCGGCTCGCAGGGCCGCCACGCGCCCCTCAGCGGTCTCGAGATCGTGAGAGCCCAGCGATGCCCGGATCACGAACTCGAACAGCGGCACACGCCGCCCCATGAGCTCGGTGACGGCTGCGTCGCCGCCCGCCTGACGCAGATCGCACGGATCCTTGCCGTCAGGGTCGACGGCCACAAACGTCTGCGCGAGGAACTGCTGATCGAGCTGGAAGGACTTGAGCGCGGCGTTCTGGCCGGCCTCGTCGCCGTCGAACGTGAAGACCACCTTCGCGCCCGTCTCCCCCACCTTGGTCTGCGGGCCGCCGGTGTCGCCCATGAGGCGGCGCACCACCTTGACGTGGTCAGCTCCGAACGCGGTGCCGCACGTCGCGACGGCGTTCGTGACGCCCGCGAGGTGGCACGCCATGACGTCGGTGTAGCCCTCGACCACCACCGTGGTCCGCTCACCGCGGATCGACTGCTTCGCGAGGTCCAGGCCGTAGAGCACCTGTGCCTTCTTGTAGAGCGCGGTCTCAGGGGTGTTGAGGTACTTCGGGCCCTGGTCGTCCTCGTGAAGCCTCCGCGCACCGAAGCCGATCACCTCGCCAGTGACGTCCCTGATGGGCCACACCAGGCGTCCGCGGAAACGGTCGTAGACGCCCTTGGCGCCGTCGGACACGAGCCCGGACGCCCGCAGCTCCTCGATCGTGAAGCCGCTGCGCTGCAGGTGCTCGGTGAGGTGCGACCACCCCTGCGGGGCGTAGCCCACACCGAACGTCTCGGCGGCCTCGCGGTCGAAGCCGCGCTCGCGCAGGAAGTCCCGGCCGATGCGAGCTTCAGGGCTGGCGAGCTGCTCGGCATAGTAGGCGGCGGCGATGCGGTGGGCCTCGAGCAGGCGCTTGCGCTGGCCCGCCGTGCCCTCGCGCCGGGACCCACCGCCGGCCTCGTAGCGCAGCGTGACACCCGCGCGCTCGGCCAGGTACTCGACGGCCTCCGCGAACGGCAGGCCGTCCATGCGCATGACGAATTCGATGACGTCGCCGCCCTCGCCGCACCCGAAGCAGTGCCAGCGACCGGCCGCCGGGCGCACGTTGAAGGACGGCGATCTCTCGTCGTGGAACGGGCACAGACCCTTGAGGGAGCCCACGCCCGCGCTCTTGAGCGCGACATGCTGCCCGATGATCTCCTCGATCGGCGCGCGCTCGCGCACCGCCGCGATGTCGTCGCGGTTGATCGTGCCTGCCACGGCATCACCCTACTCGCGCGTGAGCGCCTCACTCGCGCGGCATCGCCCGTGCCCGGCCACCGCATCGGCACACCCGCGTCGGCCTATTGCGAACACGGCACCGAGTGTCCCCGCCGGTCGGTACCCTGGTACGGAACTTTCGATGAAAGGAACACCTGTGAGAGTCGATGCCTTCCTCGCCGATTCGGCGGAGGTCGTCCAGGGCAAGATCTACGCGCTGGGCGGCGGCTGGAACACCATCTACGTCCGGCAGTTCCCGGCCGCGCACCGCCGCCTGGCCGTCGCGTCGACCGTGCACGTGCCGTTCACCGCGACCAACGTGTCGCACCAGTTCGAGCTCAAGCTGCTGACGGAGGACGGCAAGGACTACCCCATCGGCGTGCGCGCCGATGCCGACG
>NZ_CAJXJX010000006.1 GCF_913055775.1 uncultured Demequina sp. | reverse complement strand
GATGGCGCCGCGCTCGACGTAGCCCTGGATCTGCGCGGTGTAGTTCTCGGTGTACCAGGAGTTGCGCAGGAACGTGGTCTCGATCGGGGACGCCGCGAGGGCCTTCTCGGTCGCCACGTGCTCGGGTGCGAGGCCGAGCGTCGTGGTGTCCGCCTTGAGCAGCGACGTGTACGCGATGCGCTGTACGCCGGCGGCCTCCGCCGCGGCCAGCACCGCCGCGTGCTGCTGCGCGCGCTTGCCCACCTCGGAGCCGGACACGAGCACCAGGCGGTCCACGCCCTCGAGGGCCGAGCTCAGCGTCTCGGGCGCGTCGTAGTCGGCCGCGCGCACGCGTACTCCGAGCGCGGCGAGGTCCTCGACCTTGTCGGTGTCGCGGGCGAGCGCGATCACGTCGAACGGGGAGAGGTGCAGGTCCAGCAGTGCGTGGACGATCTTTCGGCCCAGCTGTCCGCTGGCTCCGGTCACGGCATAGGTGGTCATGGGTGTTTCCTTTCACAAAGAAGTGGCCTGACGACACACTAACCCAAAGTTAGTGCTGTGTATTCCACAGCATCGGAGGTAAAATGTGCGCATGCCTGAAACTGAGACCGACTCCACGCTCGCGCTGACCGCGAACGTGTTCGCGCGCGCGTGCCGGTCCCGAGCGGCCTTCGAGGACGTCACCGCCAAATGGTCGTCGCTCATCCTGATCGCGCTGGCCGAGGGGCCTCACCGGTTCGGCGAGTTGCGCCGCCACGTGGACGGCGTCAGCGAGAAGATGCTGTCGCAGACGCTCCGCGCGCTCGAGGCGGACGCCATGGTGACGCGCACGGTTCACGCCGTCGCTCCGCCGAGAGTGGACTACGAGCTCACGACGCTTGGCGCGGAGGTTGCGCGCCACCTGCGGGGGCTCGCGGACCTGCTCGAGGGCGCGGTTGACGACGGTTCCCTGTAGAGCGGCAGGCGCACCGCCGCGCATCCTCCCTGCGCATCTGCCCATCGGGCCCGAAGAGGAAGGTCGCGGCGGCTGCGCTCGTTCCCCTAGGTGAGGCGGTAGATCGCCGCCCGACCCTACGGAGGGAGAGTGCCATGCCGAACCCCACCGACCAGAACTCCGAGGAGATCCACGAGGGCACGGAGGCCCTGCAGGCGATTGCCGAGGATGTCGAAGCCGAACGTGAGAAGGGCGGCCGCAAGGCAAGCCTGCCCGACGACGACACGCCGGAGGACGACGCCGAGACCCGCGAGGATCACGCCGAGAATGACACCGTGGGTCCACTCACCGGGGCCGACGGCGAGGTCCCCAACGGCGCCTACGGCAAGCTCGGCAACCGCGACGGGACGTTGAAGCCCTGACAGGTTGCTCGGCCCGGGACATCGTCCGCACCTGTGAATCATCTGAGAGAGCCCAGACGTTCACCGGAGTGAGCGGCCCCACCCCGGAGTTGCTCCCCCGGGCGCCGGGCACGGCGCCCCCGGTGGACGAAGGGAGAGGACATGTCCACGTTCACCCATGAAGGCACCGAGGCGCTCCAGCAGCTCGCGGACGAGATTCAGCGCGAGCGCGAGGAGAAGGGCCACACGGCCTTCGATGCCATCCCCGAGTCCGACGGCGACTCCAGCCGTCAGGACGGTGAGGGGACCGAGGCCTCGCCGCGCAGCGAGGGCGACACCGGACCCGACCTCGTCGGGGGTGGCCAGCCCCGCGTCGCAGGCTTGTAGGCCGCATGATGGCGGCGGCCCGGGCAACCCCCCCTCAGCGCCCGGGCCGTCGTCATCCTTCTGTCTGCATCCGCATGGACTGGATCGTCCTGAGCGACGATGCGGCTGCCCGGTTCGCGTGGCACGCTGAGTTCCAGCAGCTCACCGAGGAGGCGTCATGTCTGAGTCGAAGAAGCCGGATCTCGCCGAGATCGCGGAGGACTTCCGCCTGAAGTCGGTCCCTGAGGACGGGGTCGCGGAGGCCCCCGCCGACGAGGACGCGGACACCGCGACCGGCCGCTGGAAGCGAACGACGCGCCTCATGGTCAACGACAGCCTCCGCACGAACCTGGGCGGCAACGGCGGACCGATCTAGCGGGCGGGCGACGCTATCGGTCCGACAGCCCCGCCCATCCGGTGAGCACGGAGAGGTCGTCGACGATCTCGCCCATCACGCGATCGTAGGTCGCCTCGTCGCGTGCCCAAGGGTCGTCGAGACTCCGCAGGGGAGCCGGGTCCTCGAGCCGAGCCGCGTGCAGCGCGGCGGCGGCGTTCGCCAGCCGCTCGTGGGCGGTCGAGCCAGCCGGCGCATCGGCCCGCTGTGCCAGCTCCGCCGCCTCCTTGATGCCGAACGCGTGCTCGGCCACGCCGCCCCACTCCTGCTCGATCCAGCGCGCGTGCTGCTGCGTCGCCACGAGCACCAGGTCGGCACGCGACAGGATCGCTCGGTCGAGCTGCGTGGGCCGGTGGCGCGGGATCGTGAGGCCATACCGCTGCGCTGAGCGGCGCATCTCGTGGGTGGCGTCCATGCCGATCTCCGCGTAGATGCCGGCGCTGGTCACCTCGGCGGCGTCGCCCCACTCGCGCTGCGCGAGGTAGTGCATCGCGGGCGAGCGGCAGATGTTGCCGGTGCAGACCATCGTGACGCGCGCGGGAGAGGGGCTCATGGCACGCGAGCCTAGTTGAGTCTCGTACGGTGCGCGTGTGCCCGTTCCTCAAGGCGTGCGTGGTGCCCCGGCGTGGCGTCGCCCCCGAGGGAAGCTGCGGTCGTGGCATGCTGTTCCGCACCAGGGAAGGGAACTCATGGGGCTTGACTACCAACTGTGGTGGGTGCTCAGCATGGTGTTCGGTGTCGTCGTCATCGTGCTCTGGACCACCTACTTGGTGCGGAACCCGCGAGGACGTCTTGCCCGAGGACTTCGGTCATGGTTCATCGGGCTCGATGGAGAAGAGTTCGTTGCGGTCAGTGAGGCCGTGCCGCCGCCCGTGGGGTCCCTCGCCGCTGACATCGAAGACGCCATCGACTTCTGCATGCACTCCCGGGTCCCGTCTGACCGGGCTGTAGTCACCTGCGATTCCCGCGCGGTCATGCTTGATGCACGGGGCACCGACATCGTCACCGGCCTTGTGGCGGCGGGCCCGCGGCGCGCCCGACGTGTCCTGCGGATCTTCACCGAACAGCGTGTCCTCGGATGGATCCGATCCGGTGCACCGGGATTCTCAGACATCTCGGACGCAGATCCTGCAGCGCTCGCGGTCGCGAGCGCTTGGGAGGAGAACGGTGCGGCGATGCGACTCAAGATTGGAGGGGCGTCGGTACTTCTCGACGAGCGAGGTAGCCAAGTTCTGGCCGGACTGCTGGTGGCTCCCCACCGCATGGTGAACCGCGCAGCAGCGGCACTCGGTGCGGAGGACCGCATCGGCTGGGCCGATTGGCTGCCCTCCCATCGCGAGGTTCACGACGTGCGCCACGACGCCTACCTCGATCACAAAGTCGACCCGTGGACCTTCGGCAGGCGACCTCGTCGCGGCGGAAAGATCGAGCGACACCGTACCTAGAGCGCGGCGGGTGAACGGCTGAGCACATTCGCCGCGCGCTCGCTCACGTCTTGCGTTGGCCGATGCGCGTGACGCTGGGCTTGTCGCCCCGGTGGCCGTACAGGGAGCCCTCGTACTGCTTGAGGGTCGCCACCAGCGCGAAGCTGAGCGTGACGAGCAGCGCCCACGAGCCGAGCTTGCCGACGTGGACCGCCTGCCAGAACGCCTCCTGATCCGGGTACTGCCAGGCGCCCAGGAAGGTTGCCACGTTCTCCGCGATCCACAGGAAGAACGCGATCAGGACGAACGCCAGAGCCAAGGGCATGCGGAACCGGCGCTCCGCCACCGTGTAGTGCACGAGGGTCCGCCGCATCTCGATGAGGAACGCCACAGCGATCACCCAGCGCAGGTCCCAGATCCAGTGGTGGGTGAAGAAGTTGAGGTACGCCGCGGCGGCGAGGATGGTCATGAGGACGGGCCGGTAGTCGGTGACGCGCAGGTCGAAGCGACGCCAGGCCTGGCAGATGAACGAGCCCACGGCTGCGTACATGAAGCCCGAGTACAGCGGCACGCCCGCGACCACGGACCAGCCCTCGTCCGGATAGCTCCATGAGCCCTGCTGCACCTTGAACAGCTCCATGACCAGGCCGAGGAGGTGAAAGGCGAACACCACACCCACCTCGCGGGTGGTCTCGTAGCCGGTGGCCCACAGGACGGCGGTGATGGCGAGTCCGGCGATCAGCAGCAGGTCATAGCGGCCGATGGGGGTCTCGACCACGTCGGTGATGGCCATGGCCGCGAAGATCAGGATCGCGAACAGCAGGCTCGTGAGGTTGATCCACGCGAACGTGAGCAGCAGACGCACCGCAGTGCGCAGGCGCGCGGCTGCGGTGGTTCGGGGGCTCGGTGGCACGCCCACGATTGGAGCACGCCGCGGGGGCGGCGGCGGTCCAGGCGCACCGCGCTGGCCGGCGATCCGCACCGCACCGACGCCGCACCGCCGGAGCACCTGCACCCGATAGAGTGAGGGCCGTGTCCACCACTGCTGACCCCGTCAAGATCGCCGTGCTCGGGTGCGGCACCGTCGGCACGGAAGTCGTGCGGCTGCTGCTGACTCAGGCTGAGGACCTCGCCGCCCGCGTGGGCGCGGGCATCGAGCTCGCCGGCGTGTACGTGCGCGACACCTCCGTCCCGCGCGATCCGGTGGTGCCGGTCGGCGCGCTGACCTCCGACGCCGATGCGCTCGTGGACGGCGCGGACGTGGTGGTCGAGCTCATGGGCGGCATCGAGCCCGCCCGCACCCTCATCCTGCGCGCCCTCAACCGCGGCGCCGCCGTCGTCACCGCCAACAAGGCGCTGCTCGCGGAGCGCGGCGCGGAGCTGTACGAGGCCGCCGACGCCGCCGGTGCGGACCTGTACTACGAGGCCGCCGTGGCTGGCGCGATCCCGCTGGTGCGTCCCGTGCGCGAGTCCCTCGCGGGCGACACGGTCACCCGCATCTTGGGCATCGTCAACGGCACCACCAACTATGTGCTCGACGAGATGACCTCCAAGGGTCTGTCGTATGACGAGGTCGTGGCGGAGGCACAGCGCCTGGGCTACGCCGAGGCGGACCCCACCGCAGACGTGGGCGGCCACGACGCCGCCGCGAAGGCCGCGATCCTCGCATCTCTCGCCTTCCACCAGCGCGTGGGTCTCGACGACGTTTACTGCGAGGGCATCACCGCGATCACGCCTGATGACATTCAGGCCGCCACCGAGACCGGACGCGTCATCAAGCTGCTCGCCGTCGCCGAGCGCACCGACACCGGCGTCTCCGTTCGCGTGCACCCCACACTCGTCCCGGTGGACCACCCCCTCGCGGGAGTGCGCGGCGCGTTCAACGCGGTCTTCGTCGAGGCCGAGGCCGCCGGCGAGCTCATGTTCTACGGCCAGGGAGCTGGCGGCCTGCCCACCGCATCGGCCGTCCTCGGCGACATCGTGTCGGTCGCGCGTCACCAGGCGAACGGCGGCAAGGGCCCGCTCGAGTCCAACTACGCGAGCCACGAGGTGCTGCCCATGGACGCCGCGCTCACGCGCTACGCGGTGCGCATGAGCGTCCCCGACCGGCCGGGCACCCTGGCGGCGGTCGCGTCGATCTTCGCGGCGCACGGTGTGGGCATCGAGTCCGTCCGTCAGATGGCCGGCAAGGGTCACGCGGGCCTGATCCTGTCGACCCACCGGGCGTACGAGGCGGCGCTGCGAGCGACCGTCGAGGAGCTGCGGGACACCGATGCCGTGAAGGACGTGTGGTCCGTCCTGCGGATTGAAGGAGAGCTGTAGTGGCGCACGTGTGGCGCGGCATCATCCGCGAGTACCTGGACCGGCTGCCGTTCGAGGAGTCCGACCGCATCGTGTCTCTCGGTGAGGGCGGCACCCCTCTGGTGCACGCGCCCGGCATCTCCGATGAGGTGGGCGCGAACGTCTACGTCAAGGTCGAGGGGATGAACCCCACGGGGTCCTTCAAGGACCGTGGCATGACCTCTGCGATCACCCAGGTCGTCAAGGACGGCGACCACACGGTGGTGTGCGCGTCTACGGGAAATACCAGCGCATCGGCCGCGGCGTACGCGGCCCACGCTGGCCTCCAGTGCGTCGTGATGATCCCCCAGGGCAAGATCGCGGCCGGCAAGATGGCGCAGGCGATCGTCCACGGCGCGCGCCTGGTCCAGGTGGACGGCAACTTCGACGAGTGCCTCGACATCGTGCGTGAACTGTCCGAGGACTACCCGGTCGCCCTGGTCAACTCCGTGAACCCGTATCGCCTCCAGGGGCAGAAGACCGCGGCCTTCGAGATCGTCGACCAGTTGGGCGACGCCCCCGACATCCACATGCTTCCGGTGGGCAACGCCGGCAACATCTCCGCGTACTGGATGGGCTTCAAGGAGTTTGCCGATGCGGGCGTCGCCTCCCGAACTCCCCGCATCTGGGGAGTCCAGGCAGCGGGCGCCGCGCCCTTCGTCGCCGGGCACCCGATCAAGGATCCGGAGACCGTCGCGACGGCCATCCGCATCGGCAAGCCCGCCTCGTGGGACCTTGCCATCGCCGCGCGCGACGAGTCCGGCGGCTGGATCCGCGCCGTGTCCGATACCCAGATCCTGAACGCCCAGGCGCGCCTCGCCGCGGACGTGGGCGTGTTCGTCGAGCCCGCCTCCGCCGCACCCATCGCGGGACTCCTGGCCGCATCGGCCCTGGGCGAGGTGCCCGAAGGCGCCACCATCACGTGCACCGTCACCGGCAACGGACTCAAGGACACCGCGACCGCGCTGTCGGGTCACACCGTCGAGCCCACCGTCATCCCGGTCGACGTCTCCGCCGCCGCCAAGGCGCTGGGGCTGTAGCCGTGCGCCTCGCCGCGGACGCCGTCCGGGTCACGGTTCCCGCCACCGCGGGCAACCTGGGCCCGGGCTTCGACGCGCTCGGCATGGCGCTGGGCGTCGCGGACGAGGTCGAGGTGCGGGCGGTCGCGTCGTCCGCCGTCACGCTCGAGATCGAGGGTGAGGGTGCGGACGTGCTGCCCCGCGACGAGTCGCACCTGGTCGTGCGTGCGCTGCGCGCCGCGCTGGACCGCGTGGGCGCGTCGCAGGTGGGGCTGTCGATTCGCGCCGTGAATCGTATCCCGCACGGACGCGGGCTGGGCTCCTCCGCGGCTGCCGTGGTCGCCGGCATCTCCGCCGCTCGCGGGCTGATCGCGGAGCCCGAGGCGCTGTCCGCCGAGATCGCCCTCGCGATCGCCACCGAGTTTGAGGGCCACCCCGACAACGCCGCCCCGGCCATCTACGGCGGAGCGACTGTGGCGTGGTCCGGCGCAGACGGTGCGCACGCGGTGCCGCTGCAGGTCGATCCGCGCATCGAGACGGCCGTGCTGGTGCCCGGCTCGGTCCTGCCAACCAAGGAGGCCAGGTCCGTCCTGCCCTCGCTCGTGCCGCACAAGGACGCGGCGTTCAACGTGGGACGCGCGGCGCTGCTCGTGAACGCCCTGGCCGGGAGGCCCGAGGATCTGCTCGCGGCCACCGAGGACCGCCTGCACCAGAACTATCGCGCCGAGGTCATGGCTGCGGCGCCCGCGATGATTCGGCACCTGCGGGCGGAGGGTCTCGCGGCCGTCGTGTCCGGCGCCGGGCCATCCGTGCTCGTGCTGGGCGAGGACCTCGCTGCGCGTGGCCTGGGTTCCGGCGCTCTGCCGTGGGCTGAGGGCATCGGCGACGAGTCCTGGCGGTCCGTGCACACCGTCGAGCGGGTTCCCGGCGCGACCTCGACGCGGTTGTGAGGCTCGACCGGTGACCTCCTCTCCGCGCACCGGGGGCCCGCGATGACGCGGCGCTGCCTGGTGGTGCGCGGAGGTTGGGAGGGGCACGACCCCGTGGGGACCACGGATAGCTTCGTGCCGGCTCTCGAGGCCCAAGGGTTCTCCGTCGTGGTGCACGAGTCGCCGGAGATCTACGCTGACGCGACTGTGATGGCTGGCGTCGACCTGGTGGTGCAGTCCATCACTGCAGGCGAGATTAGCGCCGATGCGGTCGACGGGTTGCGCGACGCCGTCGCCTCGGGCACGGGTCTGGTGGGTTGGCATGCAGGACTGGTGGCCGCGTTCGCGGACTCCCTGCAGTACGCGCACCTGCTGGGAGCGCTGTTCGTCGCGCACCCCGGGGACGGCACCGGGCCCGCGGGCTCGCCCGCGTATCGCGACTACGAGGTGACGTTCACTCCCGAGGGGCGGTCGCACGACCTCACCGCGGGGCTCGCCGACTTCTCTCTGCGCACCGAGCAGTACTGGCTGCTCACGGATCCTGGGCTGGACGTGCTCGCGACGACGGAGCTGGTGCCACTGGAGGGCGACGAGTGGGCCCGGCCGCTCACCATGCCCGTCGCGTGGACCCGACAGTGGGGGCGTGGCCGCATCTTCACCACCACGCTCGGCCACACGCTGGAGGTGGTGCGCCGCCCAGAGGTGGTGGCGATGATGGAGCGCTCGTTCGCCTGGGCGGCGCGATGAGCATCCGGGTTGCTGCTCCCGACGACCGCGACGCGATCGCGCGCGTGTGCCTGCTCACCGGCGACAACGGGGCCGATGCGACGGGCGCCTTCTGCGACGATGCGGCGCTCGCGGACGTCTTCGCGCTGCCGTACCTCGAGGGGCCGGGCGGCTTCGCTCTGGTGTGGGACGAGGGCGACGGGGTGGTCGGCTACGTGCTGGGGACCTCGGATACGCGGGCGTTCCAGGAGTGGTTCAGCTCGCAGTGGTGGCCGGCGCGGCCTCCTCGCTCGCCCCGAACTCCCGGGGACTCGTGGCTGCTTCCCGATGCGGCAGATCCCGGCCGGATGCTCGGTTCGGTCGTCGGCGACTACCCGGCGCACCTGCACATCGATCTGCTCCCGGCTGCTCAGGGCAGGGGAGCCGGGCGCGCGCTGATCGAGGCGGCGTGCGAGCTGCTCGCCGCGCGCGGGGTGCGCGGTGTCCACCTCGTCGCATCGGCTGCGAACGCGGGTGCGGTCGCGTTCTACCCGCGGGTGGGGTTCGCGGAGTTCTCGCGTGCTGACGGCGCGGTGACCTTCGTGCGGGGGCTGGGTCAACGATGAGCGCGCCGGCAGACGCGGGCCGGCTGAGCGCCTGGCGGCCACCGGTCCCCGCAGTTCGGGTGGCGGCGATCGCCGTCGGGGTGTTCGGAGCGCTCGTTGCAGCCGGGTGGTTGCTGGGCGGTGCCGGCGCGGCCGTCGGGGCATTTCTCGGTGGGGTGTCGATCCTGGCGCTCGCGGTCCAGCCGTCGTCCTGGTGGGAGCTGGGGGTCTTCTCGGCACTTGTGGGCGCGTGTGTCGCTGGAGCTGTGGCGTTCGACGGCGCTGTTGCGATCGCCGCATGCGTGGCCATCTCGGTGGTGGCGACAGCGCCGTTCGCACTGAGGTACGGGCCTGTGACGGCTGTCGTGCCGGTGCTCGTCGCAATCGCGGGTGACGGCGCGGGCGATGTCGAACCAGTTCGCGCGCTCATGGGCACCGTGGTGGCCGCGCTCGCATTCGCGGCGATCGTGAGGGCGCTGGGCATGCGCCAGGCGAGCGCGACTCCGTTGCCCACCCGGGTGATGGTGGCGCACCTTGCCACGATGAGTGCCGCGACTGCCATCGCGACCGGTGTCGTGATCGCGGCGGGTCTCGCCCACGGAGTGTGGGTCGTGGTGGCGCTCGCCACCGTGCTCGTGCCGATCCAGCGCGAGACTCTGCGCGAGGCCCGCTTCAGGGTCGTGGGTACGGTTGTCGGGGCTCTGACGGGCAGCCTCATCGCCACGGTGCTGCCTGCGTTCGCGGTCGTCATCGTCGCTCTCGCCGCCGCCTTGCTCGGTATCGCGTCGAACCTTGCGCATCGTCGCCAACAGTTCGTGGCGTACATCGCGGTCGCGACGGTGACCGCGACGGCGACTGTCGGCGGGGAGGCTGCTGCGGACGTCGCGCTCCAGCGTGTGGGCTACACGCTGGTGGGTGCGGCGATCGCGGTAGCGCTGGGACTGGGCGTGGCGCGCATCGGCCACGCGCGCGCGGCGGACGCGGCCTGAGCCGTCGCGCGTCGGAGGCATCCCGTAGATTCGGACCATGCTCTGGTCTCTGCTTGTCAGTTCGATCAAGCCGTACTGGCGCCTCCTCGTGGGCGTCACCGTGTTCCAGGCGGCTCAGGCGATCGTCAACCTGTACCTGCCGACGCTGAACGCGGACATCATCGACAAGGGTGTGGCGACCGGAGACACCGGCTACATCTGGCGCATGGGCGGCTGGATGCTGCTGCTGTCCTTCGTGGGAATCGTGTGCACCATCACGGCCGTCTATTTCGGTGCGAAGATCGCCATGCGCGTGGGCCGCGACCTGCGCGCCGGCATCTTCGGTCAGGTCGCGACGTTCTCCGAGGCCGAGGTGCAGAGGTTCGGCGCGCCATCGCTGATCACCAGGAGCACCAACGACGTTCAACAGGTCCAGATGCTGGTCCTGATGACATGCACGCTCCTCATCACCACGCCGTTCACGCTCATCGGCGGCGTGGTGCTGGCACTCGAGCAGGACGTCGAGCTCTCGGCGATCATGGCCGTCGCGATCCCCGTGCTGATCGTCATCGTGATGCTGATCGTGTGGCGCATGGTGCCGCACTTCCGGCGCATGCAGGTCCGCATCGACGGCATCAACCGCGTCCTGCGCGAACAGTTGACCGGCATCCGCGTCGTGCGCGCGTTCGTGCGCGAAGGAGTGGAGGACGCGCGCTTCGCGGACGCGAACGCGCTGGTGACGGAGTCGGCGCTCAAGGCGGGTCGGCTCATGGCCGCGATGTTCCCACTGGTGCTGCTCATCGTGAACCTCAGCTCCGCCGCGGTGATCTGGTTCGGCTCGTACCGCATCGATGCCGGCGAGATGCAGGTCGGCGCGCTCACCGCGTTCCTGTCCTATCTCATCCAGATCCTCTTCTCGGTGATGATGGCGACGTTCCTGTTCGTGCTCGTGCCGCGCGCGGCCGTGTCCGCGGACCGCATCAGCGAGGTTCTCCAGACCGAGTCCACGGTGCGACGGGAGGCCTCCGCAGTTGAGGTGCCTGGCACCGGCGAGGTGGTGTTCGACTCCGTCACCTTCACCTACCCGGGGGCGGAGCAGCCTGTGCTCGCGGACATCAGCTTCACCGCGCAACGCGGGACCACGACGGCGATCATCGGTTCCACCGGAGCGGGCAAGTCCACCCTCGTGAACCTGATCCCGCGCCTGTACGACGCGACCGAGGGCGAGGTCCGTGTGGGCGGCGTCCCGGTGCGCGAGGCCGCTCCGGAATCCCTGTGGGCGCGCATCGGCGTCGTTCCGCAGCGGCCCTATCTGTTCGCCGGCACCGTCGCCACGAACCTCCGCTACGGGCGTGAGGACGCGACCGATGAGGAACTGTGGGCTGCCCTGCGCATCGCGCAGGGCGAGGACTTCGTGCGTGCGATGCCGGAGCAGCTCGACACCCCGGTGGCCCAAGGTGGCACGACCGTGTCCGGCGGCCAGCGCCAGCGGCTGTCGATCGCCCGGGCGCTGGTGCGGCGACCGGACGTGCTGATCTTCGACGACTCCTTCAGCGCGCTCGACACGGCAACCGACGCACGGCTGCGCGCGGCGCTCGGCCGTGAGGTCGAGGACGCGACGGTCATCGTGGTGGCGCAGCGCGTCTCCAGCATTGTGGACGCGGACCAGATTCTCGTGCTGGAGGATGGTCGCATCGTCGCTCGCGGGACCCATGCCCAGCTGCTCGAGACCTCCGAGACCTATCAGGAGATCATCAGTACCCAGCTCCGGGCTGAGGAGGTGGCGTGATGACGGAGGCGACCGAGACCGAGGAGACCACCGCCGACCAGCCGCGGCCTCCCCAGCAGCGCCAGCACGGCCCCGGTGGGCCGGGGATGGGTGCGCCGTCCGAGAAGGCCGACAACTTCAAGGCCAGTGGCATCCGCCTGGTCAAGCTCCTGGGGCCCGAGAAGTGGCTGGTCTGGCTCGTGGTGGTCCTGGGCGCGGGCTCCGTCGCGCTGTCCGTCGTGGGCCCCAAGATCCTCGGCAACGCGACCACCGTGATCTTCGAGGGCTTCCTTGCCGGCGGCATCGACTTCCCGAAGCTTCACGGGATCCTGCTGTGGGTCGTGATCATCTACATCGGCTCGGCGATCCTGGGACTCGCCCAGGGCTTCATCCTCAACGGCGTGACGCAGCGCACCATCTTCCGCCTGCGCGAGAGTGTCGAGGACAAGGTCCACCGGCTCCCGCTGAGCTACTTCGACACCCACCAGCGCGGCGACCTCCTGAGCCGCGTGACCAACGACATCGACAACATCTCGCAGACGCTGCAGCAGACGCTGAGCCAGGTCTTCACGTCCGTGCTCACCGTGATCGGCATCCTCATCATGATGTTCTCGATCTCGTGGGAACTCGCTCTCGTGGCGCTCATCTCGATTCCGCTCACCGCCGTGGTGGTCGCGCAGATCGCCAAGCGGTCGCAGCCCAAGTTTGTCGCGCAGTGGAAGCACACTGGTGAGCTCAACTCGCAGATCGAGGAGGGCTACACCGGCCACGCGCTCGTGAAGCTGTTCGGCCGCCAGAAGCAGACCGCGAAGGAGTTCGCGGCGAAGAATGAAGAGCTCTACGAGGCGAGCTTCGGCGCCCAGTTCATCTCCGGGATCATCATGCCGTCGGCGATGTTCATCGGGAACCTCGTGTACGTGGTCATCGCCGTGGTAGGCGGCCTGAGGGTCGCCAGCGGCACCATGACGCTGGGCGACGTGCAGGCCTTCATCCAGTACTCGCGCCAGTTCCAGCAGCCCATCAGCCAGCTGGGCTCCATGGCCAACCTCCTGCAGTCCGGAGTCGCCTCCGCGGAGCGAGTCTTCGAGCTCCTCGACGCCGAGGACCAGGATCCGGATGTCGAGCCTGCACAGACCCCGGAGGATGACCACGGCCGCCTGGTCTTCGAGGACGTCCCCTTCCGCTACGTCGAGGACAAGCCGCTGATCGAGGACCTGAACCTCGAGGTGTGGCCGGGCCGCACGGTCGCGATCGTGGGCCCGACGGGTGCGGGCAAGACCACGCTCGTGAACCTGATCATGCGCTTCTACGAGCTCGACAGCGGGCGCATCACCCTTGACGGCACCGACATCGCCGCGATGACGCGTGCCGACCTGCGCTCGCGGACGGGCATGGTGCTCCAGGACACGTGGCTCTTCGGTGGCACCATCCGCGACAACATCGCCTACGGGCGCACGAGCGCGACGGAGGAGCAGATCCTCGATGCGGCGAAGGCCGCCTATGTGGATCGGTTCGTGCACTCGCTTCCCGACGGCTACGACACCGTTCTCGACGACGATGCGACGAACATCTCCGCGGGAGAGCGGCAGCTCATCACCATCGCTCGAGCGTTCGTGGCACAGCCGCAGGTGCTCATCCTGGACGAGGCCACGAGTTCCGTCGACACCCGCACCGAGCTGCTGGTCCAGCGAGCGATGGCCGAGCTGCGCAAGGACCGCACCGCGTTCGTGATCGCGCACCGCCTCTCGACCATTCGCGACGCTGACCTCATCCTGGTGATGGAGAACGGGTCGATCGTCGAACAGGGCAATCACGCCGAGTTGCTGCAGGCGAAGGGCGCCTACGCGCGCCTGTACGAGGCACAGTTCGCGGCGCCCATCGACGAGGTCGAAGAGCCCCAGGACCCCCACGTGCCGCCAGAGCCGCCCCTGTCACTGCCGCCGGACGCGCCCGTGGCGCTCGACCCCGTGGTCGCCGCCCACGACACCGGCGAGGTGCCGATTGTGGATGAGCCGCACGAGGGTGCGCCGCAGACCTGAGGCTGCGCGTTCCCGGCACCGGTCGGCGCCGGTCACCCGCTCACGCTGAGTCTCGCGGCCCGTTCACGTCGAACGAATAGGTCGGCACGAACTCGACCACGATCTCCGCCGTGTCGAGGCCCGCGTCCTCCATCTCCGCCCACACGGGCTCGAGGTCCGGAATGGGCGGCGTGCCCTTGAGCTGCACCACGATCAGGTCGCCCTCGCGCGGCTGGATCGAGATGATCTTCCAGCGCGCATTCTCGGTCGCTTCCTCGACGAAATCGCGCACCGCCTGTTCGCGCGAGCGCGACTCGATCGCCTGCGCGGTCGAGTAGGTGAGCGGACCCGCGACCAGTGCGACCAGGATCGCGGTCGTGATGTAGGCCTTGACACGGCGGCGGCGCTCGGCCTCCTTGTCCTCCGCCTCGAGCAGCCGTAGTCGCGAGAATCCGTAGATCGCCATGACGATCGAGCCCGTCGCGAGAATGGCGGCGACGTTCGTCACGAACAGCAGGACCGCGCCGAAGGCCTGGCCCGGTTCGCCCGATTCGAGCGCGAGACCCGCGACGCACAGCGGCGGCACCAGTGAGATCGCGATTGCGACGCCAGGAAGTGTGTCCGAGATGTCGGAGCGCACGATCGCGATCGAGCCCACGGCGCCGACCGCGAACGCCGCGAACAGATCGACCAGGCCGGGGGAGACGCGCCCCGCCACCTGGTCGTTGGTCTGCGCGGTGACCTCCTGGATCACGATCAGTCCGATCAGGAAGCCCACGGCCATCGCCGCCACGGCGCCCGACACCATGATGAGGATCGACCGGATCAGATTGCGGCGGTCGCCCAGCACCGTCGCGATCATGGTGCCCTGGATGGGCCGCATCAGTGGGGCCACGATCATGGCGCCGATCACCGTGGCCGTCGAGTTCGCGACGACACCCGCAGACGCGATCGCCGAGGACAGGATCAGCAGCAGCCAGAAACGGGTGTGCTGCGACCGCACGGTCGGGCCCTCGAAGAAGGCCGCCTCGCGCAGGTAGTCGACGGTGTTGAGCTTCGCTCCCCAGCGCGTCTCGCGCACCAGGGAGGTCCACCGGCTCATGACGAGAGCAGCTTCGCCTTGGCTGCGGCGAACTCGGAGTCGCTCAGGATTCCAGCATTCTTCATCTCGGCGAGCTTCTGCAGCTGCGCCATCATGTCGTCTCCGCCGCCGGGCGCGGCCTCCACCACCGCGGGCTGCGCCTGCGCGGCCGCAAGCTGAGCCTGCATCGAGGCGAGCTGCGCCTCGTTCGCCTGCACCTGTGCCGCCTGCTGCTGCTCCAGGTACTGCTGCTGCTGACGCGACTGCGCCCGTCCTGCCTGGCGGCGGGCGACTCCACCTGACACCGCGGTGGCAGTGCCCGAGATGACGGCCGTGCGGGCCATGGTTCCGATGAGGCCGGGTCGGCCGATCCTGCGGGGCATGTCAGTCCTCCTCCTCGAGTGCTGCGACGGCGTCGAGCACCTCCTGAACCACCGGGCCAGGGACCCGGATCGAGTCGATGAGCTCGCCGCCTGCGGCAGCGATGGCGTCGCGCAGCGGCTTGACCCAGGTGTGCTCGAACACGAGGATCGCGGCCGAGGCGCCGACGGGAAGCTCGGCGGTGAGCGCGTCGACGTCCTCGTCCGAGATCAGCCCCATGGCCTCTCCCACGAGAGCGCCCACGCGGGCGAGCTCGCCGTCCGCGTCGTCCTGGCCGAACTCGACGATCGCGGTCTCCTCCTCGGAGACGCGCTGGACGAAGACGCCGTCGGCGACGCTGATCGTCCCCGCCTCCCCCAGCCGCTCGAGCTCGGGAATGATGTCTCCTTGGAAGCGATCGGTCTCGAACCCGATCGTCACCACCTCAATGGGGCCCAGGGTCATGGTGTGCTCCTCGTGCGTCGGGGTGCTGGAAAGGGGGCGAAACCGCCTCCTCGGAATCTATTGCCGCGCCGGGCACACGGCAACAGGAAACGCGACCCAGCCCACGCATCGGCCCTCGCAACGAGACCGCTCGCGCGAACCCGCCGCCGCATCGGCGCGCCGTCCACAGCGCTGTTTGGGCGTGTCGCCCCACGGTGGTAGCCTGTTGGGCGTCTCCCCCGGTCGGCAACCAGCCACGGCGGATGGCATTCCCACGGCATTCAGGCGTCAGCGGACGACGGCGTACGCGTACCCGAGCGCCTGGGCTGCTCGCACATGCTGAGCCAGATGGGCTCGTGCGAAGAAAAGGACGATTCTCAGTGACAGACACCCAAGAGGCCGCAGCCGGCTCCGGCGCGGCCCTCAGCGCCATGAAGCTTCCCCAGCTGCAGGCTCTCGCCTCCGAGCTCGGGGTCTCCGGCGTCAAGAAGATGCGCAAGAGCGACCTCGTCGAGGCGATCAAGAACGGTGGCGTCGTGCCGGCGAAGGCGCCGAGCGCTGCGCCTGCGGCGAAGGCCGATGCGCCCGCGGACTCCGCGAAGAGCGACACGCCCGCGGCTTCCCCGAAGAACGACGCGCCGGCCACCGACGCGCCAGACGCCGGCGGCAGCGACCGCCAGCAGGGCGATCAGCGCGGCGGCCAGAACCGCTCGCGCCGCGCAAGCGCGGATCAGGGCGCGCCTCAGGGTGGGAACCAGAGCGGGAACCAGAGCGGCAAGCAGTCCGGCGACGACGACGCCGACGAGCGCGCGCGCCGCGCCGCCGAGGCGGTCCAGATCGCCGGCTCCGGTGGAGACCAGGGCGGCAACCGCAACGACGGAGGCAACCAGGGCAGCCGTGACGGCGGCGGCCAGGGCAACCGCAGCAACGACGACGACGAGCGCGGCGGGCGCCGGCGCCGTGGCCGTGGCCGCGGTCGCAACCGCAACCGCGACGAGCGCGAAGGCGGCAGCCAGGGTGGCGGCCAGGGCGTGCGCCAGGACGAGGACGAGGTGCGCGAGGACGAGGAGCTCAGCCCCGTCGGCGGCATCGTGGACGTCCTCGACAACTACGCGTTCATCCGCACCACCGGATACATGGCGGGGAAGTCGGACGTCTATGTCTCGATGAACCAGGTCAAGAAGTACGGCCTGCGCAAGGGTGACGCGATCACCGGCACCGTCCGCCCGCCCCGCCCGGGCGAGCGCGGCCAGCGCCAGAAGTTCAACGCGCTCGCGGCCGTCGACACCGTGAACGGCGTGTCGCCCGAGGAGGCGCGTTCGCGCAAGGAGTTCGGCGACCTCACCCCGCTCTACCCGCAGGAGCGCCTGCACCTCGAGACCGACCCGCGCACGCTGTCGACCCGTGTGATCGACCTCGTCGCACCCATCGGCAAGGGCCAGCGCGGCCTGATCGTGTCGCCGCCCAAGGCCGGCAAGACGCTCATCATGCAGGCGATCGCCAACGCGATCTCCGCCAACAACCCCGAGGTCCACCTCATGGTGGTGCTGGTGGACGAGCGTCCCGAGGAGGTCACGGACTTCCAGCGCTCGGTCAAGGGCGAGGTCATCGCCTCGACCTTCGACCGGCCCGCAGGCGACCACACGCAGGTGGCGGAGCTCGCGATCGAGCGCGCCAAGCGCCTGGTCGAGCTGGGCCAGGACGTCGTGGTGCTGCTGGACGGCATCACCCGCCTGGGCCGCGCGTACAACCTGGCCGCGCCCGCATCGGGTCGCATCCTGTCCGGTGGTGTCGACTCGGCCGCGCTGTACCCGCCCAAGAAGTTCTTCGGCGCCGCGCGCAACATCGAGAACGGTGGCTCGCTGACCATCCTCGCGACCGCTCTCGTGGACACTGGCTCCAAGATGGACGAGGTCATCTTCGAGGAGTTCAAGGGCACCGGCAACATGGAGCTGCGCCTGTCGCGCCAGCTCGCCGACCGCCGCATCTTCCCGGCCGTGGACGTCAACTCGTCCGGTACGCGCCGCGAGGAGATCCTGGTCTCCACCGAGGAGCTCAAGGTCATGTGGAAGCTGCGCCGCGTGCTCACCGCGCTCGAGCCGCAGGCCGCGACCGAGCTGCTCCTGGGCAAGCTGCGCGAGAACCGCACCAACGCGGAGTTCCTCATGCAGGTCGCCAAGACCACGCCGGGCAAGGACGAGGGCGAGAACGAGCTCACGCTCAAGTAGTCGTTTCGCACGCAGGGCCAGCGCCACCTCCGCGGTCCCCAGTCGCGCGCCGCGAGTGGCTGAGTGCCCGGAATCGAAGGATCTGAGCACTTAGCCACTCGCGAGGCGCGCGGCAACGGTAGCCAGCACGCGTTCGCGGCACCACCCTGGTCGCCGCGTGATGTCGTTCCAGCCAAAGCGAAGGACCACGAATCCCGCCGCGGTGAGGTCGGTATGGCGCTCGCGATCCTTGTCGCGCGCGTCCCGAGTCGAGTGATATCGATCGCCGTCCAGTTCGACCACCACGCCAGCGCGCCGGTGCAACATGTCGACCGATACGCGTCGGGAGGGCAATGCGAGCGCTGCCTGCCACTCGAACTCGTGGAAGCGTGGATCGGCAAAGGCCTCGTGCTTCGCGCGCACCTCGAGAGGCGTCGTCGCGCCTTCCGAGAACCAGCCGAGGAGCCTCTCGAGATCTCTTCGGCCCGCTATTCGAGGTGTCCGTTGCGCCTCGCGCGCCAGTTGCTTCCAGGTGCACACGCGCGCCCACAACGCCGCCCACAGTATGTCGCGGCGCTGAGCTGGAGCGGCGAAGCGCCATGCGTCCAGCAGAGCGCGTGGCATCTCTAGGCACGCGATGCCCTGAGGAAACACTCGTGTGCGGGGCAGATTGACTTGATGCAACCGAGCCCACGCGGGCGGCTCGAGATGCAGTCCGTGCGCGATCGCGTAATCGGAGCGCTCGGGCCGAGCCAGACGAGGGGCGTAGAGGTGGAGCGCGAGTTGACCCGTGACCGCCCCGCGTGGCACCCAGCGGTTGAGCGCCTCGCCGAGGACGACGGGGTTCGTGGTGTGCGCGCTGCCGCAGTAGATGCCCGTCGCGAGTCGGGTCACCGCTCCGCTGGACAGCCCCCCGTCGAGTTGCCTCCTCGACCAGCCCGCAATCAACTCTGACCGCGTGAACGCGTGCGCGCAGGCTGCAAGAGTCTCGGCGAGCGGCGTGTCGCGCGCTGCAGTATCGGGGAGAGGTCGCACCGCACCAGGCAATCGGTGCCGTGACCGCCGCGGTAGTCCTGTCTCTCGATCTGTGGACAGCGTCGGGCCGTCGCGAGTGGCTGAGTGCTCGAGAGCGCCACGATTGGACCCTGAGTCACTCGCGAGGCGCGGGCGGGGGCCGATGCGGGGGCCAGGTGGGCGGGATCAGGTGCGAGTGGGGCGGCGACGCGGGGGAGCGGGCGCCAACTCGCCAAGGGGCCACCCCATCTGGCATAATCGAACGCTGGCCGTCCGGTTCACCGCGCGCAAAATCTGCACGACGGACCCGGAGGCACCTCTAAGGGAGATCATGAAGAAGGACATTCACCCCGAGTACGTGGCCACCACTGTCACGTGCACCTGCGGCAACCAGTTCGAGACCAACTCGACGGTCACCTCCGGCGCCATCAGCGTCGAGGTCTGCTCCGCCTGCCACCCGTTCTACACGGGCAAGCAGAAGATCATGGACACGGGCGGCCGCGTCGCGCGCTTCGAGAAGCGTTACGGCAAGAAGTAACCCCCAGCCTCACACGACGACGACGTGGCCGAAGCCTTCGCCGCCGTCCAGCCCCTGCTGGACGAGTACGCCGACATCGAGCGTCAGCTCGCCGACCCTGCCGTCCACGCGGACGCCAGCCGGTCGCGCACGCTGGGCCGTCGGTTCGCGGAGCTCGGCCGCGTCGTCGCCGCGCATCGTGCCTGGCAGACGGCGCACGATGACCTGGAGGCAGCCCAGGAGATGGCCGAGGCGGACCCCGAGTTCGCCGCGGAGATCCCCGGCCTCGAGCAGGCCGCCGAGGATGCGACGGAGTCCCTGCGCCGCATCCTGATTCCGCGCGACCCGGACGACGCCCGCGACGTGATCCTCGAGATAAAGTCGGGCGAGGGCGGCGAGGAGTCCGCGCTGTTCGCCGGCGACCTGCTGAAGATGTACCTCAAGTTCGCGGAGACCCAGGGCTGGAAGGCCGAGGTCCTCGAGGCGACGCCCACCGACATGGGCGGCTACAAGGACATCTCCGTGGCCGTGAAGGCCAAGGGCTCCGTCGAGCCCGAGGACGGCGTCTGGGCCCACCTCAAGTACGAGGGAGGCGTCCACCGCGTTCAGCGCGTGCCCGCCACGGAGTCCCAGGGCCGCATCCACACCTCCGCCGCGGGCGTGCTGGTCTACCCCGAGGTCGAAGAGGTCGAAGAGGTCGAGCTCGACATGAATGACGTCCGCGTCGACGTGTACCGCTCCTCGGGCCCCGGCGGCCAGTCCGTCAACACCACCGATTCGGCGGTCCGCCTCACGCATGAGCCCACGGGCATCGTCGTCAGCTGCCAGAACGAGAAGAGCCAGCTCCAGAACAAGGAGTCGGCCATGCGCATCCTGCGCGCCCGGTTGCTGGCGGCCCAGCGGGAGGCCGCAGCTGCGGAGGCCCAGGACCTGCGCAAGTCGCAGGTGCGCACGGTGGACCGGTCCGAGCGCATCCGCACCTACAACTTCCCCGAGAACCGCATCGCGGACCACCGCACGGGCTACAAGGCCTACAACCTCGATCACGTGCTTGCTGGCGACCTCGGCCCCGTCGTCCAGTCCGCGATCGACGCGGACGAGGCGGCGCGCCTCGAGGCCCACGAGGACTGACGCGTGCCCTCGGTAGGCGCGCGCCTGCGCGACATCACACGACGCCTCACCGGGGCGGGCGTGCCGTCCCCTCAGGCCGATGCGGTGGCGCTGATGGCGCACACGCTCGGCTGGGAGCCCGGCGAGGTTCGCACGGCAGCCGCGCGCGACGACCACTGGCCCGAGGACCCGCTGGACCTCGACCTGCTCGAGGCGCGCGTCGAGCGACGCATGAGCCGTGAGCCGCTGCAGCACATCACGGGGAAGGCGTACTTCCGCGAGCTCGAGCTGCAGGTGGGCGATGGGGTCTTCGTGCCCCGGCCCGAGACCGAGACTGTCGCGCAGGCGGCGATCGACGCCGCCCGCGCAGCAACGCCCAACCGTGACGGCGTGGTCAAGGTCACGGACCTGTGCGCCGGCTCCGGCGCGATCGGCCTGTCCGTCGCATCCGAGGTCGACAACGCCGAGGTCACGCTGCTCGAGGCGAGCGTGGGCGCGCTCGTGTATCTGCGCCTGAATGCTCGCTCGATGCCGGACGACGTGCGGCCCCGCGTGCGGACGCTCCTGGGCGACGCGCGCCGCTGCCTGCACCAGTTCGACGGCTGCGCAGACGTCGTGGTGAGCAACCCGCCGTACATCCCGCCCAACGGCGTGCCGCGCGACCCCGAGGTGCGGGACTTCGACCCGCCGGAGGCGCTGTACGGCATGGGCGAGGACGGACTGGATCTGCCCCGCGCGATCATCGATGAGGCGGCTCGCCTGCTGCGCGTGGGCGGAACGCTCGTGATGGAGCACGCGGAGAACCAGGGCAAGGCCCTGCGGGACTTCGTGGGGCGCAGCGAGTTCTGGGCCGATGCCCGGACCGAGCAGGACCTCACCGGGCGCGACCGCATGCTCGTCGTGACGCGCGTGGGCATCTGAGCGCATCGCTCGCATCTGACAGACTGGCTCCCGTGATCTACCCCTGCTTCGACCCCTCCACCTGGGGCCCGAGCCTCGACGCTGCCGTCGATGCGGTGCAGCGCGGCGCCGTGGTGGTCCTGCCGACGGACACGGTCTACGGCGTGGGAGCGGATGCCTTCAACGCCGATGCGGTGGCGGCAGTCCTCGCGGCGAAGGGCAGGGGGCGGCAGATGCCGCCGCCCGTGCTGATCCCGAACCTCCGCACCGTCGACGGGCTCGCGCGCGACGTGCCGGCGCCGGCTCGCGCGCTCATGGAGGCGCTGTGGCCCGGAGCACTGACCGTGATCGTCCACGCGCAGCCGTCGCTCGCGTGGGACCTGGGGGAGACCCATGGGACGGTCGCGCTGCGGATGCCGGATCATGCGGCGGCGCTGGCCTTGCTGACCCGAACCGGGCCTCTCGCCGTGACCAGCGCCAATCGCACGGGCGAGCCCGCAGCCACCACCGCTGAAGGCGCGCGCGAGCAGCTCGATTCCGCTGTCGCCGTCTACCTCGACGGCGGACCCAGCCCCCTCGGCACCGCCTCGACGATCGTGGACGCGACGGACTCCCGGGGACTGCGCGTGGTGCGCGACGGAGGAGTGACGCGCGAGCGGCTGCTCGAGATCGCCGGTGCAGACGCTTTCGTGCCCGAGGCCGCCGCGGGCGAGGGGTCCGCCGGGTGAAGGTCTATCTGACGCTGCTGGTGGTGGCCGCCCTCGTCGCGTACGCCGCCACACCGGCGATGCGTCACCTCGCCTTCCGCACGGGCGCCGTCACGGCCGTGCGCGAGCGCGACGTCCACAAGCTCCCGACCGCGCGGCTGGGCGGCATCGCGATCTTCCTCGGGCTCGCCGGCGGCATCCTGATCGCTCACAACATCCCGTTCCTCGCACCCGTCTTCGAGGCTTCTGGAGCGGCGTGGGGTGTGCTCGCCGGCGCCGCCCTGGTCGCCGCACTGGGCATGGCCGACGACATCTGGGATCTGGACTGGATGGCCAAGCTCGCCGGACAGGTGCTGGCTGCGCTGATCATGGCCTGGAGCGGCGTGCAGCTCGTGACGGTGCCGATCGCCGGCCTCACGATCGGCAGCTCGTACCTGTCGCTCGCGGCGACGGTCATCGTGGTGGTGGTCGCGATCAACGCCGTGAACTTCGTGGACGGGCTCGACGGGCTCGCCGCGGGCATGGTCGCGATCGGGGGAGCGGCGTTCCTCACCTACACGTACGTCCTTGCGCGCTCGGCGTCGCCCGGCGACTACTCGTCGCTCGCGTCGCTGATCCTGGCCGTCCTGGTAGGTGCGTGCCTCGGGTTCCTGCCCCATAACCTGCATCCCGCCCGAATCTTCATGGGCGACTCCGGATCCATGGTGCTGGGCCTCACGATCGCCGGCGCCGCCATCATCGTCACCGGTCAGATCGACCCCGCAGTGGTCTCCGAGCGCGAGCGGATCCCCGCCTTCATCCCCATCGTGCTGCCGCTCATGGTCCTCGCCGTCCCGCTCATCGACATGACCGCGGCCGTCATCCGCCGCACGCTCAAGGGCACGTCGCCCTTCATGCCGGACGCCCACCACCTGCACCACGTGCTGCTGCGCGCCGGACACTCCCATCGGTGGGCCGTGGGCGTGCTCTACATGTGGACGGCGGTGCTGTCGTTCGGCACCGTCTCGCTCGTGTTCCTCGACACGGGTCAGGCCGTCGCCCTCGTGGTCGCCGGCGTCGCAATCGCCGCCACCATCACGTTCTCTCCGGCGCTGAGACGCCGGCTGTCCTCCGGCTGGCGCACTGCGGGCGACAGGGCTCGTCCGCTGCAGCGCATCACGCCCGAGGGGCACCACCGCGACGACGCGCCCGAGCCCGGCGCGAACCGCGACGTGCCCGACACCCCCGCCACCGCATCGGCCCCCGCCGACTCCGTCTCGACCAAGGAGCGACCGTGACCGTCGAGTCCACCACCTACCGCCGCGCACTGCGGCTCACCGTCTACGGCGTCGTGGCTCTCGCGGTGCTCGCGGTGCCCGTCGGCCTGCTCGTCGCCGGGGGAGCGGGCCTGGTGGCGGCCGAGGTGGGCGTCGCCGTCGCGGCGCTGTCCGGCGTGACCACCCAGGTCGCCATGGTGATCAGCCACAACCGCGAGCCCCACGTCATGGCGGGCATCATCGGCGGCTCCTGGCTGCTCAAGATGCTCATCATCATCGTGGCGCTCCTGGTGCTCAGCGGCATCGACGGGTTTCACCGCCCATTGTTCGCGGGCTTCGCCGTCGCGGGCGTGCTTTTCACGCTCGCGGTGGACTTCTGGGTGATCCGCAGCGCCCGCATCCCGTACGTGGACCCGGACGCCGGAAAGAACGCCGGATAATTCCGGCCTGCACGTTCGTCAGCGCCCCGGTTCTACGTTAGGATTCTGGGGCATCACGGTATCGGCGCGCCGGGCCCTCAGGTCCCGCGCCAGCTTCTACCCCTGGAGAGACTTCTGTGGCGAATCTAGCCCTGGGCGCGGCCATGACGGCCACGTCCGAGCTCGCGGCCGACGACGGCGAATCCTCCGGCATCTTCGGGTGGCTGTTCTACTCGGACGGCTTCCACGCCCCCACGGTTGACGAGTTCTTCCCGCCGGCGCTGTTCGGCGAGGGGACCATCTTCGAGTTCAACCGCATCATGCTGGCGCGCGTCATCGCCGCCGCAGTCCTCATCCTCATCTTCTGGCTCGTCGCCCGCAAGGCGAAGGTCGTGCCGTCGCGCGGTCAGTCCGTGGTCGAGATGATGCTGGACTTCGTGCGCACGCAGATCGTCGAGCAGGTCATGGACAAGGAGAACGCCAAGCGCTTCCTCCCGTTCCTGACCACGCTGTTCCTCGCGATCCTCGCGTTCAACATCACGGGCGTCATCCCGTTCATCAACATGGCTGGCACATCCCTCATCGGCCTGCCGATCATCATGGCGCTGTGGGTGTACATCCTGTACCTCGCCGTGGGCGTCAAGAAGCACGGCCTCGGCGGCTACCTGAAGACCAGCCTGTTCCCGGCGGGCGTGCCCAAGGGCATCTACCTGCTGCTGACGCCCATTGAGTTCCTGCAGGTCTTCATCCTGCGCCCCGCCACGCTCGCGCTGCGACTCGCCGCGAACATGATGGCCGGCCACCTGCTGCTCGTGCTGTGCTTCGCGGCCACCCAGTACTTCTTCTTCGAGGCCGCCGGCGCCATGAAGGCGATGGGCACCGTCACCTTCGTCGCGGGCTTCGCCTTCACGCTCTTCGAGATCTTCGTCGCGGCGCTGCAGGCCTACGTCTTCGTCATGCTGTCCGCCGTGTACATCAACATGGCTATCGAGGAAGAGCACTAAACCCACACAAGTGTGCGGCGCCGGACGGCGTCGCTTCAATGGAAGGAAACAACAGTGGACACCACCACTCTCGCGGAGGTCTCGGGCAACGTCGCGACGATCGGCTACGGCCTCGCCGCCACCGGTCCGGGCATCGGCCTTGGAATCCTCATCGGCAAGACCATCGAGGGCATGTCGCGTCAGCCTGAGGTCGCCGGCCAGCTGCGCGCCACCATGTTCATCGGTGTCGCGTTCGTCGAGGTGCTCGCCCTCCTGGGTCTGGTCACCGGCTTCCTCTTCACCTAAGCCATGAACGCACTCAACCTCATCGTCGTCGCGGCGGAGGAGCACGGGGAGTCATCGCACAACCCGCTGATCCCCGCCAACTACGACATCCTGTGGTCGACGATCATCTTCCTGATCATCGTCGGGGTCTTCATGTGGAAGATCCTGCCGATGCTGCAGAAGGTGCTCGACGAGCGCGCGGAGAAGATCGAGGGCGGCATCAAGAAGGCCGAGGAGGCCCAGTCCGAGGCTGCGGCCGCGCTCGAGGAGTACACCGCGCAGCTGACCGAGGCCCGTGCCGAGGCAGCCCGCATCCGCGAGGACGCGCGCTCCGAGGCTGGACAGATCGTCGCGGAGACGCGCGAGTCCGCATCGGGTGACGCCCAGCGTCTGGTCGAGACCGCCCAGAAGCAGATCGACGCGGAGCGCCAGCAGGCGATCGTGTCGCTGCGGTCCGAGGTGGGCGCGCTGGCCTCCGAGCTGGCGTCGCGCATCGTGGGCGAATCGCTCAAGGACGACGCGCGCCAGCAGCGGATCATCGACGGCTTCCTCGATGACCTCGAGGCTCAGGTGTCGGACAGCAAGGCGAAGGGATAGGGCCGATGCGCGGAACCAGCCAGGCATCGCGCGATGCCTCGATGAAGGAGTTCGACACCGTCGTCACTGCGGCGGCCAAGGACGGCATCGAGATCGCGGAGCACCTGTTCGCCGTGGTCGACGCACTGGATTCGTCGGGCTCGCTCAGGCGCGCCCTGACGGACCCTGCTCGGCCCGGTGCGGACAAGGCCGCGCTGGTGAAGCAGCTGTTCGGCTCGCTCGACCCTCGTGCGGTCGACGCCGTGGCGTCGTTCACGTCGCAGCGCTGGTCGGATGAGGCGGACCTCGCGGAGTCGCTCGACGACGCCGGCGAGCTCGCCCTGTTCGCCCACGCCGAGGCGCAGGGCACGCTCGAGGCCGTGGAGGAGGAGCTCTTCCGCGTCGAGCGCCTGCTGACCGCCGAGCGCGAGCTGCTGGTCGCGATGAGCAACCGCTCGGCGTCCAAGGAGCAGCGTCTCGCGCTGCTCGAGGGAACCCTGGGCGGCAAGCTGCACCCCACCACTCACGCGCTGCTAACGCGTGTGGTCGGCGTGCCGCGCGGCCGCCGCCTCATCCCCGCCCTGCACGCGCTGCTCGACATCGCCGCGGCTCGCCGCGGCCGGTCGGTCGCGAACGTGACCGCGGCCGTCGAGCTCTCGATGGCCCAGCGCACGCGCCTCGCAGGCATCCTGCGCAAGGCCTACGGGCATGAGATGCAGATCAACGTCGCCGTGGACCCCGAGGTCCTGGGCGGCATCCGAGTTCAGGTCGGGTCTGAGGTCGTGGACGGTACCGTCCTCAGCCGGCTCGACGAGGCACGACGACGACTCGTCGGCTAGCGAAGACCATCACCGCACCGCGGTAGTGACAGGAGAGAAGAGACATGGCTGAGTTGACGATCAGTCCCGACGAGATCCGGGATGCGCTCGACAGCTACGTGAAGTCGTACGAGCCCTCGGGCGTCGTGCGCGAGGAGACCGGTCGCGTCACGCTGGCCGCCGACGGCATCGCGCAGGTCGAGGGCCTGCCCGGCTGCATGGCGAACGAGCTGCTGCGCTTCGAGGACGGCACCCTGGGCCTCGCGCTGAACCTCGACGTCCGCGAGATCGGCGTCGTGGTGCTCGGTGAGTTCACGGGCATCGAGGAGGGCCAGGAGGTGCACCGCACCGGCGAGGTCCTCTCCGTTGCCGTGGGCGACGGCTACCTGGGCCGCGTGGTGGACCCGCTGGGCAACCCCGTGGATGGCCTCGGCGACATCGCGACCGAGGCGCGTCGCGCGCTCGAGCTTCAGGCCCCGGGCGTCATGGCCCGCAAGTCGGTGCACGAGCCCCTGCAGACCGGCCTCAAGTCGATCGACGCGATGATCCCGATCGGCCGCGGTCAGCGCCAGCTGATCATCGGCGACCGCCAGACCGGCAAGACGGCCATCGCGATCGACACGATCATCAACCAGAAGGCCAACTGGGAGTCGGGTGACCCGACCAAGCAGGTGCGCTGCATCTACGTGGCGATCGGCCAGAAGGGCTCGACCATCGCCTCGGTGCGCGGCGCGCTCGAGGAGGCCGGTGCGCTGGAGTACACGACCATCGTCGCCGCTCCTGCCTCCGACCCCGCCGGATTCAAGTACCTGGCGCCCTACACCGGCTCGGCCATCGGCCAGCACTGGATGTACGACGGCAAGCACGTCCTGATCGTCTTCGACGACCTCTCGAAGCAGGCCGAGGCGTACCGCGCCGTGTCGCTGCTGCTGCGCCGCCCGCCGGGCCGCGAGGCGTACCCGGGCGACGTGTTCTACCTGCACTCGCGCCTGCTCGAGCGCTGCGCGAAGCTCTCGGACGAGATGGGTGCGGGCTCGATGACCGGTCTGCCCGTCATCGAGACCAAGGCGAACGACGTCTCGGCGTACATCCCGACCAACGTCATCTCCATCACGGACGGCCAGATCTTCCTGCAGTCCGACCTGTTCAACGCCAACCAGCGCCCCGCGATCGACGTCGGCATCTCGGTGTCCCGCGTCGGTGGCTCGGCACAGGTCAAGGCGATGAAGAGCGTCTCCGGAACGCTGAAGATCGACCTGGCGCAGTACCGCTCGCTCGAGGCGTTCGCGATGTTCGCGTCCGACCTCGACGCGGCGTCGCGCCAGCAACTGACCCGTGGTGCGCGACTCATGGAGCTGCTCAAGCAGCCGCAGTACTCGCCGTACCCGGTCGAGGACCAGGTCGTGTCGATCTGGGCCGGAACCAAGGGCAAGCTGGACAAGATCCCTGTGCAGGACGTGCTGCGCTTCGAGCGTGAGCTGCTCGACCACCTGCGTCGCTCGACGTCGGTCCTCTCGGACATCGCGGACACGGGCAAGCTGTCCGACGAGACCGAGTCTGCGCTCGAGACGGCAGTCGACGACTACCTGTCGACCTTCCTCGCGTCGGAGGGCACCGAGCTGCACACCGACGCGCCGATCGAGGGTGGCGGCGAGGCTGAGTCCGAGCAGGAGCAGATCGTCGCGAAGAAGAAGAAGTAGCCGATGGGTGGACAGCAGCGCGTCTACCGGCAGCGGATCCGGTCGACACAGTCGCTGAAGAAGATCTTCCGTGCGATGGAGCTGATCGCGGCTTCACGCATCGGCAAGGCTCGCGACCGTGTCACCGCAGCGGCGCCGTACTCGAAGGCGATCACCCGCGCGATCAGCGCCGTGGCGACGCACTCGAACGTCGAGCACCCGCTGACGTCGGAGCGGACCGACACCAACCGCGTGGCGCTGCTCGTGGTGAGCGCGGACCGCGGCATGGCCGGCGCCTACTCGGCGAATGCGATCCGTGAGTCCGAGCGTCTGCGCGAGCGCCTGGAAGGCGACGGCAAGGAGGTCGTGCAGTTCGCTGTGGGCCGCCGCGCAGTGTCGTACTTCAAGTTCCGCAACCGTGAGCTCGCCGGGCAGTGGACCGGTGGCTCGGATGCGCCGGACGTCGAGACCGCGATCGAGGTCGCAGCGGAGCTCTACGGAGCCTTCACGGCCGAGATCGAGGACGGCGGCGTCAGCGAGATCCACATCGTCTACACGCACTTCTCGTCGATGGTCTCCCAGGAGCCGCGGGTCATCCGCCTGCTGCCCCTCGAGATCGTCGAGGGCGTGGCGGAGCCCGGCGACGACGTCGAGCCGCTGTACGAGTTCGAGCCCTCTGCCGAGGCCGTGCTCGACGCCGCGCTCCCGCGCTACATCGAGGCGCGTGTGTACACGTGCCTGCTGCAGTCGGCGGCATCCGAGCTTGCCAACCGCCAGCGTGCGATGAACACCGCCGTGTCCAACGCCGAGGACATCATTCGTCAATACACCAGGCTCGCCAACTCGGCGCGCCAGGCCGAGATCACCCAGGAAATCAGCGAGATCGTCTCGGGCGCGGATGCGCTCGCGGCCTCGTGATCGGAAGCGAGACATCATGACCCCCACCGCGAAGACCGCGAAGAAGCCGGCGGACAAGAAGCCGGCCGAGTCGTCCGAGTCGACCTCCAAGCCCGTGATCGGTCGCGTCGCCCGCGTGATCGGCCCCGTCGTCGACATCGAGTTCCCCGCAGACGCGATCCCCGACATCTACCACGCGCTTACGGTCGACATCGACCTGAGCGCGCAGGGCGAGGACGAGGGCATCCTCCACATGACCCTCGAGGTCGCTCAGCACCTGGGCGACAACATGGTGCGCGCGATCGCCCTGAAGCCCACCGACGGCCTGGTCCGCGGCGCTCAGGTGGTCGACACCGGCGCCCCCATCTCCGTCCCCGTCGGCGATGTCACCAAGGGTCACGTGTTCAACGTGACCGGCGAGGTGCTCAACGCCAAGGAGGGCGAGAAGGTCGAGGTCGGCGAGACCTGGCCCATCCACCGCAAGCCCCCGTCGTTCGACCAGCTCGAGTCCAAGACCGAGATGTTCGAGACCGGCATCAAGTCGATCGACCTCCTCACGCCCTACGTGCAGGGTGGAAAGATCGGCCTGTTCGGCGGTGCGGGTGTGGGCAAGACCGTCCTGATCCAGGAGATGATCTACCGCGTCGCCAACAACCACAACGGTGTGTCGGTGTTCGCGGGCGTCGGTGAGCGCACCCGTGAGGGCAACGACCTCATCGAGG
This sequence comes from uncultured Demequina sp., assembly GCF_913055775.1. Taxonomy (GTDB): domain Bacteria; phylum Actinomycetota; class Actinomycetes; order Actinomycetales; family Demequinaceae; genus Demequina. Next base: position 10,162 of record NZ_CAJXJX010000006.1, on the reverse strand, counting down.
AGATGACCGAGTCCGGCGTCATCAACCAGACGGCGCTGGTCTTCGGCCAGATGGACGAGCCGCCGGGCACGCGTCTGCGCGTCGCCCTGTCCGCCCTGACGATGGCGGAGTACTTCCGCGACGTGCAGAAGCAGGACGTGCTGCTGTTCATCGACAACATCTTCCGCTTCACGCAGGCGGGCTCCGAGGTGTCGACCCTGCTGGGCCGCATGCCGTCGGCGGTGGGCTACCAGCCCAACCTCGCGGACGAGATGGGTCAGCTGCAGGAGCGCATCACCTCGACCCGCGGTCACTCGATCACCTCGCTGCAGGCGATCTACGTCCCCGCGGACGACTACACCGACCCGGCGCCGGCCACGACGTTCGCGCACCTCGACGCGACCACCGAGCTGTCGCGTGAGATCGCCTCGCGCGGTCTGTACCCCGCGATCGACCCGCTGGCCTCGACCTCGCGCATCCTGGACCCGCGCTACGTGGGCCAGAAGCACTACGAGACGGCCAACTCGGTCAAGTCGATCCTCCAGCGCAACAAGGAGCTGCAGGACATCATCGCGATCCTCGGTGTCGACGAGCTGTCCGAGGAGGACAAGATCATCGTCGCCCGTGCGCGCAAGATCCAGCAGTTCCTGTCGCAGAACACCTACATGGCGACGCAGTTCACCAGCGTCCCGGGCTCGACGGTGCCGCTGACCGAGACCATCGAGGCCTTCTCCGGCCTGGTCGAGGGCAAGTACGACCACATCGCTGAGCAGGCGTTCTTCAACATCGGTGGTCTCGAGGACCTCGAGAAGAACTGGAACCGCATCCAGAAGGAGATCGGCTGATCATGGCCGGCCCCCTGACCGTCGACATCGTCGCCCCGGACCGCACCCTGTGGTCCGGGACGGCGGAGCGCGTGATCGCGCCCTCCGTCGAGGGCGAGATCGGCCTGCTCGCCAACCACGAGCCCATCCTGGCGCTGCTCAAGGCAGGCACCGTGCGCGTGCGCACCGGAGACTCTGAGCAGGTCGAGTTCGCGATCAAGCAGGGCTTCGTGTCGTTCGACCACAACGTCATCACCATCGGCGCCACGCCGGCGGAGACCGACGAGGACTGACGCCCATGCGCGTCGTCATCGCGCGCTGCGCCGCCCGGTACTCCGGGCGGCTCAGCGCGCATCTGCCTCTCGCCACTCGGGCGATCATGGTCAAGGCCGATGGTTCGGTGCTGCTCCATTCCGATGGCGGCTCGTACAAGCCGCTCAACTGGATGAGCCCGCCGTGCACCTTGCGCACGGCTGAGGTCAGCGAGGCTCAGGCCGATGCGGGGGTCCAGGAGGTCTGGACAGTTCAGCACGACAAGACGGACGACCGTCTGGAGATCGAGCTGTACGAGGTCCTGTCCGACACCGAGCACGAGCTGGGGATCGACCCCGGTCTCGTGAAGGACGGCGTCGAGGCGCACCTGCAGGAGCTGCTGGCGGAGCAGATCGCGTTGCTCGGCGACGGCCACACGCTGGTGCGCCGCGAGTACATGACGGCGATCGGCCCCGTGGACATCCTCGCGAAGTCGCCGTCGGGCGGTTCCGTGGCGGTCGAGATCAAGCGCCGCGGCGAGATCGACGGGGTCGAGCAGCTGACGCGGTACCTCGAGCTGATGAACCGCGATCCGCTGCTGAGCCCAGTCGAGGGGGTCTTCGCGGCACAGGAGATCAAGCCGCAGGCCCGGGTGCTGGCCGAGGACCGCGGCATCCGCTGCGTGGTGCTCGACTACGACGCCATGCGCGGCGCCGACGACCCCACGACGCGCCTGTTCTGACGCCAGCCGGGCCGCCTCAGCGCCGCCGGCCGAGCGGCAGCCAGGCCAGCACGCGCTGGATCTCTCGGTCCCAGGCGCCCCACTCGTGCGTGCCCGGGGACTCGTGGTACTCCAGCCCGACCCCTGCATCAGCCGCGGCGTCGCGGAAGCGACGGTTGTGATCGAGCAGGAAGTCCTCAGTGCCGCACCACGCCCACAGGCGCGGCGTGGTCGAGGGATCCGCGGACCTGACGAGGTCGATGAGGTCGTCGCCGTTGGCGCGCGAGCGCTCGACGGTGCTGAAGGTGCGACGCCACTCGTCGCCCAGTTCGGCAGGCTCGGCGCCCACGTCGAGGCTGCCCGAGAGGCTCGCCGCTGCCCCGAACCGATCCGGACGGCGCAGCGCCAGCTTGAACGCTCCGTAGCCACCCATCGACAGTCCTGCGGCGAAGGTGTCCTCTCGCCGCTGCGACAACGGGAAGAACGCACCCATGATCTCGGGCAGCTCGTCGGCGATGTGGGTGAAGTACCGGTAGCCGTCGGCCTGGTCCGTGTACCAGCCCCGGTCGACGGTCGGCATGACCACCGCGAGCGGCAGGTCGGCCACGTAGCGCTCGATCGACGTGCGTCGCTGCCAGATCGAGTCGTCGTCGGTGAGCCCGTGCAGCAGGTACAGCGTGGGCAGGGGCCCGCCCGCGGCAGCGCCTGACATCCCGATCTGGCCAGAGGCGGCCTGGGGCAGGATCACCGTCGCCGTGGTCGACAGCCCCAGCACGGTGGAGTAGTAGCGGACGTTCAGCAGTGCCATGGGCCCAGCGTAGGGGGCGGGGTGCAGGCAGCCCGAGCATCGGGGCTACCCTGGTCGCCATGGCTCGATCCGCGAAGAGGAAGGCGCCGCGCAGCGTGCGCCAGCCGCTGGCGACCCATGAGGACGGCGCGCACATGTACGCGACGTTCTGGAGCCACTGCAAGGCTGCCTTCGCCTCGATGGTGCCCTTCGTGATCGTGTACTTCACCGCGCAGCCGTTCGACGAGGCGATGGGCTTTCTGGTCTCCGGCGGCGTCACCATCGCGCCGGCCCTGGTGGGGATCTACATCTGCGGCTGGGCGCTGATGAGCATGGGCCTGCTGCGTGCGTTGAGGTTCGACCAGTCCGTCGTCAAGCACTACGTGGTCTACGCCGTCACGGGTGCGATCGCGCTGACGGTGGTGGCGCTGGGCATTCTCACCGCGGTCCGCGTGGCTCGCGAGGGTACCTGGGACATCTGGAACGTCTCGACGTTCACCACCCTGCTGGTGGCATCGCCCCTGCTAGGAGCGCTCGGTGCGGTCATCGGACGGAGGGTGCTCGCGTTCTTCATCCAGTGGCACCGGTGGCTCGAGCGCGAGGTGCTGCCGAATGCGCTGGAGTTCGTCGAGGGCAAGCACGATCGCGCGGAGTTCCACCGCATGAAGGCGGACGAGGACGGCACCGCGACGCAATCCTGACCGTCTGGTAGAAAACATCGAATCGTTCGGTTACCCTCGTTGGCATGAGCACTCCGAGCACGCCTGACACCTTCGCCGCCGACTTCCTGTTCGGCGCCTCGACGGCCTCGTACCAGATCGAGGGAGCCGCGACCGAGGGCGGCCGCGGCCCGTCCATCTGGGACACCTTCTCGCACACCGAGGGCAAGACCCTGAACGGCGACACGGGTGACGTCGCGTGCGACCACTACCACCGCTACGCGGACGACGTCGCGGCGATGAAGGAGATCGGGCTCGACGCCTATCGCTTCTCGATCGCGTGGCCGCGCGTCCAGCCGGGCGGCTCCGGCGAGCTCAACCGCGAGGGCGTCGACTTCTATCACCGCCTGCTCGACGAGCTCATCGCTGCGGGCATCGAGCCGCTCGTCACGCTCTACCACTGGGACCTCCCGCAGGAGCTTGAGGACGCCGGAGGCTGGCCGGTGCGCGCGACCGCGGAGGCGTTCGTCGAGTATGCACGCCTGATGGCGGAGGAGTTCGGCGACAAGGTCACGTACTGGACCACGTTCAACGAGCCGTGGTGCACCGCGTTCCTGGGCTACGGCTCCGGCGCCCACGCTCCCGGCCGCAGCGACCACGCGGACTCGCTCGCGGCAGCGCACCACCTCAACCTCGCGCACGGTCTCGCCTACGCGGCGATCAAGGAGGTGACGGCCGATGCGCAGGTCAGCCTGGTCATCAACTCCCACCTTCCGCGTCCCTGGAACGTGGCAGACCCGCGCGACGTGGAGGCGGCGCATAAGATCGATGCGCTCGCGAACCGCATCTTCATCGAGCCCTTCAGCAAGGGCGAGTACCCCCAGGACCTGCTCGAGTTCACCGCAGACATCACCGACTGGTCCTTCGTGCACGAGGGCGACCTCGAGGCCACCCGCGGCACCCTCGACCTGATCGGCGTCAACTACTACTCGAGCCACACCGTGCGCCACCACGACGGCCCGCGAGTCGACACCGGCGAGGACGGTCACAAGACCACGAAGTTCAGCTGCTGGCCCGGAGCCGACGACGTCGAGTTCATGCCGCTCCTGGGCGTGCGCACCACGATGGGCTGGAACGTGGACCCGAGCGGCTTCCACGCGCACCTGCTGCGCATCCACCATGACCTCGGATTGCCCATCATCGTGACGGAGAACGGCGCGTCGTGGCCCGACGAGGTCGACGCGGACGGGCGCATCCGCGACATCGACCGCTACCGGTACTACCACGACCACCTGCTCGCCCTGCAGCGCGCACAGGCCGAGGGCGCCGACATCCGCGGCTACATGGCGTGGTCGCTCATGGACAACTTCGAGTGGGGCTGGGGCTACTCCAAGCGCTTCGGCATGATGCGGGTGGACTACGACACGTCGAAGCGCACGTGGAAGGACTCCGCGTACTGGTACGCGAACACCATCCGCACCCGCCAGGTGACGCCGCTCGACGCCATCGAGGGTCTGGTCTCCACGCCTCCCCGCGCCTACTGACGCGGGCGCAGCCAGCCGGGCCACCGCATCGGCCCTCCGTACCCGCTCGTTCACCTCTGAACTGCGAACCGAGCTCTCGGCGACACGCCACGTGCCACTCCCCTCAGGAGCGATCCTGCGGGGTGGCGGGGAAGAGGCCGGTTCGCAGTCAAGGGGGTGAGGGCTCGGCCGTAGACTTGAACCCATGCCCTCCAAGCGCCGGTCGTCGAAGCGCCCGTACGGGCAGCCTCACCCGGAGCTGGACGTCGACCGCGTCGCGAATGCGACCGGCGGCAGGCGCGAGACCGGGCCCGGCGGCGAGGAGCACATCGTCGTGACGCCGCGACCCAGCGACAAGACGTACACGTGCCCCGGCTGCGGCCGCGACATCGACGGCGCGACCCAGCATCTGGTCGCGTGGCCTGCGGACGGGCTGTTCGGCGCCGAGGCAGCCGCGGCTACGCGCCGCCATTGGCACACCCACTGCTGGAACACGTTCGGGAGGACGCGTGGCTGACACGACCGAGATTCGCTCCATGACCGTCCTGCCCGCGATCCGCGAGGACATCGTGCTGCGCACGGAGGACGGCCTCGAGCTGGTCGGGGAGCTCGCGCTTCCCGCGTCAGGCGAGGTGCGCGCGACCCTCATCACATTGCATCCGCTGCCCACCCACGGCGGCTTCATGGACTCCCACGTGTTCCGCAAGGCCGCGTGGCGCCTGCCGCACCTCGCGGACGTCGCGGTCATCCGCTTCAACACTCGCGGCACCACGTCACCGCGCGGGACCTCGGACGGCCAGTTCGAGGAGGGCGTGGGGGAGGCGGCCGATGCGCGCGCAGCGGTGGACTTCGCCGTAGCACGGGGTCTGCCGAACCGCTGGCTCGTGGGGTGGAGCTTCGGGACAGAGGTCGCGTTGATGCACGGTTCGGACCTGGACGTCGAGGGCGCGATCCTGCTGTCGCCCCCGCTGCACCGCGCGAAGGATGCCGACCTCGAGCGCTGGGCCGCGACCGGGAAGCCGGTGACGGCGCTGGTGCCCGAGCACGACGACTTCCTCCAGCCGGACGAGGCCCGCGAGCGCTTCGCCCCGCTGACTCAGCTCGAGCTCGTGCCGGTCGAGGATGCCAAGCACCTGTGGGTCGGCGAGGCCTACGTGCGGATCGTGCTCGACGCGATCGTCGAGCGCGTCGCGCCCGACCGCGCGCCGCTGCCAACCGCGGTCGCCTCCGACGTGGTGCAATAGGACTGGATCGCCGACCACCCCTCCGTCGCGCCCTGGGAGCCACCGTGAGCCTGCTGCCCGATGTCCCGCCCATCGTCCTGCTGAACGCCTTCCCCGTGGACCGAGCGCAGTGGGAGCCCCTCATCGCGGCGTGGGGCGACCGAGCGCGGGGCGACGTGATCACCTTCGACATGCCGGGCATCGGCGAGATGCCGGTGACGGATGAGGAGCCCAGCCTCGAGCTCATCGCCGATGCCGCGGTGCTCGCGATGCGGGAGGCGACGGGCGCCAATGCCGCGGTCTGGATTGGCTGCTCGATGGGCGGCTACGTCGCGATGGCGGTGGCCGAGAGAGCGCCCGATGCCGTGGCCGGCCTGGGCCTGCTCGCGACCAAGGCGAGCGCGGATACCGAGGAGGCGGCCGCGACGCGGGAGAGGAACGCGCTCGCGGCGGAGGAGTCCGGGGGAGTGCCGGACCCACGCGCGGCTGCCGAAGGACTCGTGGGCACGGAGGGGCCCGCCCGCGAGGAGCTCGTCGAGTGGGTCGCGGCGAACGTGTCCCGGCATGCGGGAGATGGGATCGCGTGGGGTCAGCGGGCGATGGCGGCTCGCCCCGACCGCCTCGAGGTCCTGCGCTCCGTCGATGGACCCGCCGTGGTGATCGCGGGCGCGAAGGACGGGATCGTGCCGCGCGACGCCATGGACGCCGTCGCCGCCGCTCTCGACGTCACGACCGTCGTCATCGAGGGCGCCGGTCACCTGGTGGCACTCGAGAAGCCCGTCGAGACCGCCGAGGCGCTGCTGCCGCTGCTCGGCTGAACTTCCCAGCGCCGCTCCCGCGACGCGTCAGCGTGCCCAGTCGTTGCCGCCGGCCAGGCGCTTGTCGAGAGCGACCTGCATGGGCATCGACTCGCCGTCGCGGCCACCCTTGCCCAACTCGAGCGGTGGCTCGGCGGGCTCGAGGTGAGCGCCCGTGACGCGGGCCTTGAGGGTCGGTGCCACCGAGAGGACGTAGAACTGGCCGTCCGTGCCGACGCCGACCGTCTGGTCGCGCTTGAGATACCAGCCTTCGACGGCGGTGCGGTAGCGCGCCCCACCCCCGTAGGGGCGAGCCGTGAAGCGCACGGGCTCGATCCCAGCCGCACGAGCGTCCTCGGCGAACTTGCGCACCATCACGGCGGCCTGGCGGCTCTCCGCCTGGCGCTGACGCTCGAGCGCCTGGGCGCGCCGCAGGTGCGGCGAGACCGCAGGCTCGTCGGTCATCAGTGCTTCTCGGCCGCCCCGGCGGCGCGCTGGAGGCCCGCCACGGGGTCGGTGCCCAGCAGGCCGCGCAGATCGTCGAGGTACCCGGTGATCGACTCCTGCTGGCGGTGCAGGTCCTCGACCTCACGCGCGGCGTTCACGCGCTCGCGCTCGGCGTCCGCGACGGCCTCGGAGATGATGCTCTCCGCGTGCTCGCGAGCCTCGGAGACGATCTCGTCGGCGTTGTTGCGAGCATTCGACAGCAGCGTCTGCGAGTGCGTCTCCGCTTCGCGCCGCACGGTCTCCGCGCGCTCGAGCGCGACGCTGAGGCGCTCTTCGGCCTCGTCGGCGCGCTTGCGCGCATCGGCCACCATCGCGGCGCTCTCCGCCTGGGCCTCCTCGTGGCGCTTGCTGAGCTCCTGCTCCGCGGTCTCGCGACGCTGTGCGACCTCGACCTGGAGGTCCTCGCGGGTGCGCCGCGCCTCCTCGGACGCCGCCTCCGCGTCGGCGTGGGCCTCGGCCCGCAGCGACTCTGCCTCCTTGGTGGCTGCAGCGATGGTCGCCTTGGCCTCCTGGGCAGCGTCCGCAGCGCTCTTCTCCGCGTCGTCTTGAGCAGCCTGCGCCGTGGCCGCCGCGTCGCGGTCGGCCGCGTCGCGGGTCTGCGTGGCGTACGTGTCCGCCTCGCGTCGGGTCTGCTCGACGTATGCCGCGGTCTCGTCGCGCTGGTGAGCGTCGAAGTTCTCGGCCTCGCGCCGGACGCGGGCGGCGTGGTCGTCCGCCTCCTGGCGCACGGTCGCCGCGTAGTCGTCGGCCTCCTTGCGGGTCGTCGCGTCGAACGCGTCCGCCGCCTTGCGCACGTCGCGCGCGTAGGTCTCGCCGGCCGCACGAGTCGAGGCCGCGTAGTCCTCGGCGCCCTTGCGGGTGGCCTGGTCGTAGGCGTCGGCGTCGGCGCGCACCTGGGCGGCGTGGTCCTCGCCCGCGGTGCGGGTGGCCTGGTCGTACTCGTCGGCACCTGCGCGCGTGGCCTGGTCGTACTCGTCGGCACCTGCGCGCGTGGTCTGGTCGTACTCGTCGGCCGCGGTGCGCGTGATCAGCGCGAGCTCCTCGGCGTCCGCGCGGGCGGTCCGGTGGTGCTCGTCAGCAGCAGTCCGCGTGGTCGCGTCGTAGGCGTCGGCGTCGGCGCGCACCTGGGCGGCGTGGTCCTCGCCCGCGGCGCGGGTGGCCTGGTCGTACTCGTCGGCGGCCGCGCGCGTGGTCTGGTCATATTCGTCCGCCGCGGTGCGGGTGGCCTGGTCGTACTGGTCCGTCTCCGCCCGCTTCGCGACGACGAACTCGTCGACTGCAGTCCGGGTCTGGGCGTCGTACCTGTCGGCCGAGCCGCGGGTCGCGGTGTCGTACTCGTCGGCCTCCGAGCGCAGGCGAGCAGCATCGGCCTCGGCAGCACCGCGCTCGTCTGCGGCGTACTGGTCCGTCTCCTGTCGCAGCGCGTCGGCGGCGGCGCGAGCCTCGGCGGCGATCGCCGCCGCAGCGGAGCGGGCATCCTCCTCGGTCGCGGCGCGGTACTCATCTGCGGCGGTGCGCTCCGCTCCCGCGTAGTCGTCCGCCTCCTTGCGCGTCGCGGCGGCGTACTCCTCGGCCTCGCCGCGCGTCGCATCGTCGTATTCGTCGGTCTCGAGGCGCAACGCCTCGGCCTCGCGCTCCGCGGTGGCGCGAGTGTCTCGTGCCTCGGTCTCGGCCTCCGCGCGCAGGGCCTCGGCGTCGCGGTTCGCCTGGGTCAGGAAGGACTGCGCCTCGTTGCGGAGGTTCGCGGCCTCAGCCTCCGCGGTGGATCGGGCGTCGGAGGCCTCGGCGTCGGAGGCAGCCTTCGCCTCGGCCGCCTCCGCCACGATCGTCTTGGCCTCAGCCCGCGCATCGGCGAGAGCCTGCTCCGCGTCCGCGCGTAGCGACTCCGCCTGGTCCTGGGCGCCGGCGACGATTCCCTCGGCCTCGGCTCGGGAGGCATCGACGAGCTCAGTCGCCTCGCGCTGCGACGCGACCCTCAGCTCGGTGGTCTCGCGCTCCGCTGCCGCTCGGGTGGTGTGCGCCTCGCGCTCTGCGGCTGCGCGCTTCTCCGCGGCGTCGGCTTCGATCGCCGAGGACTCGCGCTCGGCATCGCGCCGTGCGCGGTCGAGGATCTCTGTGGCCTGGCGCTGAGCGGACTCGCGAGCGCTGGCGGCGTCCGACTCTGCCGCGGTGCGGATCTCTTCGGCCTCGCGCCGGCTTTGGGCGATGATCTCGGCGACCTCGTTGTCAGCGCGGGCGCGCAGCTGCTGCGCCGAGACGTTCGCGCGGGCCACGGTGTCCTGCGCGTGCGTGTTGGCGCGCTGGACGACGTCGGACGACTGCTCCTCGGCCGAGCGCAGCAGCTGCTCGACGCGAGCCCCGAGACCCTTGTAGGTGGGCTGCTCCGCCTCGCGCAGGCTCTTCTGAGCCTCGTCGAGCCGGCTCTGCACCTGTGCGGCCTCCTGCTGCGCCTGCTGGGCCGAGGTCTGCGCCTTGCGCACGGATTCCTCGAGCTGAGCGACGTGGGCGGCCACCGCTTCCTTGTCGTAGCCGCGCATGGCTACTGGAAACGGCAGGGTCTCTTCGGGCATGCTGGTCTCCTTTGGCGGCGCCAGGCGGCGCCACACGATCCGTCCCCCAGGGTAATGCGCGCGGCGAAGTGAGACAAAAGCCGAAACCTGCGTCCACATTCCCGCATCTCTTAGAGTGGACGGGAGAAACCAGGAGGAAATGTGAGTCTCAGGACGACTGCGCTCGTCGCGGGCGTGATCGGAGTGCTGCTTCTCGTGACCGGTCTGGTCGCTGACGCGCAACGCCCGCCGCGCGAGGTGACTCCGGACGCCGCCGTGAACACGGCTGTGGTGGTGTACGAGCCCGCGATGCTCGCCTTCGCCGGCGACAACCGCATCGG
>NZ_CAJXJX010000005.1 GCF_913055775.1 uncultured Demequina sp. | reverse complement strand
TGCAGCGCTCCCACACGTGCCGGACCAGCGGCTTCCCGGCGATCGGATGGAGGGGCTTTCCGGGGAAGCGGGACGACCCCCAGCGGGCTGGGAGAATGCCGGTGATGTGGATGCCGCCGGAACTCACGGGAAATGCGCTGGGCGGAGACTAAGCGGCGGCCTCGCCGAGGGGCAAGAGCAAGACGTCGCGAGGTGGGAATCGGGGGTCGGGGGTCGGGGGGCTGGCGCAGGGGCACCCGGAAAGGGTTGCTTCAGTGATCGGGGGAGGCACCGTCGGCCTCGAGGAAACGCAGTGCCTTGTCGTAGGAGCAGCCCGAGAGGAAGTGCTCGAGCCGGGCCGGCAGCGTGCCGCGCCGGGCGGCGTGCCAGGTCTCGATGTCGAGTGACACCGACTTGAGGGCCTCGAGGTGGGCGGTCGGGTCCCGGTCGCGGAAGGGATGGTCGGCGATCACGTCGAGGCGACGGCGGAGCAGGGCGGCGAGTTCGGGATGGAGCACGGGGGCAGGGTGGAGCGGCCGGGGGCGCGGCGCAAATCCTGCGTGGACGGGGGCGGGTCGGGCTCCCTAGCGTGCGCCATGTTCATCGGGGCGATCGAGGCGCTGATAGGCGTGGATGCGGCCTGGGTTCCCGGCGCCGACGAGACGTCGCTGTACCTGCGCCCCATGCTGATCGGCACCGAGGCGTGCCTGGGCGTGCGGCCGTCGCAGACCGTCGAGTTCGTGCTGCTGGCCTCTCCCGTGGGGGCGTACTTCCCGAACGGCGTGAAGCCGGTGTCGATCTGGGTCGCGCAGGGCTTCCATCGCGCGGGGGCGGGTGGGACCGGCCAGGCCAAGACCGCCGGCAACTACGCGGCCTCGCTGCTGCCCCAGCAGCAGGCGCAGGATCACGGCTGCGACCAGGTGCTGTTCCTCGACGCCTCGCGCGACCTGTACGTCGAGGAGCTGGGCGGCATGAACGTGTTCGCGGTGCGGCGCGACGGCACCGTGTGGACGCCGCGCGTGACCGGCACGATCCTCGAGGGCGTGACGCGGTCCTCGGTGATCGAGCTGCTGCGGGCCGACGGCCGCGAGGTGGTCGAGCGGGACATCTCGATCGACGAGTTGCGCGACGGCATCTCCTCGGGTGCGATCGAGGAGTTCTTCGCGTGCGGCACCGCCGCGGTCGTGACGCCGATCGCGCGCCTCGTGACGCCCTCGTACGACCTCGTCATCGGGGACGGTGGCCCTGGCACGCTCACCACGTCTCTGCGCGGGCGCCTCACCGACATCCAGTACGGGCGGGCCGAGGATCACCTCGGGTGGATGCGGCGGGTGCTGTAGCGGCCGTTGTCTTCGGAGCCGTCCCCAGGCGCTGGTGTGCGGCGGCGCTCCACAGCGCAGCGCCGATGCGCGGGCTGGCTTCTGCGGCGGCGCATACTGTTCACGACATGCCGAACCAGAATGCCGAGTACCGCTCCGATCCCTCGGTCCCCGAGTACACGCTGACACGCAAGAAGATGCGCAACATGCGGATGCGGATCGACTCGCGGACGCTCGAGGTGCGCGTCTCCGCGCCCCACTCGACGCCGCTGTGGCGCATCGACTCGTTCGTGGCTTCGCGTGCGTCGTGGATCAATGAGCGCATCGCGGCGCTGGCGGCGGTGCCGGAACCGCTGGTGCACGGCGCGGAGGCGGAGCGCTGCCGGGCGGTGCTCGAGGAGTGGCTCGACGAGCTCATGCCGGTGTGGTGCGAGCGGTTCGACGTTGCTCCGCCTCACCTGAGCCTGAGGATCATGCGCTCGCGGTGGGGCAGTTGCCGAGCCTCGACCCGACGCATCACGCTCAATCTGGAACTCGCGCGGCGGGGCTATGGCATGGCCGAATACGTTCTCGTCCACGAGCTCAGCCACCTGTTCGAGCTCAATCACGGGCCGCGGTTCTACGCGCTCATGGACCATCACCTGCCGGACTGGCGGGAGCGCAAGGCGGCTCTGGGGCCGCTGTAGTCGCTCTCTGGCTCACGTGATACCAGAGTGATACCGTGGGGGAATGGCGATGACCGTGCGCATGACCGCGGAGCAGGACGCGATGCTGACCAAACTCGCGGCCGAGTGGGGCGTGTCCAAGAACGAGGCGATCGTGAGGGCCGTGGAGGCCGCCTCTCGTGAAGACTCGACGGACGCAGCGTTCATGGACGCCTACGAGCACGTGAGCGGCAAGTATCGCGACGCGCTCGATCGCCTCGGCTCGGTCTGATGGACGTCCGGTACCCGACCTTCGCGATTGCCGTGAAGGTGATCGTGCGCGAAGGCATCGGGCCGATCCGCGACGAGGGACTCCTCGAGTCAGCGCTCGCACGCCCGGCGACCACCGTCATGGGATCGGATGCCTACCCGACGCTCGAGACCAAGGCCGCGGCACTCCTTCACTCGCTGTGCCTGAATCATCCACTCGTCGACGGCAACAAGCGGCTCTCCGCTCTGATGGCGGTCATGTTTCTGCGCGTGAACGGACGGGAACTGGCTCTCGACAACGACGAGCTGTTCGAGTTGACCATGGCTGTCGCGTCCGGCGATCTGCGGGATGTCGACGAGATTGCCGCGCGACTGCGCACCACACCGCGCTAGGGCGACGTACCACTGCCAGCACGACCCGCGCATCGGCCCTGTGCCATCCCTGGTGGGTGTGCCATACTGGCCGCGATGCACACCGCGATCATCATTCCGTAGCGCGTCGGCGAGACCCTCCCGACGCGCAGCCTCCCGCACCCTGGGGGGCTTTTTTGTTGGAAGGGCGAGCCGCGCCAGAACCGAGGAGCACCACGATGACGGATCTCGCAGTCGAGGTCTACGACACCACCCTGCGCGACGGCGCGCAGCAGGAGGGCATGAACCTGTCCGTCGCGGACAAGATGGCGATTGCGCCGCTGCTGGATGAGCTGGGCGTGGGCATCATCGAGGGCGGCTGGCCCGGCGCGGTGCCCAAGGACACCGAGTTCTTCGCGCTGGTCGCCAAGGAGCTGTCGTTCAGGAACGCGCAGTTCGCGGCGTTCGGCATGACGCGGCGTGCGGGCTCGACCGCGGCCGCAGACCCGCAGGTGCGGGCGCTGCTGGACTCCGAGGCGCCCATCATCACGCTGGTCGCCAAGTCCGACATCCGGCACGCGGAGCGCGCGCTGCGGGTCCCGCCCGAGGAGAACCTCCGGATGATCGAAGAGACGGTGGCGTTCCTCGTGGGCGAGGGCCGGCGTGTGGTCCTGGACGCCGAGCACTTCTTCGACGGCTACCGCTACGACGCGGACTACTCGGTGAAGGCGCTGCAGGTGGCGGAGGCCGCGGGCGCGTCCACCCTGGTGCTGTGCGACACCAACGGCGGCATGCTGCCCGACGACGTCAGCGCGATCGTGGCGGACGTGCGCGCGCGGACCTCGTCGCAGCTGGGCATGCACGCGCACAACGATTCCGGGTGTGCCGTCGCCAACTCGATGGCCGCGGTCGCCGCGGGTGCGACGCACGTCCAGGGCTGCGTCAACGGCTACGGCGAGCGCACCGGCAACGCGGACCTGGTGGCTGTGGTCGCGAACCTCGAGCTCAAGCGCGGCGTCAGCGCGCTCGCGGGCGACGGCCTCGCCGAGTCCACGCGCATCGCCCACGCGATCTCCGAGATCACCAACATCGCGCCCTTCGCGCGCCAGCCGTACGTGGGGGCATCGGCCTTCGCGCACAAGGCGGGCCTGCACGCGTCCGCGATCCGCGTGGACCCCGACCTCTACCAGCACCTCGACCCGGCGCTGGTGGGCAACGACATGCGCATGCTGGTGTCCGACATGGCCGGTCGCGCGTCGATCGAGCTCAAGGGCAAGGAGCTGGGTTTCGACCTCGCTGGTCAGAACGAGTTGCTGGGCCGCGTGACCGAGCGGGTGAAGCACGCCGAGGCCGCCGGCTACACGTTCGACGCTGCGGACGCGTCCTTCGACCTCCTGCTGCGATCCGAGATGGGCGCCATGCCCACGTTCTGGGACACCGAGACGTGGCGCGTGCGGGTCTCGTCCAAGCCGGGCGACCCCACGGATGCGGACGCCGAGGCCGTCATCAAGCTCCGCGCCGGCGGCGAGCGCATCGTCGAGGTGGGCGAGGGCAACGGCCCCGTCAACGCCCTGGACCACGCGCTGCGCGACGCGTTGTGCGGCGCCTACCCCGAGATCGAGGAGTTCGAGCTCACTGACTTCAAGGTGAGGATCATGGAGGCCTCGCACGGCACTGACGCCGTCACGCGGGTCCTCATCACCACGGTGCACCGCGAGACGGGCGAGCTGTGGCGGACCGTGGGCGTGGGTCCCAACGTCATCGAGGCATCGTGGGAGGCGCTGTCGGACTCGCTCGTGTACGGCCTGCTGAAGGCGGGCGTGGCCCCGCGCTAGACCGCGACGCCCACCAGGTGGCCGATGCCGTACGTGATCGCCATCGCCAGCGATCCTCCCAGCACGTTGCGAATGATCGCGCGCCGGTAGCTCGAGTGCGCGAGCCGCGCTGACGTGTAACCGGTGGCCGCGAGCGCGATCGCCACGGCCGCGAACGTCACGGGCACCTGATACGCGGGCGGGGGAAGCAGGATCATCAGGACCGGCAGCAGCCCGCCGAGCGTGAACGCGATCAGCGACGCGATGCCGGCGTGCCAAGGGTTCGTGAGCTCGTTGGGGTCGATGCCGAGGTGCATGCGCGCGTGGATCGAGACCGGGTCGTGCGCGGTCTGCTCGACCGCCGCTGCACGTGCCGTCGCCTCCGACATGCCGGTGTCCATGTTGAGCTGCACCAACTGCTCGAGTTCCCACTCCGGACGCTTGCGATGCCAGCGCCGCTCCCGCCTCAGCTGCTCGCTCTCGGCGTCGCGCTGCGAGGACACCGACACGTATTCGCCCACGCCCATCGACAGCGCACCCGCCACGAGCCCAGCGATGCCCGCGGTGAGGATGGCGGCGTGGTTCTCGGGTGCCGCGGCGGCGACGCCGATCACCAGACCGGCCATCGACACGATGCCGTCGTTGGCGCCCAGCACCCCGGCGCGGAGCGCGTTGAGGCGACCCGAGACCGAGGTCTCGTCGATGTGCTCCGGGTCGCGGCGCGTGAACATGAGACCAGGCTAGAACGGCGGCGAGCTGTGGCGCTAGGAAGGCATACCTGACTTTCGGAGCACCGAAACCCCTGCTAAACCCTTCCCCCTCACCCCCGCGAAATGGATCCCTTTCGCTCGTCTCAGCGCTTGGGGAAGCGAAAAGGACCCATTTCGCGGGATGGGCGGCTACTGCGGGCCTACCGCCAGGATCTCGATCGCCGGAGAACCTGCCTCGTCGGACGCGTCGAGGTCCACGAGCGCCGTGATGGCCCAGTCGTGGTCGCTCGCGGGATCGTCGAGCACCTGGCGTACCAGCCACGACCCCTCGGGTAGGGCCGCATCCGGCGCTGAGGCCAGGGCTGCGCGCGCCCGCCCCTCGTCGTGGTCGCCGCCGGGCTCTACAAAGGTGATGAGCGCCGCGGAGCGGGCGTCCGGTCCGATGCCGATCGCCTGGTCGCCCTGCTCCTCGAACAGCGGGTCGAGCGCGTCGCGCCACGCATCGGCGTTCCAGCCCGAGCCGGCGTCCAGAGCGCCGAGTGCCGGGTAGTCCTCGCGTGCCGCGAGCTCGACGCGGCGGAACAGGGCGTTGCCGACAAGGCGCCTCAACATCCGCGGGTTTCCCGTCATGGGCCGGGCGGGGCCGCCGACGGAGGGGGCTGCGGCAACGGATGCGGGGTCCACGTCATCGCCCAGGCCCACCTCGGGGTTCATCAGCCGCTCCCACTCGTCCAGCAGCGACGAGTCGGTCGAGCGCACCACGTCGCCCAGCCACTCCGTGATCGCCTCGACGTCGTCCGTGCGGTGCTCGGCGGGCACTGTCTGCCGCATCGCGCGATACGCCTCCGCGAGGTAGCGCAGCACCACGCCCTCGGTCCGCTCGAGCCCGTAGGCGGACACCAGGTCGCGGAAGCTCATGGCCTTCTCAAGCATGTCGCGCACCACGGACTTGGGAGACAGCTCGGCGTCGAGGATCCACGGGTTCACCCGCCGGTAGGTGAGGAACGCGGGCTCGAGCAGGTCAGCGAGCGGCCGGGGCCACGTGACCTCCTCGAGCAGGTCCATGCGCTCCTCGTACTCGATCCCGTCGGCCTTCATGGCCGCCACGGCCTCGCCCCGCGCCTGGTGCTGCTGCGCGACCAGCACCTGGCGCGGGTCGGACAGCGTCGCCTCGATGACGGAGACCACGTCGAGCGCGTGGTCGGGCGCGTCCACGTTGACCAGGTCCATGGCGGCGAGGGCGAACGGCGACAGCGGCTGGTTGAGTGCGAAGTGGCGGGGTACGTCGACCGTGAGGCGCACGGTCGGTCGCTCGCCGCGGGGGTGCGACGGGTCCGGCACGCGCACCTTCTCGACCACCCCGGCGATGCGCAGGGAGCGGTAGATCCGTAGGGCCTGGCGCGCGTGGGCGGAGCGCTGCGCGTCGGTCTCGTGCACGGACTCGAGCAGGTCCCGCATGGCGACCACGGGGTCCTGAGCCTCGCGGCCCAGCGCCTCGTTCGCCACCCCGCGCGACAGCAGGTTCAGCACCATGGCGTGCGTGACGGAGAAGCTCGAGGTGAGCGGCTCGGGAGGAGCATCGCGCAGTCGCTCGAAGGTCGCATCGGTCCAGTTCACGGAACCCTGCGGCGCCTTCTTGCGCACCACCTTCTTGAGCTTCTTGGGGTCGTCTCCGGCCTTCGCGAGAAGCTTGCGGTTCTCGATCACGTGATCGGGCGCCATCACGATCACTTCACCCTCAGTGTCGAAGCCAGCGCGGCCCGCGCGCCCCGCGATCTGGTGGAACTCGCGCGCAGTGAGGTGACGCATGCGCTCGCCGTCGTACTTCACGAGTGAGGTCAGCAGCACCGTGCGGATGGGCACGTTGATGCCCACGCCCAACGTGTCCGTGCCACACACCACCTTCAGCAGCCCCTGCTGGGTCAGTCGCTCGACGATGCGCCGGTACTTGGGCAGCATCCCGGCGTGGTGCACCCCGATGCCCGCCCGCAGGAACTTGCTCAGCGTCTTGCCGAAGCCCGTGCCAAAGCTCACCCCAGCCAGCGCATCGGCGATCGCGGCCTTCTCCGTCTTCGAGGCGACGTTCATGCTCAGCAGCGCCTGCGCGCGATCCACCGCGTCCTTCTGCGTGAAGTGGACCACGTAGACGGGCGCGCGGCCGGACTCGACCAGGCCCTCGACCACCTCGGGCAGCGGCTCGACGCAGTACTCGAAGCTCAGCGGCACCGGGCGCTCGGTGGTGGTGACCTCCGCGACGGCGCGGCCGGTGCGCTCGGTGAGGTCCTCGACCAGCCACTCGGTGTCGCCCAGCGTCGCTGACATCAGCACGAACTGCGCTCGCGGCAGTTCGAGCAGCGGCACCTGCCACGCCCAGCCGCGCTGCGGGTCGGAGTAGAAGTGGAACTCGTCCATGACCACGAGCGACGCGTCCGTGGCGGCACCGTCGCGCAGCGCCAGGTTGGCGAGGATCTCGGCGGTGCAGCAGATGATCGGCGCGTCAGGGTTCACCGCGCTGTCGCCCGTCATGAGCCCCACGTTCTGCGACCCGAACAGGTCGATCAGCGCGAAGAACTTCTCGCTCACCAGGGCCTTCAGCGGCGCGGTGTAGAAGGTGCGGCCGCCGGTGCCGCCCTGGTGGGCGGCGAGGGCGGCGAAGTGGGCGCCTGCCGCGACCAGCGACTTCCCGGAGCCCGTGGGCGTCGCGAGGATCACGTGCGAGCCGGAGACGATCTCGATGAGCGCCTCGTCCTGGTGCGGGTACAGCGGCAGGCCGGTGTCCTCCGCCCATGTCGCGAAGGCCTCGTAGAGCGCGTCGGGGTCGGGCGCGACGCCCGGCTGGGGCTGGGGCAGGCGGGACAGGAGGGTGGCGTCGGCGGAAGTCATCGGGAACATTGTGACGGACGGTGACGTGAGCGTGGTGTGCCTCGTGACCGTGCGAATCGCAGGAGGGGTGGACGTGGTGTGCCTAGTTTGGGGCGCGCTCGCCCATGACCGCGGTGCCCACGCGCACCATGGTGGCGCCCTCGGCGATCGCCCACTCGAGGTCGCGGGACATGCCCATCGACAGGTGCCACGCGTCTGCCAGGGGGAACTCGCCGCGCTCGGACCGGATCAGCGCCGCGTCGCGGATGTCCCGCAGGCGGCAGTAGCCAGCGCGCACGGCGTCCTCGTCGGTCGAGTTGAGGCCGATAGTCATGAAGCCCGTGACGGTCAGGAACGGCAGCGCCTGCACCGCGGTCGCGAGAGCGAGCGCCTCATCGGGGTCGACGCCCGCCTTCGACTCCTCGCCCGAGACGTTGACCTGGATCATGACGTCGAGGTCGCGCTCGGCCTCGAGGCACAGGCGCGAGAGGCGCTCCGCGAGCCGCATCGAGTCCACGGTCTGCACGCAGTCGGCGAACTCGACCGCGATGCCGGCCTTGTTGCGCTGCAGCTGCCCGATCACGTGGACCCGCGCCCCGGCGGCACGCAACGCTGCGCCCTTCTCGGCCAGCTCCTGCATGCGCGACTCTCCCACCACGGCACCGCCGGCGGCGACGACGGCCGCGGCCGCATCGGCGTCCCAGGTCTTGGTCGCCACGAGC
This sequence comes from uncultured Demequina sp., assembly GCF_913055775.1. GTDB lineage: Bacteria > Actinomycetota > Actinomycetes > Actinomycetales > Demequinaceae > Demequina. Next base: position 31,705 of record NZ_CAJXJX010000005.1, on the reverse strand, counting down.
ACCTGCACCCCGGCGCCGGCACGGCCGCACTGCGCCTCGGCGATGTGCACGCGCGCCTTGACCTCGTCGAGGCGCTCGGCCGGGTTCCAGTCAACGGGGGCGGAGGAGAGCGGCGTCATGAGTCCTTCCTGATGAGGGCGAGGGTGGCGCCGGTGAGGCGCACCAGGTCCGTCGGGGCGAGTGAGATGTCGAGGCCACGCTGTCCGCCGGAGACGTAGACGCGATCCCGGTCGAGCGCCGACGCATCGAGGACCGTGGGCAGGCGCTTGCGGCCGCCCAGCGGGGAGATGCCGCCCACGACGTAGCCGGTGGCGCGCTCGGCCGCCACAGGGTCGGCCATAGTCGCGCGCTTGGCGCCCAGCGCCTTCGCGACCGCCTTGAGGTCCAGCGTGCCGTCGACCGGCGTGATCGCCATCGACAGCGTGCCGTCCGCGAGAACGCAGAGTGTCTTGAACACGGCGGCCGGGGACACTCCCAGCGCTTCCGCGGCCTCGAGTCCGTAGGACAGTTCGGACGCCGCATCGTGCTCGTACGGATGCAACTCATGCGCGACGCCGGCACGGATGAGGGCGGCGACAGCAGGGGTGCTGGCGGAGGCGCGGCGCGACATGGCCACCAGTGTGCCGCATCGGGAGGGCCCCGCAGATGGCCTATCGTGACGGCGTGAGCGAGTTGACGCACGTGGACATGTGGACCGACGGCGCCTGCAAGGGCAACCCCGGCGTGGGCGGCTGGGGCACGCTGATGCGATCCGGCGGCAAGGAGCGCGAGCTGTTCGGCGGCGAGCGCGAGACCACGAACAACCGCATGGAGCTCACCGCAGTGATCGAGGGCCTCGCCGCTCTCAAGCGCCCGTGCGACATCACGCTCCACGTCGACTCGCAGTACGTCATGAACGGCGTCCAGTCCTGGATGGCCGGGTGGAAGCGCAACGGCTGGAAGACGCGCGACAAGAAGCCCGTGAAGAACCAGGAGCTCTGGATGGCGCTCGACGAGCAAGTCGCCCGTCACCAGATCGAGTGGGTCTGGGTCAAGGGTCACGCGGGCGATCCGGGCAACGAACGCGCCGACGCCCTGGCCAATCTGGGCGTCGACGAGGCGCGCGCCTCCTGACCATGGAGGCTCTGCCGGCCACGATCGCGGCGCCGGTCGAGTGCCGGCTCGAGGTCAAGCGGTCGGTCTTCCTGGCCCACCTGGCTCCGGTGGCATCCGTCGAGGGAGCCGATGCGGTGGTCGCCTCCCGCCGCAAGGAGCACTGGGACGCGCGGCACCACTGCACCGCGCTGATCGTGGGCCCGCACGCCGACCGTCAGCGATCGAACGACGACGGCGAGCCAGCAGGGACCGCTGGCGCGCCCATGCTCGAGGTGCTGCGCCACCGCGACGTCACGGATGTGGTGGCGGTGGTGACGCGGTGGTTCGGCGGCACACTGTTGGGGGCGGGCGGGCTGGTGCGGGCGTACGGCAGTGCGGTGTCGGGCGCTCTCGACGCCGCGACCTGGGTGGATCGTGTCCACCTCACGCGCGTCACCGCGGAGGCGCCGCATGCCGAGGCCGGCCGCCTCCTCGCTTACCTCCACACCTGGGCGGACACGCATCGGGCGGTCCTGGACGAGCCGGAGTACGGCGCCCAGGCGCGCCTGTCGCTGCGGGTGCCGCCGGAGCTGGTCGCGACGCTCGGCGCGGATGTCGCCGCCCTCACCGGGGGCGCTGTCTCGGTGGTTCCCGGCGACACGGTCGTGGTCGATCGCCCGCGCGCCTAGATGCGCTCCGCCAACTAGGCTTGACGCGGCGGAGGGACGGCTGATGGCATTCGTACGCGGAGTTGGTTGGGTGTTGGCGTACTTCTTTGGCGTCGGCGGGTTCTTTGTCGCTGGGGCCTCCTTGACGATGGGCGAAGCTCCGGAAATCGGACCTGTCATCGGTATGGGCGTGGGCGTGGTTCTTTGGCTAGTTCTGTCGAGAACGGGCGAGGCCGCGCGCGACGAATCGCTGGCCATGCAGCAATCTAAGGCGCCACACCTTGCGACTAATGGCACCGAAATGGGCGTTTCGAGACTCCCGGATGACTGGAGTCGAGCGCTGGCAAGCAGAGGCCTCTCGCGCGCAGAGATCGACCGGACGGTCGATGGTGCATACCGCGCGGCCCCTGGTCGGGTCTACCCTGAGCCCCACGAGATCTTCCGAGCTTTCGATCTGACACCGCTCGACGCCGTGAAGGTCGTCATTGTCGGGCAGGACCCATATCCAGAAGGACGTAGCGCTTGCGGCCTGGCCTTCTCGGTACCCCGCGGAGTCAGAGTTCCGTACTCTCTCGGTCGCGTCTACTCAAGAATGGAAGCAGAGCTCGATCCTGGTGCGTTCACGCGACCCGAGCACGGAGACCTTACTGCGTGGGCCCGGAACGGAGTCCTGCTGTTGAATAGCGCGTTGACCGCTATCGGGGGCAAGCCCGGTTCCCAGATAGCGGACTGGGCTCGATTCACGCGTACGGTTCTGGAAGTCGTCAACCAGCGCTCGGCACCGGTGGTGTTCATGCTGTGGGGTGACGAGGCCATTGCGCTTGGCGACGGGATTCCCCTAGATGAAGTCCGCCACAAGGTATACCGGTCAACTCATCCACGACGCGAAGAACCGTCGAGGTTTCCGCGGTTTGCTGGCACTGCACAGTTCATCGGCGCGAATGCCTTCCTCGAGTCCAAGGGTCGAGGCCAAGTCAACTGGGCACTCGACTAGCGGCCTCACAACGAGCATTCCTCAAGGGTGTGATGTCTCAGCGAAGCCGCACGTCCTGGCACCTCTGCTTCCTGTCCCTCTTGAGTCCCGGCTCGAGCCAACACCGTTGGAACACGTACGGGACTGCTGCGGGTCACGGTCGTGGCCGGCGACACGGTCGTGGTCGCTCGCCCGCGCGCTTGAGGCTCAGGTGGCCGGACTGCGCGCGCGATGCGGCACGATGGCGCCATGACGTCGTTCAGCCGCACCGCCGGCATGCCGCTGCTGGTGCTCGTGGGGCTCGCGTGCCAGGAGGCGGGCGCGGCCGTCGCGGTGACGATCATCCCGGAGATCGGTGCGTGGGGCGTCATCGCGACGCGGCTGCTGTTCTCGGCGCTCGTGCTGCTGCCGTTCGCGGTCGTGAGCCTGCGCCGGGGCGCTCGCGTGCACTGGCTCACCGTGCTCGCCTTCGGCGTCTCCCTCGCGGCCATGAACGCCTTCTTCTATCTGGCGCTCGCCCGCATCCCGCTGGGCGTCACCGTGACCATCGAGGTGATGGGGCCGCTGGTGCTGAGCGTGTTCGCGAGCCGCAGCTGGCGGGGCCTGCTGTGGGCGGTGCTCGCGGGAACCGGTGTCGCGCTGCTGGGCGGCGGCGCGCAGGACCTCGATCCGCTCGGGATGCTGTTCGCCGGTGGAGCTGCCGTGATGTGGGCGGCGTACATCCTCACCGCCCGGGCGGCCGGAGCGAGCATGCCCGGCGTGGTGGGCCTCGCGCTCGCGACCGCGGTGGGTGCGCTGCTCACGGTTCCGGTGGCGGGCGTGGTGGTGGGCGAGGCTCTGCTCAACCCCGCCGCGCTCGCGCTCGCCTTCGCGGTGGCGGTGCTGAGCTCCGCGATCCCGTACGGGATCGAGCTCAGCGCGCTGCGACGCATGAAGGCGGAGACCTTCGCGATCCTGCTGGCTCTGGCGCCGGCCATCGCGGCGCTCGCTGGCCTGATCCTGCTCGATCAGAGGCTGACGTGGGTGGTGGCGGCGGGCATCGCCCTGGTGACGATCGCCGGAGTGGGCGCCGTCGCATCGGCGGGACGCCGGGCGGTGCCGGCGACCGAGGCTCCCGTCGAGGAGCCCTGAGTCTCGCGCCTCAGTGGGACATGAGTGCCGCAGTGGCCGCGAAAACGGCACCCATGTCCCTCCAGCGTGCACCGGGCGGGTATCAAGCCGAGTCGAGCACCGTGTCGCAGATCTCGATGAGCCGCTCGCGCAGTGGCGCGGCCCGGCGCGCGAACTCGCGCTGACGCCGCGCGTACTCGGACTTGCCGGACGGCGTCTCGACGGCGATCGCCTCGAGCCCGTAGGAAGACACGTCATACGGAGATGCCTGCATGTCGACGCGGCGCACATCCAGCGCGAGCTCGAAGCAGTCCAGCAGCAGTTCGCCCGGCGCGGCGGGGCCGAGCTTCATGGCCCACTTGTACAGATCCATGGTCGCGTGCAGGCAGCCGGGCTGATCCATGTCGACCTGGCCCGCGCGCGTGAGCTGGTGGGCATTCAGAGGCACGGCGGGCGGGGTGAAGAACCGGAACGCATCGATGTGGGTGCACTTCAGCGGGTGCGCCTCAACGACCGCGTCGGTACTGGATGCACCCAGCCGCAGCGGCAGGCCGTGACGGCGCTCCGCATCCGCCGAGCGGTAGACCATCGCCCACTCGTGCATCCCGAAGCAGCCGAGCATGGGCATGCGCCCCGCGGTCGCCGCGAGCAGGCGCCGGATGTGGCGGACCCCCTCGCCGCGGTCCGCGACAAACCCCGGCACGTCGAGAGCCGTGACGCCGTCCTCGGTGACGTACCAGCGCCACCCGGTGTGCGCATCGGCCTGCTCCAGCGCCAGTCCGATGCCCGGGTGCCACCGCCGCAGCTGTGCCGGCTTGGTCGAGTAGTAGTCGTAGAGGAAGTCCTCGATCGCATGGCTCTCGCCGCGGGCGGCGCGCTCGCGGCGGCCGGCCGTCAGGGCGTCGGCTCGATCCGCATGGGCCGATGCCTGGGTCGCCCACTCCTCGCGTGACTGCACGGTGCGGGGAGGCGAGGCGACGGGCATGGTGCCTATTGTCTCAGGCACGTACGTCAGGCATCCCACCACCGCAGCACCCGCAGTGCGCGCAGCGTGATGAGCCGGCTGGGCTCGCCCACGGCCTCGAAGTCGACGTGCGTGCGGCCGCGATGGACACGCTCGAGCGGCCACCGGCCGTCGGGCAGCCGCTTCGAGCGCAGCACGTCGATCGCCTCGGCCGCGCGCGGATCCGGCGCCCGCCCCACAGCACGGAGGTAGTCGAGCGCCCGCAGCACGTCGTAGTGCCATTGCGGTGGGTAGGACAGCTCGAGATACGCCGGATCGACCACGTCGCCGGTGGACAGCCGCCTGAAAAGCCCACGCGTGAGCAGGTACTCCTCGCCGGCGCGCATCGCCTCGTCAATGCGCGCGGGGGAAGGAGTGACATCCCGGTACGCCGCCAGCCCCTCGAGCACGTTGATGGTGGTGTCGAAGCTCGACACCGTCGCGCCGCGCTCGACCTCGCAGTTCCAGCCGCCGTCGGGAAGCTGCTCGGACAGCAGCCGGTCGACAAGCGGACGGCCGTCGCGTCCGGCCCACGCGCACAGCCCGACCACGCGCCCGTTGATGCACGGCTCGACCTCGCCATCGAAGAAGGGCTGACCGCCCTCCTCCCACAGAACGGAAGTCTCGATGGTCTCGAGGGCCGATGCGAGGACAGGATCCGTGGGCACGGCGCCGAGGTCTCTCAGCAGCATGAGTACGGGGAACGTCGCCGTCCACGGCTGGCCCTCGCGCTCCCAGTCCTCGGGCGTGTAGCCCTCAGGCCAGAAGGCCGCGCGCGCCCATCCGTGGTCCGGGTCCCGCGCGGCCATGAGCGCGGCGCCCCAGCCCTCGTGGATGACGCGTGCGCGCTCGGCCGCGACCTCGTCCGCAGGGGCGTCGAGCAGGTCGCGCATCACCTGCCAGCGCACGGCGGGGTCGCCGCCGAGCAGCCAGTCGTTCACCGCGTCGCTCATGCTCCGACAGTAGGCCTCGGGCCGTCGTTCAGCGAGAGCGGGCGTTCCGGCGAGACTGCGCGTCCTCCCACGCGTCCGCGGTCTCGCTCGAGGCGATAGTCAGCACCCGCTCGAGCGGCCCCGGCCCCACCCAGAACTTCCACGCGCTCGCGAACACGATCGACCCGAGCCACAGCGCCACCAGGGCGGAGTTGACCGGCTCGCGCACCGTCCAGTCGCCCACGATGGCGATGACGAGCACCTGGAGCGTGTAGAGCGTGAGTGCCATCGATCCCGTGGCGCGCAACGGCCACATCAGGCGCGGCGCGAGCCGCGTGATCGCGAGGCACACCGCGACGACGGCGAGCGCCGCGCCGATGTTGCGGCCGGCCTCGACGGGCGTGAACGAGTGATCCTCCGAGGACAGCCAGTCGGGGTTCTCACCCCACGCGTCGCGCAGGACCACCGCGGCGACGCTCGTCACGGTGAAGATCACGGCGCCCAGACCCCCGAGCCACGCGCTGGAGGCCCACGACCGCAGGTCCGCGCGCCCCACGACGATCCCCACGAGGATGTACGCCATCCACGTGGCGGCGGGGTAGCTGCCGTCCCACAGCGTGTCCACCACGGCGAGCTCGCTGACGCCCGCATCGGTCGCCCAGCCGTCCAGGACCCGCGTGATCCAGCCGCCCGTCAGGGCGAGCACCGTGGCGAGCGAGACGAGCCAGCGCGCGCGCCACCGCAGCACCGGCAGTGCGAGCAGGAACATCAGCCCCAGGTGATGCAGGATGATCGCGATGGGCGTCTCGAACACCTCGAGCATCAACCCCAACACGATGAGCAGCCCGCCGCGCACCGCGATGCGCACGCGGGTCCGGCCCAGCGCGACGTCATCCACGTCGACCGCCGCGACTGTGCCCCGACGCGTCAGCATCAGCGTCATCGACACGCCGGCGAGCACCGCGAACAGCGCCGACGGGAATCCGTGCGAGGCGATCAGCCAGGGCCACGCGCCCTCGGCGGGCCCTCGGACCCCGTCGTTGCCCAGGTGGGCCGCGAACATGCCCAGGACGGCGACCGCGCGAGCGACGTCCAGGCCGTCGATGCGCATCGCATCGCGCGCCGTCGTCCCGCGCAGGGCCCCGCCCGTCACGCGCCCAGCGCCTCCTCGCCCCACGCGTAGTGCGCGCCCAGGCACTCGTGTGCGACGGAGCCGAGCGTCTGGCCGCCCAGCCATGCCCGCGCATCGGCGTCCCAGAGCCTGTCGTCGTCAGCAGAAAGCAGAGCGGCGCACGCGTCCGCGTTGCTGTCGAGCAGCAGCGCGCGCAGCTCGGCGTAGGGCCGATGCGCGTGCTGGCTGAGGATGTCGGCGTTCAGTTCCGCGAGGCGGTCCCCGCCGTAGCCCTCCGCGGGGAAGGCGGGCGTCTCGCCCCGCGCATCGGCCTCCAGCCATCCCAGCCACAGCACGTGCCAGCCGTGCAGGTGTGCCAGGACGTCCGCCACCCGCTCCCCGGCGAACGTGGGGGCGACCGCGTGGTCCGGCAGCGCGTCGGCGTGCCTGAGGAGCGCGGCGAGGCGCGCGTGCGCGTCCGCGACGACTGCGACCGCGCTGGACGGGGACATGCTCGCATCGTACGACCGGCGGCCCCGGCGGCGACACCACTGCCCGGCCACTACGCTGGAGCCCATGCGTATCGCCAGATTCACGACGGGCGACGAGCCGCGCTACGCGATCGTCGACGGAGAGCCAGGGAACGAGGAGTTGGTGGTCCTCACCGGCGACCCGATGTACACGCCGGGGGAGGTGACAGGCGAGCGCGTTAAGCTCACCGACGACGTGCGGCTGCTCGCGCCGGTCATCCCGAGGTCGAAGGCCATCTGCCTGGGCAAGAACTATGAGGCCCACGCCAAGGAGATCCCGCACCGCGGCCCCGCCTCCGAGGTGCCGATCATCTTCCTCAAGCCCAACACCGCGGTGATCGGCCCCGACGACCCCATCGTGCTGCCCTCGTACTCCGAGGACGTGCAGCTCGAGGCGGAGCTCGCGGTCGTGATCGGCCGGCTGTGCAAGGACGTGGCCCCCGAGCACGCCGAGCAGTACATCTACGGCTATACGTGCGCCAACGACGTCACGGCGCGTGACCTCCAGCGCGCCGAGGACCAGTGGTTCCGCGCCAAGGCCTTCGACACGTCCCTGCCCCTGGGACCGTGGATCGAGACGGACCTCGACACGGACGACGCGGCGATCAGCTCGCGCATCAACGGCGAGCTCACGCAGAACGGCAACACCAAGGACATGATCCGCGACGTCGCGCACGCCGTGTCGATGGCCTCCGAGGTCACCACGCTGCTGCCGGGCGACGTGATCCTCACGGGCACGCCGTCCGGGGTGACCACGCTCAACCACGCGGACATCGTCGAGGTCGAGATCGAGGGGCTGGGTGTGCTGCGCAACCCGGTGATCCGCCGATGAGCGCGGTCGTTGAGGGTGGGGCGCCCCAGGTCCGCGTCCGCTTCTGCCCGTCGCCCACCGGCACGCCGCACGTGGGTCTCATCCGCACGGCCCTGTTCAACTGGGCGCACGCGCGTCACCACGGCGGCACCTTCGTGTTCCGCATCGAGGACACTGACGCGGAGCGCGACTCGCAGGAGTCCTACGAGCAGCTGCTCGACGCGCTGCGGTGGCTCGGTCTCGACTGGGACGAGGGCCCCGAGGTGGGCGGGCCCTATGAGCCGTACCGCCAGTCCGAGCGCCACGACCTGCACATGGACGTCGCCCGGCGCCTGCTCGAGGGCGGCTACGCGTACGAGTCCTTCTCGACGCCCGAGGAGGTCGAGGCGCGTCACCGCGAGGCCGGCCGCGACCCCAAGCGCGGCTATGACGGCTTCGACCGCGACCTCACCGAGGAGCAGAAGGCCGCGTACCGCGCCGAGGGTCGCCAGCCCGTGATCCGCGTGCGCATGCCGGACGAGGACATCACGTTCACGGACCTCATCCGCGGCGAGGTGACGTTCCCGGCCGGCTCGATCCCCGACTTCGTGATCGTGCGCGGCAATGGCGTGCCGCTGTACACGCTGGTCAACCCGGTCGACGACGCGCTGATGCGCATCACCCACGTGCTGCGCGGCGAGGACCTGCTGTCCTCGACCCCTCGCCAGATCGCGCTCTACCGCGCCATGGTGGAGCTCGGGATCGCCGAGCAGGTGCCGCAGTTCGGGCACATGCCCATGGTCACCGGCGAGGGCAACAAGAAGCTGTCCAAGCGCGCGCCCGAGTCCAACCTGTTCCTGCACCGCGACCGCGGCTTCATCCGCGAGGGCCTGCTGAACTACCTGTCGCTGCTCGGCTGGTCCATCGGCCCCGACCGCGACGTGTTCACGCCGGATGAGTTGGTGAAGGCCTTCGACATCTCGGACGTCACGCCCACGCCGGCGCGCTTCGACCTCAAGAAGGCCGAGGCCATCAACGGCGACCACATCCGCGCGCTGCACGTCAGTGACTTCGTCACCAGGCTCGTGCCGTACCTGCATGCGTCCGGGCACCTGACGACGCCCGACGTGCGCGAGCTCACGCCGCACGAGGAGCAGACGCTCGCGGAGGCCGCACCGCTGGTGCAGACCCGCATGAACCTGCTGGGCGAGGCGCCGGGGATGCTCGGCTTCTTCTTCGTGGACGACGAGGCTCTGCCCTACGACGAGGCCGCGATCGCGAAGCTGCCCGAGAACGCCGCCGAGGTGCTCGACGCCGCGGTGCACGTGCTCGAGGGCATCGAGGACTTCTCGCCGGCCGCGCAGCAGGAGGCGCTGCAGGCGGTGCTCGTGGACCAGATGGGCATCAAGCCGCGCTTCGCCTACGGCCCGCTGCGCGTGGGCGTCACCGGACGTCTGGTGTCGCCGCCGCTGTTCGAGTCGATGGACATCCTGGGCCGCGACCACACGGTGGCCCGGCTCAAGCGCCTGCGCGCGACCTTGTGACGGCAGCCGGCCTGGGGGTGTGGGCGAAGCCCGTGCTCGAGGGCGCGCGGGTCGTGCTGCGGCCCTATCGCGCGGAGGACGCCGATGCGGTCTGGGAGATGGTCCACGACGCCGAGGGCAACGACCTCACCGGTACGACCGCCGACTTCACGCGCGAGCAGATCGACGCGTGGGTCGCGTCGCGGGCCACTGCGCCCGAACGGCTGGACCTGGCGATCGACGAGCGGGTGACGGGGGAGTACGCGGGCGAGGTCGTGCTGAATGACGTGGTCGGTCCGGCCGATGCGCCGGTCGGCGCGAACTTTCGCATCGCTCTGCGCGGTCCCGCCTGGTACGGGCGCGGTCTGGGGTCAGAGGCCACGTCGCTGGGGGGCCGGCACGCGTTCGAGACCGTGGGCCTGGCGCGCCTGACTCTGGATGTCCTCGCGCGCAACCCGCGCGCGATCCGCGCATACGAGAAGGTGGGCTTCGTGGAGACGGGGCGGCGCGACGAGGACGGCGAGACCTGGGTCGACATGGAGCTGACGCGAGAAGGGTGGGGGAGGCCGTGATTCGCGGGGTGCTGCTCGACATCGATGACACGCTGGTGGACACGCGCGGCGCGTTCCGTCACGCGCTGCTGCGCGTCGCGGACGAGTACCTGCGGGACGGGCTGGATCCCGACGAGGTGGTGCGCTTCTGGCGTGAGGACCGCTCCGGCTGGTATCGGGCTCACACCAGGGGAGAGATGTCCCATCGCGAGCAGCGCAAGCGCCGCGCCAACGAGCTCCACGCCGCGTTCGGCGGTCCCGCCATGGACGACGGCGCGTACGACATCTGGGACGACGGCTTCGAGCACCATTTCCGCGAGGGGTGGCGGCCGTTTCCCGATGCGGTGCCGCTGCTCGACCGTCTTGACGCCGCCGGGGTTCCCTACGGAGCGGTCACCAATGCCGCCGTGGCGTACCAGGATTTGAAGCTCGCGGCGTGCGGGCTCGCGGGCGTCGAGGTCTTCGCCGGTGTCGACACGTTTGGCGTGGGAAAACCGGACGCGCGCGTCTTCCTCGAGGGCTGCCGCCGCCTGAATCTCGCGCCCGGGGACGTGGCGTACGTGGGCGACGAGCCCGATGTCGACGCCGTCGGGGCCGTAGGTGCGGGGCTCACAGGCATCTGGCTCGACCGGCCCGGCACGCGGCGAGGCGCGGTGGACCACGAAGCCCTCGAAGCGGCAGGGGTTGTCGTGGTCGCCTCGCTCGACCGGGTGCTCGCGACCTAGCCAGCGCGTTCCCCGAAGCCCGGGCGTAGGGTGCGAGGGGGGAGCGATCGGCCCCCTGGAGGGCCATGGAGACCATCGAGGTCGAGCAGATCGAGGTGCGCGACCCGCGTGCACCGCGGGCTCGGCGGGCGCGCGCGCCGAACCGCGTGCGCCGAGTCGCCGCGTGGGTCGGGGGCGTGCTCGCGGCCGGGGCCACTCTCCTCATCGCCGATGGCGTGGCGAGCGACGGCACCGAGGAGCCTGCGCCCGACCGGATCGAGCGCGTCGAACCAGAACCCGTCGCGATCCTCGACGCGAGGCAACAGGTCTTCATCCTCCACGACAACTGGCTGGACGAGCTGGCCACGGCCGAGTGCATGGGTGACAGGGGCTACGCCTATGAGCCCGATCCGCGGCGTGACTCGGTGCGGCTCGCCGCCATCGCGGGCCTGCTGGAGATCGAGCCGATGGCTGCCGTGGGCGACTTCGCGTCTGCCGAGCTCCGGAACGCGCACACGCGCGCCGCGCTGTCGTCCGCCGATCAGGCGGTGTGGGACGCCGCGCTCGCGACCCGCTTCGCCCACGGCGGGTGCACCCCGCCCTACCTGCTGCTGTACATCGAGAACGAGGAGGCCGTGAGCGCGGCGGTCGAAGCGGCGAGACGGGACCAGGCATTCATCGCGTACGTGGCGCAGATGATGGCGCTCGAGAGCGATCCCGTCGCAGCGCTGCGTTCCGAGGCCCTGGTCGGGGTGCCGCCTGCCGCGGCGGAGCCCGGGTCATGGGGCGACCTGCCGGCGCGCGTCGAGGCCGCGGTCGCGCGCGACCTGATCTGGATCGTGGAGCCCGCAGTCGAGACGGAGGCGTTCGTGGACATCGCGGGGCTGACGTCAGACGGCGAGGCGCTGCTCGTGCGAGCATCGGCCTCGGCCGCGCACCTGATCCCCGAGGGAGTCGCAGCCGGAGAGCCTCTCACGTGCGGCGAGCGCACGTTCCAGGTGGCGACGACCGGTGGTCTCGGGTCTGATCCCACGGCAGGAACTGCTCCCGGAGCCGACGTCGCGTCCGTCGTGCTCGCGGCGCTCACGACCCGCATCTGCGCATCGTGACTGCGCGGGCCACCGCGTTTTGGTCGCACGCTCAAATCACGGTAGAGTAGTGCGCCGGTCGGGCTTCGCAGTCCGGCCGCGGTTCCGGCCCCGCCGGACCCGTTGGCCTATGGTGTAATTGGCAGCACGACGGTTTCTGGTTCCGTTAGTCTTGGTTCGAGTCCAGGTAGGCCAGCCAGCAAGAAAGCCCGCTCCGGCGGGCTTTTTTTCATGCCCGAACGCACATGCCGCAGACCATCGCCGCGTGCCCGCGCATCGGCCGATGTCACGAAAAGGTCACGGTCCCGCGACCGCCTCCTACGGCCCCTCCCGCGGCTCCACCCTGGAGCCACCCAACCCAGGGAGGTTCCCGTGCGCCCTGCCACCATCACCGTCGGCGCCGTAGCAGGAGTGCTGCTGCTGGCCGGCTGCACCAGCTCGGACGGCGCCGCTGATGCGGATCTGGATCAGGCTCTCGCTTTACCCTCTCCGTCAGAATCCGCCGCCGCGCTCGATGATCGGCCGCTCGACGAGCAGCTCGGCGCGGCGATCCAGTCCGGGGACGCCGCGACCGTGAGTCTCGCGCTCGACGCCGGCGCGGACCCGAATGCAGACATCGGGGGAGGGGCCAGCGCGCTCTCGGCAGCCGTCGTCCGTGATGACTCCGCGATGGTCGCCGCCCTGATCGCCGCGGGCGCCGACGTCACCGCGACGTCCAGCACCGGCGAGACCCCTCTGCACCTCGCCGCCGATCACGCCGGCGCGGACGTCACACGCGCCCTCCTGCAGGCGGGAGCACCTGTCGAGGTCTTCGACTCGAGTCCGTTCAAGGCATCCCCGCTGCACGCCGCGGCGTACAGCGGGAACCTTGAGGCGCTGCAGACCATGCTCGAGGAGGGAGCCCCCGTCGACCTCGCCAATCCTGAGTTCGGAGCGACGGCGCTGTTCTTCGCGGCCTACTGGGACCGCCCGGAGGTGGTTGAGCTTCTGGTGATCGGCGGCGCCTCCGTGAACTACACCGAGCTCGATGGCGACACCGCGCTCGACGTCGCCGTGGCCCAGGGCAGCGCCGACGCCGCCGCGGCCCTGGAGACCCACGGCGGCGTCACGAGCGCCGATCTCTAGGCGGGTCGTGCCCGCGATTCGAGCGTGACACGCTCGCCGTCCCACCCGGCGGTCACGGCGTCGCCCTCGCCGATGCGACCGTCGACGATCTCGCGGGCGAGCTCGTTGAGCAGGCGGGTCTGGATCAGTCGCTTGAGCGGGCGTGCGCCGAAGGCCGGGTCGAATCCATCGCGCGCCAGGACCTCGCGCAGGCCAGGCGTGACGTCGAGCTCGATGTCCTTCTGGACCCCCAGGCGCTGCACCGCCTTCGCCAGCTCCGTCTCGACGATGCCCTCCATGGCTGCGGGGTCGATGCGGTCGAACACCACCACGTCGTCCAGACGGTTGAGGAACTCCGGCCGGAAGGCCTGCCTCAGCACACCCTGAAGCTCGGCCTCCAGCGCCGCCCGGTCCGTGCCGTCCCACGCCAGCACGCGGTCGGAGCCCAGGTTCGAGGTCATGATGAGGATCGTGTTCGTGAAGTTCACGGTGCGTCCGCGGCCGTCGGTGAGGCGACCATCGTCGAGCACCTGCAGCAGCACATTCCACACGTCGGGGTGGGCCTTCTCGACCTCGTCGAACAGCACGATCGAGTACGGACGCCGGCGCACCGCCTCGGTCAGCTGACCGCCCTGGTCATAGCCCACGTAGCCCGGGGGCGAGCCGATCAGGCGGGACACCGCGTGCGACTCCATGTACTCGGACATGTCGATGCGCACCATCGCTCGCTCGTCGTCGAACAGCTGCTCCGCGAGGGCCCGTGCCAGCTCCGTCTTGCCCACGCCCGTGGGGCCGAGGAACAGGAAGGACCCGATGGGGCGGTGCTCGTCGGCGATTCCGGCGCGCGCCCGACGGATGGCGTCGGACACGGACTGGATGGCGCGTTCCTGCCCGACCACCCGCTCGTGGAGCCGGTCCTCGAGGTGGCCGAGCTTCGCGGACTCGTCCGTCAGCAGCTTCTCGACAGGCACGCCCGTCCACTTGGCGACCACGCCGGCGATGTCCTCGCCCGTGACCTCCTCGCGGAGCATGCGCTCGTCCGCGGCGATGCCTTCCAGCTCCGCACGCGCATCGGCGATCTCCTGCTCCGCGGCAGGAATCTCGCCGTAGCGGACGCGTCCCGCCTTCTCCAGCTCGCCCAGTCGCTCGGCGCGGTCGAGCTCGCCGCGGAGGGACTCCAGTCGCTCGGTCGCGGCGGAGACCCGCACGATGAGGTCCTTCTCGCGGGCCCAGCGCATGTTCAATGCGTCGGACTCGTCGCGCAGTCGCGCGATGTCGCGGTCGATCTCCTCGCGGCGGGCCTTCGCGTGGTCGGACTTGTCCTTCGCGACCTGGGTCCGCTCGATCTCGAGCTGCATGATGCGGCGGCGCGCCCGGTCCAGCTCGATGGGCATGGAGTCGAGCTGCATCTTGAGCGCGCTCGTGGCCTCGTCGATCAGGTCTACGGCCTTGTCGGGCAGGAACCGGTCGGAGATGTAGCGGTCCGACAGGCGCGCGGACGCCACGATGGCCTCGTCCGTGATCTTGACGCCGTGATGGACCTCGTACTTCTCCTGCAGTCCGCGCAGGATCGCGACCGTGTCCTCGATGCTGGGCTCTCCCACGTAGACGGGCTGGAAGCGGCGCTCGAGCGCGCTGTCGGTCTCGACGTGCTCGCGGTACTCATTGAGGGTCGTGGCGCCGATCATGCGGAGCTTGCCTCGAGCGAGCATGGGCTTGAGGATGTTGCCCGCGTCGACGCTGCCGTCGGCCTTGCCCGCACCCACGATGGTGTGGAGCTCGTCGACGAACAGGATGATCCGGCCCTCGGCCTCCTCGACCTCCGCGAGGATCGCCTTGAGGCGCTCCTCGAACTGGCCGCGGTAGGCCGCGCCCGCCACGACCGAACTCATGGCGATCTCGATGACGCGGCGGTCCTTGAGGGAGGACGGGACGTCGCCGGCAACGATGCGCTGAGCCAGCCCCTCGACGATCGCCGTCTTGCCGACGCCGGGCTCGCCGATGAGGACGGGGTTGTTCTTGGTGCGACGCGTCAGCACCTGCATGACGCGACGGATCTCCTCGTCGCGGCCGATGACCGGATCGAGGTCGCCCGATTCTGCGAGCGCGGTGAAGTCCTGCCCGAACTGCTCGAGCGCGGACGGCTGCTCCTGCGTGTCAGGAGCCTGGGGGGTCGTGGTCATGGTGAGCCTCCTGGTTGATGGGACGTGCGATCCATACTTGAGTCGCCTGCGCTCAAGTTTACATAACGATGGGTGGATACGGCAAGAGGAGGCCCGCTGGTGCACGAGGCAGCGGCGGTAGGAGGGTCAGCGGAGCGCGCGCTCGATGCGCGACAGCACCTTGAAGCCCTGTGACCGGCGGCGCAGCTGGTTGATCGCGCCCGCAATGAACAGTTCGCGGTCCGGGTCGTGGAACAGCACCGAACCCGTGGCGCCCGAGTGCCCCACGAGCGGCGGCATGGGCGAGAACGGCGAGAAGGCGCGCGGCAGGCGGTACTGCATGACGCCCAGGCCGTAGCTGAGGGGGAAGAACATGGGTCGGAAGCCATGCGTGGCCTGCTGGAGCAGGTCGCGAGAGAACAGGCGCGCTCCCATGAACGCCTGGAGGAAGTCGAGCTGCTCGTCGGCGGTCGAGACGATCCCGCCGTCCGCGCCGAACGACGCCATGGCCTGGGGAATCCTGAGTGCTCCCTCGCCGTAGTGGACGGGCTCGACCTCGTCGTAGCGTTCGATCGTGTCGGCGCCGAAGACCCACGTGGCTTCGAGACCCAGCGGCTCGCAGACCCGCTCGGCCACGGCGGCCCGGTACGTGCCGTCCTGCTCGTCGATGATCAACTGGAGCAACTGATAGTTGGTGTCGGAGTAGTGGGCCCGACCGTCGGCGCCCGGTGGCCGGGACGGCTGGCGGCCGCGCACCATGTCGAGCGCGTCGACCGGCGTCCAGGTGCGGTCCCCGCGCAGGAGCTCCTCGAGGATGGGCCGCTCGCTGGGCCGGGCGTCCTCGAAGTAGTCGGGGATCCCGGACGTGTGGCCCAGGAGGTGGCGGACCGTGACCTCGTGGCTCCGGTCCGTGGCCCCTGAGCCCTGGAGTCCTGCAAGCGTGCCGCCGGGAAGGAGCGCGTCAGCGGGGGTATCCAGCGTATAGCGGCCCTCATCGATGTGCTGAAAGACGATCGCCGCGGTGAACAACTTCGTGATCGACGCAATGAAGTACTGCTGGTGAGCGTCGGGGTCGAGCCACGACCATTCGAGGCCCGGCATGCGCACGGAGAATCGCACTCCTGAGGAGTCGCGATCAGCCGCCGCCTTGGCGGCGATGCGGTCGAGTTGGGAGGGTGCGGAGTCGATGTCCATGCGACGATCCTTCCTGGCAACGGAACCCGCGCGCATCGGCCGCGCGAACGACGAGCCTCCTGCGCGAGGGCGATTGGCGCAATGCCCGATCGATGGGCTATCATCGTGTCTCGCGTTCGCCGCAGGGAAGGGCGGACAGCTAGGGCCCCGTTGTGTAGCGGCCTAGCACGCCGCCCTCTCAAGGCGGTAGCGCGGGTTCGAATCCCGTCGGGGCTACTTCGTGAAACTCCTCACCGTGATCGGTGGGGAGTTTTCTCGTATCCGAGGGCTTCCACGTCGGCGAGAGTTGCCAGCCGCGCGCGCCACGCTGCGACCAGTTCGGGCGGCGGCGTTCCGCACGCAGGATCCTCGGCCGGGCGGTATGGCCGGCGCTTCGCAACCGCGTTGTAGACGCCGTCGCGCCACGCGCGTGGCAGCCAATGGATTGCCGATGCGGCCCGCCAGGGCCACGGCAGCTCGGCCGCGATCGCCGCCACCGCATCGGACCGCAGGCGTGGCTGGTCGCCGCGGGCGAGCACGAGCGTCGATGCCGCCATCTCCGTCGAGAGGCCAGCGGTCTCGAGCGCGGCCGCCCCGACCTCGCCCGCGCTGCCCGCGATCAGGAAGCGCTCGTGGCGGTCGCGGCGGATCAGCCACGCGATGAATCCGTTGCACAGCCCGCAGTCGCCGTCGAACATAATGATCGAGCGCGCGTGCGAGTCCATCCATTCAGCGTACGTGGCGCATGGCGTTCAGAGAGTGTGCCGCTGTGAAGAATCGTGGCCGTATGCGCTCTCGGCACATCCACGCGCGTAGCATTCCCGCAAATGGTAATGTTTTGTTCTTCAGGCGAAGTGGCCTCAAGCGAGCGCTGAGAATGCGCGTTCCGGGGCAAAGCAGACAATTCTCAACACTCGCTCACAGCCCGGGATACCAGCCGTTTTATTCCGTGATCAATCCCACACTTGCACCTCTAGCGGAAATGCCCAGCGAGCACGTAACGTGTCCGAGTTCGTGCGCACCGTGGGTGCGCCCACAGCGCCAGGCCCGTTTCGGAGCCGGCGCTTTTTCATTGGGCAGGCGCGCCAATCCGCGCGCGCCTATGGAGCGAACAGTGACAGTCCGAGTGGACAGAATCCTGGGAGGGAACAGAGATGGCGAACGCCAACGAGAGCATGACCAGCGTGATGAGCATCGAGGGCGCGATCGGCGCGGCCCTCGTCGACTACGACAGCGGGATGACACTGGCGACGGCCGGGTCGGGCATCGATCTCGAGGTCGCGGCTGCAGGCAACACCGAGGTGGTCCGCGCGAAGATGCGAGTGATGGACTCGCTGGGCCTCAACGACAAGATCGAGGACATCCTCATCACTCTGGGCTCGCAGATCCACCTGATCCGACTGGTGACCGCACCCAACGGGCACGGGCTCTTCATCTACGTCGCGCTGGACCGTGGTCGCTCGAACCTCGCGATGGCCCGCCGCCAGCTGCAGGGTGTCGAGCAGGCGCTCGAGATCTGAAGACGCCGCGACGATCGCACAGCGACATGACACCGGTGATGAAGATCGTGGTGGCCGGGCCGTTTGGCTCCGGCAAGACCACGTTCGTCCGCAGCGCATGCCCCGACGCCATCGGCTCGGAACGTGCCGTTTCCGATGAGACGGCACGGCTCAAAGAGCAGACCACGGTCGCGATGGACCACGGAACTGCGCGCATCGAGGTCTCCGGAACGCAGCGCATCGTCACGCTGTTCGGCACTCCGGGGCAGGAGCGGTTCAGCTTCATGTGGCCGCTCCTGGCCCGGGGCATGGCCGGCTACGTGCTGCTCGTCGACGTCAGCCGCCTCCAGTCGCAGGCTCAAGCGAAGGGGATCGCGCGCCGGTTCCAAGCCATCGCCCCCGGCCTGCCGCTGGTGCTCGCCGCGAACCGGTGGGACCCGACGGTGCTGACTGCGGGGCAGCTGAGCGACTTCGTTGGAGTCCCTCCTGAGTGTGTGATGGCCTGCGACCCGCGTGTGCCGGACCAGGCGCGCGCGGTGCTCTCTCGCGTCGCGGAGCGTTCCCTCGCGCTCTCCGTCTCGCCCCACGAGGTGATGTCGTGATCATCGCCAAGCACGGTCTGCTCGCCGCGGCGCGAGTACGCCAGACGGTTTCTGGAGTCCAGCGCGTCATCGTGGCGCGCACGGACGGGATCGCCATGTACGACGATGTCCCGCTCGAGGCGCGTGACGGCGGCGCGGCAATCACCGCGGCGATCGTGGGCCTCGCCGCCACCTCGACGCGCGCTTTCGGGCTCGGCGCTGCCGGAGTATCCGCCGTTGGCGGTGAGCGTGGCACCTTGATCGTGACACCCATCGACGGCGGCCACCTGCTGGGCATTCTGATCGAAGGGACCTCCGATGATGCCGTCGCGCACGCGTCAGGTGCCGTCCGGCTGGAGGCCGAGCGCCTGCGCACGCTCTCAGGTGCCGCGGTGTCCACGGGATGACAGAGCGCAAGACATGTGCCTTGCACGTGGAGGAGCTGCGGGCCCGTGGCGGCGTGGAGCGCGTGATCGTGGCCCGGGTCGACGGAGCCGCGGTCATCGATGACGGTGTGCTTGAGGATCGCGAACGGGCCGCTGCCTCAGCGGCGTCGCTCGCCGGCATCGTCGACCTCGCCGCACGCGCCTTGGGTCTCGACGAGACTCAAGGCGCGGTCATCTACGGTCACGATCGACAGATCATCACACGCCGGATCAACGAGAGCCTCCTGCTCGTGGTGCTCGCTCAGACCGGTGGCCCGGCGGACAGCATCTACCCGACGGTCAGGCGGGTGTCAGAGCGTATCGCCCGTGACCTTGCGGCCGCATAGAGCGGCATCACGCGCCGGCTGACGGGGCCGCCGCGACGCGGTCGAGCACCGCTCGCAGGTGGGCGCCCCAGCGTCGCGCCTCCTCCTCCTGACCCGGCAGCAGCAGCGCGGCGGGGTCGGAGGAGCGCGTCGTGAGCGCGACGGTGAACCCGCGCGGCTCCTCGAGCTCGGTGTACCCCAGGTCGAGGAAGTGTCGAGCGATCGCGCGCGCCGCGCCATGGCCCAGCGGACCCCGGATCCGTGTCTCGTAAGCCGCATACTTCCGCGGTCCGCGCGGCAGGCCCTCGAGCCACTCGCGCATGGGCGGATGGGTGACATCGGCGGCGAGCCCGTGCTCGCCCTGCCTCTTGGCACTCGCGCTTTCTCGCGTCGCCTCCGTGGGGAGGTTGAGCGCGTGCACGGGTGCTCCGGCCACCACGAGGCGGCTCGCCTCGATCACGGCGGGGGTGGCGGCGTCGGTCGTCAGTGCGACCGCATCGCCTCCGAGCCCGGCTGCGATGGCGCGCGCGATCGCTGCGGTGTTGCCCCACATCGACTCGAATACGACCACAGCGTCCATATGACCGGTCTACACCCGTGCGCGCGGGCGCGCGCAGGGACCAAGGTCCTGAATCTCGGCCGGGCCCGGGGCCCGGCCGGTGGTCAGTTCTCGGAACGGCGCAGGACGTCGCTGAGCTGACGCGCCGCGTCGACCACGGCCGATGCGTGGGAGGAGGCGGGGGAGGTGGTGAGCCTCTCGATGGGGCCGGAGATGGACACCGCCGCGATGACCGTGCCGGCGGTGCCCCACACGGGCGCAGAGACCGAGCTCACGCCCGCCTCGCGCTCGCCCGCGCTCTCCGCGAAGCCGCGGGTGCGGACCTGCTCGAGGTCCGACGCCGTGAACCGCGAGCGGGCCAGCGCCGCGTGCATTCGCTCGGGCTCCTCCCAGGCGAGCAACACCTTCGCGGCAGAGCCGGCGGCCATCGTCATGGTGGTGCCGACAGGAATCGAGTCGCGCAGTCCCACGGGGCGGTCGACGGAGGCGATGCAGATGCGCTGCTCGCCGTGCGGGCGGTACAGCTGGCTGGACTCCCCGGTGCGGTCGCGGAGCGTGGTGAGCACGGGCAGTGCAGCGGAGACCAGACGGTCCTCGCCCACCGACGCGGCGAGCTGGGCGAAGCGGCGGCCCAGGACGAACGCGCCGGTCGAGTCGCGCCCCACCAGGTGGTGGTGCTCGAGCGCGAGCGCGAGACGATGGACGGTGGGCCGCGCGAGGTGCGTGGAGGTGACGAGCTCGGCGAGAGTCGCCGGTCCGTTCTCGAGAACTGCGAGAATGGCTGCCGTCTTGTCAACGACGCCGACGCCGCTATGATTGTCCATAGAGCGATACTAGCGTCTCAAAATGTGAGATGTCTACGGTGTGAGAGAGACAGCACGGAGGTAGCCATGGGAACCACGCTGGCGGAGAAGCTGTGGGCCGACCACCTGGTCCGCAAGGGAGAGGACGGCGCGCCCGACCTCATCTACATCGACCTGCACATGTGCCACGAGGTGACCAGCCCGCAGGCCTTCGAGGGACTGCGCCTGGCTGGCCGGCCCGTGCGTCGCCCCGACCTCACCATCGCGACCGAGGACCACAACACCCCCACGCTCGACATCGACAAGCCCATCGCGGACCTCACGAGCCGCACGCAGATCGACACGCTGCGCTCGAACGCCCAGGAGTTCGGCATCCGCATTCACTCGCTGGGTGACGCGGACCAGGGCGTCGTCCACGTCGTCGGCCCGCAGCTGGGCCTGACGATGCCCGGCATGACCGTGGTCTGCGGCGACTCGCACACCTCCACGCACGGCGCGTTCGGCGCGCTGGCGTTCGGCATCGGCACCTCGGAGGTCGAGCACGTGCTCGCGACCCAGACGCTGCCGCTCAAGCCCTTCAAGACCATGGCGATCAACGTCGACGGCGAACTGCCGGAGGGCACGAGCGCGAAGGACATCATCCTGGCCGTCATCGCCAAGATCGGCACCGGCGGCGGGCAGGGCTACGTGCTCGAGTACCGCGGTGAGGCGATCCGCAGCCTGTCGATGGAGGCGCGGATGACCATCTGCAACATGTCCATCGAGGCCGGCGCCCGCGCGGGCCTGATCGCTCCGGACCAGACCACGTTCGACTACGTGCACGGCCGCCCGCACGCCCCCGAGGGTCAGGACTGGGAGGACGCTGTCGCGTACTGGAAGACCCTGACCACTGATGAGGACGCCGTGTTCGACGCCGAGGTGAACCTCGCCGCGGCCGACCTGGAGCCCTTCGTCACCTGGGGCACCAACCCCGGCCAGGGCCTGCCGCTCAGCGCCGCCGTCCCCAACCCGGACGAGATCGCCGACGCCGACGAGCGCGAGGCCGCCGTCAACGCCCTCAAGTACATGGGGCTCACGCCCGGCCAGCCGCTGCGCGAGATCGCGATCGACACCGTCTTCCTGGGCTCGTGCACCAACGGCCGCATCGAGGACCTGCGCGCTGCGGCGGAGATCATCCAGGGCCGCACCAAGGCCCCGAACACCCGCATGCTCGTGGTGCCCGGCTCGGCGCGCGTGCGCCTCCAGGCCGAGGCCGAGGGCATCGACCAGATCTTCAAGGACTTCGGTGCGGAGTGGCGCAACGCCGGCTGCTCGATGTGCCTGGGGATGAACCCGGACCAGCTGGCCCCTCAGGAGCGCAGCGCGTCCACCTCGAACCGCAACTTCGAGGGTCGCCAGGGCAAGGGCGGCCGCACCCACCTGGTGTCGCCCCTGGTCGCCGCCGCCACCGCGGTGCGCGGCACCCTGTCCAGCCCCGCCGATCTGGAAGGCGCGGACCTGCTGGTCGGCGCCGGAGCGTAAGGAGAGCCGCCATGGAGAAGTTCACCACCCACACCGGCATCGGCGTCCCGCTGCGCCGCTCGAACGTCGACACCGACCAGATCATCCCTGCGGTCTACCTCAAGCGCGTCACCAAGACGGGCTTCGACGACGCCTTGTTCGCGGCGTGGCGCGGCGACGAGTCCTTCATCCTCAACCAGCCCGCCTACAAGGCCGGATCGGTGCTGGTCGCGGGTCCTGACTTCGGCACCGGCTCGTCCCGCGAGCACGCCGTGTGGGCCCTCAACGACTACGGCTTCAAGGTCGTCATCGCGAGCCGCTTCGCGGACATCTTCCGCGGCAACTCCGGCAAGCAGGGCCTGCTCGCCGCCGTGGTCAGCCAGGAGAACGTCGAGCTGCTGTGGAAGCTGCTCGAGACCGAGCCCGGCAAGGAGATCACGGTCTCGCTCGAGGACCGCACCGTCACGTGCGGCGAACTCACCGTGCCCTTCGAGATCGACGACTATGTGCGCTGGCGCCTGATGGAGGGCCTGGACGACATTGGCCTGACCCTCCAGAACGAGGGTGACATCACGGAGTTCGAGAAGACCCGCGGCTCGTGGCGCCCGAAGACGCTGCCTGCCAAGACGGAGCCCAAGGTCGAGATCGAGGCCGCCCGCCCCGTCGACGCCTGACGCCCAGCGCAGCTCGGAGGTCGCGAACCCCCGCCGTGCCACACTCGTCTCCATGACCAGGGCGAACGAGCATCGCGAGGCGACCCGCGCATCGGCCATCCCCGCCCTGGGATGGGACGCGAGAACTTCCGCGCGCATCGGCGCTGCGGTGCTGGTGTGCGGCGCCGCCGTGCTGCTGTTCGCGGTGCACGTGAGGCCGCTCGGCTACGTCCCGCTGGTGCTGGGCGTCGCTCTGGCCTTCGCCGTCGATCGGGCACTCGCGAAGGACCTGACGCTCATCGCGCTGGGCCAGCTGATCATCTCGGTCATCTCTCTCGAGGCCGACCTCTCGAACAGCGGGATGCTGGGCTTCACCCTCGCGCTGGGCGGGGCAGTCCTGGTGCCGTGGGCGCTCGCGCGCTACTGGCTGAAGCACGACGCCGTGAAGTTCCCGATGTTCACGGGCAAGCGCTGGTCACGCGCGCAATGGATCTACCTGGGCGTCGTCATCGTGGCGGGCTACCTGATCCTGCCGTTCTACTTCATCGGCTCCGGCGCGTATCAGAACTGGCCGGAGATCACGGGCGCGAACGAGATCGGCCGGCTGTTCGTGGGCGTCAACGCGGTGGGGATCTGGGACGAGCTGTTCTTCATCTGCACGGTGTTCGCGCTGCTGATGCGCCACTTCCCGATGGCGCTCGCGAACGTCCTGCAGGCCACGGTGTTCGTGTCCTTCCTGTGGGAGCTGGGCTACCGCGAGTGGGGGCCGCTGCTGACCATCCCGTTCGCCCTGGTCCAGGCGTGGATCTTCTCGCGCTTCAAGTCACTGCCCTACGTCGTGGCGGTGCACCTGCTGTTCGACGCGGTGGTGTTCGCCGTGCTGGTGCACGCGCACCACCCGGTCCTGTTCGACATCTTCGTCACCGTTCCTGCGCGCTGACTTCACCCAGCCACGCGCGCGTGCCGAACGAGCGCAGCGACGGAGCCACTGCATCGGCCGCCCATGCCAGGTCCTCCGCGAGCCGGGCCGGATCCCAGCCCAGGCTCGCGATGCGGAACGCCACGGCGCCGTGGAAGAAGTCGCCGGCGCCCAGCGTGTCGACCACATCGGTGCGCGGGACCGCGACCTCGCCGTCCGATCGGCCTGAGCGCCACAGAATGGAGCCGCCGCCGCGCGTGATCGCGGCGCTCGCGACGCCCAGCGACTCCAGCCACGCGAACACGTCACCGGGGTCGCCGGAGCCATCTGGCGAGGTGAGGTCCGCGCTCGCGATCACCAGGTCGCACTCGCGCGCGACGTCCGCGGAGTGGGGCTTGAGGCTGCCCGCGTCCATGATCACTGGTACGGCCGATGCGCGCGCCGCCCGGGCAAGAGGGATCGCCACGTCGGGGTGGTAGCCATCGACCAGGACGGCGCGGGTGCCCTCGAGCGGGGGAAGGTCCGGGGTCCCGGTTGGCGTGGCGACGGCCGATGCGGTGGGAGAGATCACGGCACGCTCGCCGGTGCCTCGGGTCACCAGGATCGACGCGGTCACGGGCGGCCCGTCCGCGCCGCCGACGTCGTGGAGGGCGACGCCGGTCGCGGCGAGGTCATCGACGATCACGGTGGTCAGCGCATGGTCGGGGAGGCGGGTCGCGAGCGTGGGAGAGCCTCCCAGGTGCGCGAACGCGACGGCCGCGTTCGTGGCAGGCCCGCCTGCGGCGACGGTGTGCTCGAGCGCGACGACCTTCTGGTTGGGAGCGGGAAGCCGGTCGACCGAGTGAATGACGTCCAGCGTGGTGAGTCCCGCGAAGAGTGCGCGCGGGGGTTCGGGGGGCATGCGGTCATGGTGTCACGGGTCGCGCGCAAAGCGCGGATGCGGGCTGCGGAGCCCACATAGGGGAAGATGGAGGCATGACCGACTCCATTCGTGTGCACGGCGGCGTGCCCTTGCGCGGAGAGATCTCCGTGCGCGGCGCCAAGAACTTCGTGTCGAAGGCCATGGTCGCCGCGCTGCTGGGCTCCACGGCATCGACGCTGCGCAACGTTCCCGACATCCGCGACGTCAAGGTCGTGTCCGAGCTCCTCCGGCTCCACGGCGCAGACGTGAACTACGACGTCGCCTCCGGCGTCCTCATCGCGGACACGTCGGACCTGCAGCCCGCCGACGCGCTGCAGATCGCGACGCACGCGGGGTCGAGCCGCATCCCGATCCTGCTGTGCGGACCGCTGCTGCACCGTCTGGGCGAAGCCGTCATTCCCGACCTGGGCGGCTGCCGCATCGGTGACCGTCCCATCGACTTCCACCTGGAGATCCTGCAGAAGTTCGGCGCAGTGGTGGAGCAGGCCGGCGACGGCCTTCACCTCACGGCGCCGCGCGGCCTCCACGGGATCAAGCACACGCTCGACTACCCGTCGGTGGGTGCGACCGAGCAGCTGCTGCTGACGGCCGTCCTGGCCCATGGCATCACCCGGCTCGACAACGCGGCTGTCGAGCCCGAGATCAAGGACCTCATCGACACCCTCCAGAAGATGGGGGCGATCATCTCGGTCGACACGGATCGATCGATCACCATCGAGGGCGTCGAGACCCTGCGCGGGTACGACCACACGTCGCTCGGCGACCGCATCGAGGTCGGCTCGTGGGCGTCCGCGGCCCTCGCGACCGGAGGCGACATCCTGGTCCACGGCGCGCAGCAGCGCACCATGGGGATGTTCCTCAACGTCTTCCGCAAGGTCGGGGGAGAGTTCGAGGTCAACCCCGAGGGCATCCGCTTCTGGCACCCCGGCGGCGACCTCAACTCGATCCCACTCCAGACCGATGTGCACCCGGCGTTCATGACCGACTGGCAGCAGCCGCTCGTGGTGGCCCTCACGCAGGCGAAGGGCCTGAGCATCGTCCACGAGACGGTCTACGAGAACCGCTTCGGATTCACCGAGGCGCTCGTCAAGATGGGCGCGCACGTCCAGCTCTATCGCGAGTGCCTGGGGGACAACCGCTGCCGGTTCGGCCAGCGCAACTTCCTCCACTCGGCCGTGATCTCCGGGCCCACGCCGCTGAAGGCGGCCGACATCGAGGTGCCCGACCTGCGCGGCGGCTTCTCGCACCTCATCGCGGCGCTGGCGGCCGAGGGAACGTCCACGGTGTCCGGCATCGGCATCATCGATCGTGGGTACGAGAGCTTCCGCGACAAGCTGGCGGCGCTCGGAGCCTCTGTCGAGTAGGCGCATGGCACCCTCGATCCCCGGAGGCTTCCGCGCTGCGGCAGTCCTGGTCAAGCCGGTCCTGCTCGCCACGACCAAGCGCGTGTGGCGCGGAGGCGAGAACCTGCCCACCGACCAGGGCTTCATCGCGGTGTCGAACCACGTGTCCTACGCGGACCCGTTCACCTTCGCGCACTTCCTCTACGACCACGGCTACGCCCCGCACTTCCTCGCGAAGGCGTCGCTCTTCGACATCCCCATCGCGGGCCGCGCGCTCAAGGGCCTCGACCAGGTGCCCGTGCATCGTGGTTCTTCCCGCGCGAAGGACGCGGTGGACGCCGCGGTCACGCTGCTGCAGCGTGGCGACTCCATCGCCGTGTTCCCCGAGGGCACGCTGACCCGGGACCCCGCAATGTGGCCCATGCTGGCGCGCACGGGGGCCGCTCGGATGGCGCTCGAGCACGACGTGCCCGTCGTGCCCATCGCGCAGTGGGGTGCCCACGAGCTGCTCGCGCCGTACGGCAAGAAGCCCGACCTGTTCCCGCGCAAGACGATCACGATGACCGCGGGCCCGCCGGTCGACCTGAGCGAGTTCCGTGGCCAGGGTCTCGACATCGGCGTCCTCCGTTCGGCCACGGACCGCATCATGACTACGCTGACTTCCATGCTCGAGGAGATCCGCGGCGAGACCGCTCCCACGAAGCCGTGGGACATGCGCAAGGACGGAGGCGGCCGATGACCCGGGCAGCCATTCTGGGTGCCGGTGCGTGGGGCACGACGTTCGCCGCAGTGCTGGCGGACGCCGGGACCGAGGCACTGCTGTGGGGTCGCGATGCCGACGTGGTCGACCAGATCAATGGCGAGCGGCGCAACGATCGCTTCCTCGCGGGCATGGACCTGCCCGAGGGGATCCGCGCCACCACCGACGCCCGCGAGGCGCTCGAGGGCGCCGACGTCGTCGCGGTCGCGCTTCCCGCCCAGAAGGTGCGCGGCATCATCGGCGATCTCGAGGACGCGGTGCCGTCGAACGCGGTGGTCGCCTCGCTCATGAAGGGCATCGAGGTCGGCACCCACCAGCGCATGAGCACCGTTCTGCGCGACGTGTGGGACCTGCCGGAGGACCGGGTCCTCGTGGTCTCCGGACCCAACCTCGCCCGTGAGATCGCCGTGAAGCAGCCCACCGCGACCGTGGTGGCGGGCACCAACACGGATGCCGCCGAGATGCTGGCAGCGGCGACCGCCTCCTCTTACTTCCGGCCCTACACCAACCCGGATGTGGCCGGAGTCGAGCTGTGCGGCGCGTTCAAGAACGTCGTCGCCGTGGGCGTGGGCGTCACGGACGGGCTGGGCTTCGGTCACAACACGACCGCGACCGTGATCACGCGCGGGCTGACGGAGATCACCCGGCTGGGCGTCGCGATCGGCGCCCACCCGGACACGTTCTCGGGGCTCGCCGGCATGGGCGACCTCATCGCGACCTGCGCATCGCCGCTGTCGCGCAACCACACTCTCGGCAAGCACCTCGGCACCGGGGCGACGCTCCCCGAGGCGATCGAGCGCACGGGCGGCACCGCCGAGGGCGTGCAGACGTCGCTGTCGATCCAGGAGCTGGCGCGCGAGCACGGGGTCGACGTCCCGATCTGCGACGCGGTGGTCGACATGCTGCACCACGGCGAGCCCATCGGCGACGTGGTCAGAAGGCTCCTGTCCCGGCCCCGCAAGGCGGAGCTGACCTGACGTGACGGACGCGCTCAAGCCAACGGTCGCCGTGCTCTTCGGCGGCCGTTCGTCCGAGCACGGCGTCTCCTGTGCGACCGCGGGCGGCGTCCTCGGCGCGATCGACCGCGAGCGCTGGAACGTCATCGCCGTCGGCATCACGAGCGACGGTCGCTGGGTGCCCGCATCGGCCGATGCGGGGGACTGGCGCCTGCAGGACGGCCGCCTTCCGCGCGTGGCCGAAGGCCCGCGCACGGTGTTGCCGCCGCACGTGGCGGGGGAGGGCACCTGGCGTGTGCTCGAGCCGGATGGCACGGTCACCGTGCTCGGCGAGGTCGACGTGGTCTTCCCGCTGCTGCACGGGCCGTTCGGCGAGGACGGCACGCTGCAGGGGGCCCTCGAGCTGGTCGACACGCGCTACGTGGGCTCGGGCGTGCTCGCGTCCGCGATGGGCATGGACAAGCAGTACATGAAGACCGCGCTGCGCGGCGCGGGGCTCCCCGTCACGCCGGATGTGGTCCTGGCGCCGGGCGAGACCGTGGCGGCCCGGCGGCCGGAGATCGAGGCCCTGGGCCTGCCCGTGTTCGTGAAGCCCGCGCGCGCAGGGTCCTCGATGGGGATCTCCAAGGTGTCGGACTGGGATGCGCTCGATGCCGCGCTCGCGGAGGCGGTCAAGCACGACCCCAAGGTGCTGATCGAGCGCGGCGTCGTGGGCCGCGAGATCGAGACCGCGGTGCTGGCGACGCCCGACGGCGTGGTGGCATCGCCGGCGGGCGAGATCATCACCGGCGGCGACCACGAGTTCTACGACTTCGACGCCAAGTATCTCGACGAGGCCGC
The DNA here is from genome assembly GCF_913055775.1 of uncultured Demequina sp. GTDB lineage: Bacteria > Actinomycetota > Actinomycetes > Actinomycetales > Demequinaceae > Demequina. The sequence goes on along the minus strand of NZ_CAJXJX010000005.1, from coordinate 3,123 downwards.
GGTGGACCTGCGGTGCCCGACCGAGCTTCCCGACGACGTCGCCGCCACCGTCGCCGATGTTGCGGTGCGGGCATTCACCGCCGTCGGGGCGGAGTCCCTGGCACGCGTGGACGTCTTTGTGGGCGAAGACGGAGCGGTCACGGTGAACGAGATCAACACCATGCCTGGCTTCACCGAGACGAGCATGTACCCGCGCATGTGGGCTGCCGCCGGCGTGGGATACCCCGACCTGGTGGAGACGCTGCTGCGCGGAGCGCTGTCACGCCCGACGGGGCTGCGCTAGCTGCACTCGAGCCCGTTGCTCGGCGCCAGGGCTGCGGAGGGCGACAGCTCGGCCAGCACTTCTCCCACGGCCTCGTCCGCACGGGCCTGGGGGATGGTGAGCTCGAGCGCGGGGGAAAGGCCGAACGTCACGGCGACCCAGGCATCGTCCTCCTCCCGCACGAGCCAGTCGACGTCCGCGGCGGGCGTCGACACGGAGATGCACTGCTCGGTCGTGGGGCCAGGCGGCTCGACGCCGCAGCGCGCGACGATCTCGAACTCGTCTCCCCATGCCTGCGTCGCCTGGGAGGTGGTGCCGCGCTTGTCGAGGCCGCCCACGACATCCGGCACGGCGAGCATCACCCGTGCGCAGTCGGGGTCGGCGGAGTACGGCGCAGGGTCGACCACGTAGGGATGACCGCACCCCGCGAGCAGGGGCGCCGCGAGCGCGCCCAGCACGAGGATGGCGGCGCGGCGTAGCATGTCCCCAGCCTAGTTGCGCGTCACTGCCACCCAGGACGGTCACGCGGCCAGCGCATCGGCGCTCCGCTCTACCGGTTCTGCACACGGCTGGTGCTCGCGTGGCCCGCGTGACGCGTGGGAGCTATCAGGTGCACCACGCACACCAGCAGTCACTGCCGTGTGCAGAACCGGTAGGAGACCGGGCGCGTGCGGTGGGGCGGGAGTGGTGACGCCAGCACCGCAGCCACCGCGTAGCCTTGCCCGGTGACCCGACGCGCGCTGCTCACCGGCCTCCCGCATGGTCGGGCGTTCGCTCTCGCGTGGCCGCTGATCGTCGCGAACGTGTCCGTGCCTCTCGTGGGACTGGTCGACACCGCGATGCTGGGCCACTTCTCCGACACCCAGAACCTGGGCGCGGTCGCGGCCGGCTCGATCGTCCTCTCGGCCGCGTACTGGGTGCTGTCCTTCCTGCGCCTGGGCACCACGAGCCTGGTGGGCCGCACCATTGGCGCCGGCCGTCCGCTCGACGCGATCGCCCACCTGCAGCGCAGCCTGCTTCTCGCCGGCGCGCTGGCGGCAGCAGTCCTGATCCTCCAGTGGGTGTTACTGCCCCTCGTCATGGGCATCGTCGCGCCGGCCGGCGAGGTGCGCGAGCTCGCCACCGCGTACGCGCAGATCCGCGTCCACTCGCTGCCTGCCGTGCTCGGCACGCTGGTCATCACCGGGTACTTCATCGGCGCTCAGGACACGCGCCGACCACTCGCGATCGCCATCGTCGTCAACGTCCTGAACCTGGGGCTCGACGTGTGGTTCGTGGCAGGCCTGGGCTGGGGTGCCCAGGGCGCCGCCTGGGCCACGATGGCTGCCGAGTGGGTGGGACTCGTGCTCGCCGCGGTGCTGCTGTGGCGCTTCCTCGATCCCGACCCGCGCTCCCGCCTGCGGCGCTGGCGGGGCCAGGGACTGCGCCGCCGCTGGCGCGCCCTGCTCACGATGAACGCGGACCTCGCGATCCGCACGACCCTGCTGTACGTCGCCCTCACGTTCCTCACGGCAGCCGGAGGTCGCATTGGCGAGGACGTGCTCGCCGCGAACGCGATCCTGCTCCAGCTGACCCTGCTCGCGAGCTACGGCCTCGACGGCTACGCGCATGCTGCGGAGGCCATGAGCGCGAAGGCGCTGGGCACGCGCGACCTCGACGAGTTCCACCGGGCCAACGCCGCCGCCACGCTCCCGGCGCTCGGGATCGCGGGAGCCTTCACCGCCGTGTTCCTGATCGCGCAGGACCAGTTCATCGCGCTCATGACGGACCTGCCCGACCTCACGGCGACAACGGCGCAGTACTACCACTGGGCGGCGTGGCTGCCGCTGATCTCGGTCGCGGCGTATCAGCTCGACGGCGTCTTCATCGGCACGGGGCAGTCGCGGATCATGCGCAACACCATGCTCGTCGCCGTGATCGGCGTGTACCTGCCCACGTTCCTGATCCCCACATGGATCACGGGAGCGCCGGACAATGACTGGCTCTGGGCCGCGTTCACCGCCCTCAACGTCGCGCGCGGTGTCTTCCTGGGGATTGCCTACTGGCGCCTCAGCCGCACGCGCGGATGGCTCAGCACAGCCGAGACGTGACCGTAGGCTCATCCCATGACCACCATCGGAGACATGGGCGAGGACGCGCTGATCAGGCTGTTCGCGCCGCGGCTGCCCACCACGGATGCGGAGATTCTGGGGCCCGGAGACGACGCCGCAGTGCTGTCCGTCGACGGTCACCTGGTGGTGAGCTCCGACGTCCTGGTGCAGGACCGGCACTTCCGCCTCGAGTGGTCCACCGGCGCAGACGTGGGGTGGCGCGCCGCGATGCAGAACCTGGCAGACATCGACGCGATGGGCGCCGTCCCCACGGCCCTGGAGGTCACGCTCTGCGCGCCTGCGTCGACGCCCGTCGACTGGGTCCTGGGACTCGCCGACGGTCTGCGCGAGGCGTGCGAGCCGCACGGCGTGGGTGTCGTGGGCGGCGACCTCTCGGGCAGCCGCGAGGTCGTGGTCGCCGTCACGGCGCTGGGGGAGACCCACGGCACGGAGCCCATCACGCGGGCCGATGCTGTGGCCGGGGACGTCGTCGCGGTGTCAGGCGAGCTCGGCGCGGCGAGGGCCGGCTACGAGCAGCTCATCGAGGGCTCGCGCGTCGACGAGGAGGCCATCGGGCTGTTCCTGCGGCCGCGGCCGCGCTTGGGGGCGGGGCTCGAGGCTGCGCTGCACGGCGCGACGGCCATGATGGACCTGTCCGACGGGCTCGCCCGCGACGCTGGTCGCATCGCGCGGGCGTCAGAGGTGACGATTGCGCTCGAGTCCGCCGCCGTGCCTGTCCATGAGGCAGCACAGCGGACAGCCGATGCGCTG
>NZ_CAJXJX010000004.1 GCF_913055775.1 uncultured Demequina sp. | reverse complement strand
GCCGCTCCGGCCGAGATGCGCGCCCTTGCCGATACCTGCCTCATCGCCTGTTCGATCTTCGAGAAACGCCTGCGCCGCGCGGGCGGATCGCTCCGCCATTACTCCGGCCTCGGCCAGACCGCCTATGGCGCGGCCGCGCTGACCGAGCAGGCCTATTCCTTCCCCCATATGCGCGACGTGATCGCGGCGGCCACCGGCAATCCGCCGGAGGGTGTGCGCGACCTGATCGACGCCGCGCGCGCCGGCAGGCCATGCCGAATCGAGCCGGCGACGATGAGCGCGATGTTGTTCGCCTGCTCGGCCGTCTTGGTGTCACTGCGGTCGCCCAGCGTGACCGTGCATCGGCCCGACGGCAGCACCTCGTCACCGAACCGGTCCCACAGCGTGGGGCCCCACAGGATGGCCGCCCCCGCGGCCAAGACGAGCACCAGCATGGCGGCGACACCGCCGCCCCGCCGCCGGCGGGCCACGGTCAGTTCGCGTGCAGGGCGGCGTTGAGCTCCACGCCCTTGCCCTGGCGGGCGACGGCCTCGAGTGCGCCTGTCACGGAGTTGCGGCGGAACAGAACCCCGTCGCGACCGGCCAGGTCCCGAGCCTTCACAACCACCGGCGACCCGTCCTCGCCGGTCTGGCCCACGAGCAGCACCTTGGAGCCCGCGGTCACGTAGAGGCCCGCCTCGACGATGCAGTCGTCGCCCAGCGGGATGCCCAATCCGGAGTTCGCGCCCAGCAGCGAGCGCTCGCCGATCGAGATGACCTCGGTACCGCCGCCGGACAGCGTGCCCATGATCGACGCGCCGCCGCCGACGTCGGAACCGTCGCCCACGACGACGCCCGCGGAGATGCGTCCCTCGACCATCGAGTGGCCCAGCGTGCCGGCATTGAAGTTGACGAAGCCCTCGTGCATGACCGTCGTGCCCTCCGCGAGGTGGGCACCCAGGCGGACCCTGTCGGCATCGGCGATGCGCACGCCGGACGGCACCACGTAGTCGACCAGACGCGGGAACTTGTCCACGCCGTACACCGTGAGCTGCTGGCCCGCGGCGCGGAAGCGAAGGCGCGTCGCCTCGAAGCCCTCGATCGCACACGGCCCAGCGGACGTCCACACCACATTCGTCAGCGCGCCGAAGACGCCGTCGAGGTTCAGCCCATGCGGCTGGACCAGGCGGTGGGAGATGAGGTGCAGGCGCAGGTAGGCGTCCTCGACGGATCCGGGCGCTGCGTCCAGATCGATCACGGTGCGCACCGCGCGCACCTCGACCGCGCGCAGGTCATCACTGCGCTCCGCGTCGATGAGATCCTGCGGCGCGGTGGCGCCGGACGGCGCGTCGCCCAGGGCGGGGGACGGGTACCAGGTATCGAGGACCGTGCCGCTCTCGTCGATGGTGGCCAGGCCGAATCCGTATGCGGGTCGCGTCATGGCACCAGGGTAGTTGAGGCTACACGCGCCGAGCCCCCGGATAGGGTGGGCCCATGGCCGATCTCGACCTGACCGCGCCCGTCGAGCAGCTCGCGGCGCACCTCATCGACATCCCGTCGGTCTCCGGGGGCGAGGCGGCCATCGCGGATGCCGTCGAATCCGCCCTGCGGCGCCAGGCCCCGCACCTGAGCCTCACGCGCGACGGCGACGCGCTCATCGCGCGCACCGAGACCGGCGCCGCACAGCGAGCGCTGATCGCCGGCCACCTCGACACGGTGCCGATCAAGACCAACGTGCCGCACGAGTGGCGCGACGAGGGTGCGACGCTGTGGGGACGGGGGAGCGTCGACATGAAGGCCGGCGTGGCCGTGATGCTGTCTCTTGCCGCGCAGCTCGATGCCCCGAGCCGCGACATCACGTGGGTCTTCTACGACCACGAGGAGGTCGAGGAGACCAAGAACGGCCTGGGGCGGCTCTCACGCGGCTACCCCGAGCTGCTCCGCGCGGACTTCGCGGTGCTCTGCGAGCCCACCAGCGCCGGCATCGAGGGCGGCTGCAACGGCACCCTGCGGGCGGACATCACGATCGCCGGACGCGCCGCCCACAGTGCCCGCGCGTGGAAGGGCGTCAACGCGATCCACGGGCTCGCTCCGGTTCTCGGGACGCTCGCGGCCTACGAGCCCGCCACGGTCACCGTCGACGGGCTCGAGTACCGCGAGGGACTCAACGCGGTCGGAGTTCGTGGCGGCATCGCCGGCAACGTCATCCCGGACGCCGCGACCGTCACCGTCAACTACCGCTTCGCGCCGGACAAGACTCTGGAGCAGGCCCAGCAGCACGTGGCGGACGTCATCGCCCGGTCGGGAGTCGAGCACACCCTCGAATGGACGGACCTCGCGGCCGCCTGCCGGCCGGGTCTCGACGCGCCCCTCGCGGTCTCGTTCGCCGATGCGGTGGCGGCGGCCGGTGGAGGCGCCCCTCGAGCGAAGGAAGGGTGGACGGACGTCGCCCGCCTGGGGGCGCTGGGGATCCCCGCCGTCAACTACGGGCCCGGCAACCCCGAGCTCGCCCACCCCGCCGACGAGGCCTGCCCCGCCAGCGACATCCGCTCGTGCCGCGCCGGTCTGGAGGCGTGGCTGACAGCCTGACCCGCGCATCGGCTGCGCGGCACCGACGAACTCAGGAGGCGACATGACCGACTACCACAAGGGTCCCGTGATTCTGCGCGGCCCCAACGTCCCGCAGCTGTCGACCTCCGGCCGACTGCTGGGCGAGCAGGACTCGCCCGACTGGCTGCACGAGGATCCGTGGCGCGTGCTGCGCATCCAGTCCGAGTTCGTCGAGGGCTTCGGGGCGCTCGCGGAGCTGGGACCGGCGATCTCGGTGTTCGGCTCGGCCCGCTCGAAGGCCGATGCTCCCGACTACGCCCAGGGCGAGGAGGCGGGCAGGCGCCTGGTCGAAGAGGGCTTCGCGGTCATCACGGGCGGAGGCCCGGGCGTGATGGAGGCCGCCAACAAGGGTGCCCACGAGGCCGGGGGCGTGTCCGTGGGGCTCGGCATCGAGCTGCCGTTCGAGCAGGGCGTCAACAAGTACGTGAACCTCGGCATTAACTTCCGCTACTTCTTCGCGCGCAAGACGATGTTCGTCAAGTACGCGCAGGGATTCATTGTCCTGCCGGGCGGATTCGGCACGATGGACGAGCTGTTCGAGTCGCTCACGCTGGTCCAGACGCGCACGGTCACCCGCTTCCCGATCGTGCTCGTGGGGCACGCGTACTGGGACGGACTCGTGACGTGGCTGCGCGACTCTGTGGTGGCCGACGGCAAGGCGGCGGCGACCGATCTCGAGCTCTTCCACGTCACCGACAGCGTCGAGGAGGCGGTGCACATCGTCACGGCTCACGCCCGTGGCGAGGAGACCGGCCCGGAGGACGACGAGAACAGGCCCGCGACCGAGGCGATGTGACGGGCCGCGGGGTTCTGACGACCGACGGTCCAGCGTAGAATGGATTCGATCGCCGTCCGATCGACGGCGACCTGAGCATCACGGAGGAGACACACACATGGCTGCGATGAAGCCCCGTACCGGTGACGGCCCGATGGAGGTCGTGAAGGAGGGTCGTGGCTATGTGATGCGCGTCCCGCTCGAGGGCGGTGGCCGTCTGGTCGTCGAGATCAACGCGGACGAGGTCGCGGAGCTCCGGGACGCCCTCGCAGGCGCTCTCCAGTAGTCGTCTTGCCGGGCCCGCCTCCCGGCAGTCTCCCTCGCTCGGCTCGCATGCGGCCGATGCGGTGGCTCAGGCGATCTTGACCGCCACGAGGAGTCCGTCGCCGCTGGGCAGCAGCATCGGCGCGAGCGCGTCGGACTCGCGCACTGCCTTGAGAGTCGTGCGCACCGCCGTGGTGTTCTCGTCGCGCTGCGCCGGGTCCGGCACGCGCCCGTGCCACAGCGCGTTGTCGATCGCGACGACGCCTCCCACGCGCAGCAGTCGCATGGCCTGCTCGAGGTACTCGGGGTACTCGGCCTTGCGGGCGTCGATGAGCACCAGGTCGTAGCCGCCGTCGGTGAGTCGGGGAAGGACGTCGAGCGCCCGCCCCGTGATCATGCGTGCCCGTTCGGGCGCGAATCCAGCCGAGGCGAGCGTGCGGCGCGCGGCCTTGTGGTGCTCGGCCTCGACGTCGATGGTCGTGATCACTCCGGCGTCGCCCATGCCGCGCAGCAGGTACGTGGCGGAGACGCCCGCACCGGTGCCGATCTCGACGGCCGAGCGGATCCCCGCCATGCGCGCGACGAGTTCGAGCACCCGGCCTGCTCCGGGGTGCACCGGCACGCACCCCAGCTGATCGGCGGTGTCGCGTGCCGCGAGCAGTACTTCGTCCTCGGGGACGAAGTCCTCGCAGTACGCCCAGTTGGCGGAATCGGTGCTCATGGCGGCCTCCTTTCCCGAATGGTATCCGTCACATCCTCCCTGCGGCCGATGCCGCGCAGCCCCTTTCATGGGAACATTGGTCTGTCGGTATCCGTTGAGCGAAGCGTGGAGGAGGGAGCCCGAATGACGAGCACGGTCGTGAAGAACATCACGAACGCGTCTCAGGCGACCCCTTTCGCGACCGAGGCGCAGCCCCAGGACCTCACCTGGGAGCGGATCGTCGCGGAGCACTCCGGACGGGTCTACCGACTCGCCTATCACCTCACGGGCAATCAGCACGACGCCGAGGACCTGACGCAGGACGTGTTCGTCCGCGTGTTCAACTCGCTGTCGCAGTACAAGCCCGGCACCTTCGAGGGCTGGCTTCACCGCATCACCACCAACCTCTTCCTCGACCGCATGCGTCGCAAGAAGAGGATCCGCTTCGACTTCATGGCGGATGACGATGCGGCGGTGGCCACGTCCGACAGCTTCGACCGCCATGAGCGGTCGGGGCAGCCCGAGGATGCGTTCGACATGTCTCACCTGGGCGACGACATCGTCGCCGCGCTCGCCGATCTGCAGCCCGAATACCGGGCGGCCGTGGTGCTGAGCGACATCGAGGGCCTGTCGTACGAGGAGATCGCCGCCACGCTCGGCATCAAGATGGGCACCGTCCGCTCCCGACTGTCTCGCGCCCGTGCGAAGCTCCGTGAGTCCTTGGCTCACCGCGCGCCGGTGCGAGGTGGCGAGTGAGCGACGAGCACCTCGGCGACGAGATCCACGATCTTCTCGACAACCGGCTGAGCCCGGCGAAGTCCGCGCTCGCCATGGCGCACCTTGACGCCTGCGAGGAGTGTCGCACCCGCTGGGACGAGCTGCGAGCCGCAAGGGACGCCCTCAAGACCTCCGACGCCGGCATCGACCTCACCTTCGCGCAGCAGCTGCTGGACCGCGACCGCATGGCGCAGATCGCCAGCGGGGAGCCGCGCCATCTTGCCCGCGCCGCGCGCCCGCGCGACCGGCGCATGAGCGTCGCCGCCGTCGCGGTGATCGCGGTGCTGGGCGTCCTGGTGGTGAGCGGTTACCTGGCTGGTGCCCCGGATGAGGTCTCCCTCGAGTTTGCCGAGAGCGACTACGACGGCGAGCCGGCGCTGCTCGCCTTGAACGCGCAGCACATGCGCACCGGCGACCAGCTGCGCAGCTGGGTCCACCCGGACTGGGAGGAGACCGGGCTCAAGCCCGTGAACGCCAAGGTCCTGCGCGCCAGCAACGGCGAGAACATCCTCGTGGCGTCCATGCTCTCGGGCCTGGACCCTATGATCATCACTGAACGACACGGCCGATTGTCGGCGTCGATCTCGGACTACTACGTCAGCGTGGACCTGGGCCACGGCCAGGCGTACCTGGTCAGCGATCAGCCTCGACAGTTGGTATGGCAGACCGGAGATGTCGTGATCTCCGTGACGTGCTCATGCCCCCTGACCACGCTCGAGGCCGCGGCCTCGACGTTCCCGGCGCATGACGACCCCACTTTCATCGACCGCGTCCTGGACGGCCTGAGCGATATCGCCGATGCCACTACTCCCGGCGCGTGAGGAGAGCAGCCATGAACGACAACATCTTCGCGCCTCCTGGCAGCAACCAGGGCGGCCCCACCCCCGACGAGCAGCGCCGCGTGGGCGATGAGGGCTCGGTCGCGACCGACTCCTCGCCGTCCGAAGCGCCGGTCCACGCGCACCCCACGGCGGCCACCCCGGTGCAGCCAGCCACGGCGGCGACCCCGGCGCAGGCTCCGCGCGATCCCCTCGCGCCTGACGCCCAGGGCGTGATCTCCACCGCAGAGCCCAGCCACGACGGCGCCGGCTACGAGCCTCCCGAGCCGCCGCAGGCGCCGCCCTCGGAGCGTCCCGTCGGACGCGTGCGCAAGCGCGCGGTCGCCGGCATCGCAGCGACCGCACTCCTGCTCGGCGTGGGAGGCGGATTCGGTGGAGCGTGGGCCTATGACGAGTTCTTCTCCTCGACGCCGACGGTCCAGGTGGCCACCAGCGACCCGGTCGAGCGAGCCGAGGATTCGGTTGCCGCCGTCGCCGCATCGGTCATGCCGTCGGTGGTCTCGCTCGAGGCCTCCGTGGGCGGAATCGGCACGTCCACGGGATCGGGCTTCGTGATCCGCGAGGACGGTTACATCCTGACGAACAACCACGTGGTCGAGGGCGCGCAGGAGATCACCGTCGTCATGTCCGACGGCACCGAGTTCGAGGCCGAGGTCGTGGGCGCCACCGCCGACTACGACCTGGCCGTGGTGAGCATCGACGCCCAGGGCCTCGCGCCGCTGACGTTCGCCGACTCGGATGAGGTGGTCGTGGGCGACGACACCATCGCGGTGGGCTCGCCGCTGGGCCTGCAGAGCACCGTGACCACCGGCATCGTGTCCGCCGTGCACCGCCCGGTCACCGCCGGCGACAGTTCGAGCACGGCGTTCATCGACGCTATCCAGACCGATGCCGCGATCAACCCCGGCAACTCGGGCGGTCCACTGCTGAACGCGAGCGGCGAGGTGATCGGCGTGAACTCCGCGATCGCCGCGCTGCCAGGGGTGTCGAGCTCCAGCACCGGGTCCGTGGGGCTCGGGTTCGCGATCCCGTCCAACCAGGCCATGCGCACCGCGGAGCAGCTGATCGAGACCGGCACCGCGACCTACCCCGTGATCGGCGTGCAGCTCGACGAGCGCTACACCGGCGAGGGCGTCCTCGTGATCGACGACGAGCTGGGCGTGGTGGCAGGCGGCCCTGCGGACAACGCGGGCGTGGAGCCCGGCGACGTCATCACGGGCATCGACGGACGTCCCATCACGCATCTCGACAAGCTGGTGGTCGCGATCCGCGCCAAGGCCGTGGGCGACGACGTCGTGCTGACCATTCAGCGTGACGGCGAGGAGCTGGAGATCCGAGTGACGCTCGATTCGAGCGCCCAGGTCGACTTCCAGCTTGAGGACGAGACGACCGAGCCGCAAGAATAGGCGGCATGTTCGGCATCAACGGCTGGGAGTTCCTGGTCATCGTCCTGGTCGCCATCCTGGTGGTGGGGCCGGAACGCATGCCCGAGTACGCCCGCCAGCTGCGGGAGTGGATTCGCAGCGCTCGTGACCTCGTGACGCGGAACACGGACCAGCTCAAGACCGAGCTCGGTGCGGACGACGTCGACTGGAAGCAGTACGACCCGCGCCAGTACGACCCGCGCCGCATCGTGCGCGAGGCCCTGTACGAGCCTGCCGCTCCCGCTCCGGCCGCCGAGCCGCCCCGGCCGTCCGAGCCGGGGCGCCCGGCGCCGTTCGACGCCGACGCCACCTGACAACCGCATCGGCCCTCCCCACGCTCCCGCGGTCGATTTCCGCTCGCGTACGCGCTTAACCGAGCGAATCGGGCCCATTTCGCTCGCCTCAGGCGCTAGGTGAGCGAGAATGCACCGCCAGGGGGATGGGGGGAGGGCCGATGCGCGGGTTGGGTTCTCGCCCGGGCGTGGGGAACAATGGGGGCCATGAAGCCCCGCGTGTTCTCGGCCATGCAGCCGACCTCCGATTCCCTCCAGCTCGGCAACTACCTCGGGGCGCTGGTCCAGTGGGTGAAGCTGCAGGACACGCACGACGCGATCTACGGCGTGGTCGACCTCCACGCTCTCACGGTCGCGCCTGAGCCCCAGCAGCTGCGCGACCGCACCCGCGCGACCGCGGCGCAGTTCCTGGCCGCGGGCGTGGACCCCGAGCGGTCGATCGTCTTCGTGCAGTCCCACGTGCCCGAGCACGCCGAGCTCGCGTGGCTGCTCAGCACCTACACGGGCATGGGCGAGGCCGGCCGCATGACCCAGTTCAAGGACAAGTCCGCCAAGGTGGGGGAGTCAGGGACCAACGTGGGCCTGTTCACGTACCCGATCCTCATGGCCGCGGACATCCTCCTGTACGACACCGACCTGGTGCCGGTGGGCGAGGACCAGCGCCAGCACCTCGAGCTGTCGCGCGATCTTGCCGAGCGTCTCAACACCCGGCTGGGCGAGGGAACCGTCGTGGTGCCGGACGCGCACATCGTCGAGGCGACGGCGAAGATCTACGACCTTCAGGAGCCCACGAAGAAGATGTCGAAGTCCTCGGTGAGCCCCAAGGGCACCATCGAGATCCTCGAGGACCCCAAGAAGATCGCCAAGAACATCAAGTCCGCCGCGACGGACTCTGACACGGTCATCGCGTTCGACCGCGAGTCCAAGGCGGGCGTGTCGAACCTGCTCACGATCTACTCGGCGCTCGACGGCCGCTCCGTCGAGCAGCTGGTCGCCGACTACGAGGGGAAGATGTACGGCCACCTCAAGGTTGACGTAGCGGACGTGGTGGTGGAGTACCTGACTCCGATCAGGGAGGCCGCGCTCGACTGGATCGAGTCGCCCGACCGGCTCGACGCCGTCCTCGCGGACGGCGCCGCCAAGGCGCGGACGATCGCGAGCGCGACGCTCGACCGCCTGTACGACAGAGTGGGACTGGTTCCGCCGACACCCGGGAGGTAGTGCGTGACGGACAGCGACGAGTCACTCGTCGACCGCGGCAAGGACGCGGTCGCGCAGGCGAAGACGCTCAAGGAGCGCTTCGACGCCTCGCACGTGGGTCGCACGCTCGAGCGCTACCGGGACGGCAACGGCAACGTCGTCGCCGGCGGCATCGCGTTCTACTCGCTGACCTCCATCGCGGCCGGCGTCCTGATCGCCGTGACGCTCGCGAGCTGGTTCATCGCGGGCGACGAGGAGCTCTCGGATCAGCTGTTCGGGTTCATCGACGACGCCGTGCCAGGCATCATCTCGACGGACTCGTCATCGGGACTGGTCGACCCGGAGTCGCTGCAGCCCACGGCAGTGACCGGCCTGGTCGGCATCATCGCCTTCCTCATCTTGTTCAACACCGCAGCGCGCTACGTGAGCGGCATGCGCATGGGTGTGTGGGCGATGCTCGAGGTGGACGACCGCACGCCGCTGCAGGGCAAGCTCCGCGACTTCGCGGCGCTGCTGGGAATCGCGCTCATGGTGATCCTCGGCGCTGGACTGCAGGTGGCGACCTCCGTGGTCGCGAACCAGGTCTCGGAGATCCTCTTCGGTGAGGCGCCTCAGGAGTGGCTGGTGCGGCTGTCGGGCGCCGGCGTGATGTTCATCGTGGACATGCTGTTCGCGGCCATCGTGCTGGTGTTCCTCGGGGGCGTGCGGATGCCTCTGCGGTCGGTGCTGTGGACGCTGGCGATCGCGGCCTTCGCCATGGGCGTCCTGCGGCAGGCGATGTCGCTCATCATCTCCGGGGTCTCGGACAACGCGGTGCTCGCGCCGTTCGCCGGAATCCTGACGCTGCTGCTGTTCACCGCCTACTCGGCGCGCATCATGCTGTACTCGGCCGCCTTCCTGGGCACCCGTCGCCAACTCGGGCTGCTCGAGATCGAGGAGCTGTCCGACTGGTTCGCGGACTGGGCCCGGGAGCGGGCCGGCGCGACCATCTCGGAGGTGCGGCCCGGAGTCCTGCGCATCGACCCCGGTCCGCAGTATGTGGCGCTCGAGTTCTCGCGCGCGCCGGACAACGTGATCACGGTCGCGCACGTCGCTGCCGTGGGCGAACCCTGGCAGGCTATGGAGACCTCCTCCCTGCGAGTCGCGCAACGGCACGCCGTGTTCGCGCTCGCCGGACCCGCCCGCAAGCGCGGCAACGTCGACGGCACGCTGGTGGTGCGCGGCGACCGGGATGCGCGGCTGCCGGGCGTCGAACTCGCTGCGACCTCCAATGAGCGCTTCCCGTTCGTGGTGCGGTTTGGGGAGGACGAGCTGGGGCGATTCGCTCGCGCCAGCGACGCCCGGGAGGCAGGCGTGTACTTGGCCACGACCATGGAGGAGATCGGCCAGGCAGTGCTCGAATCCGATGGCGGCGACATCTTCCGCGGCCCGGACGGTCGCCGGGCGAGCATCGGCGACCACGTGCGGGCCTGGCTCCGGCGCTGAGTCCCCGGCGTGAACCGCGTCACGTGCGTCTTCTCGCGTGGCACGCCCGTGCGATAGCGTTCGGGAGTCTCGCACCGCCGCCGGCGGTGCGCCGCCTACCTGGAAGGACTCCCGGTGACCACGCCCGATCCGTTCGCCTCGACCCCGGACCCCGGCGCGCAGCAGCCCGGCCAGCCGCCGGCCACCCAGTGGCAGGCATCAACTGTGCCCTCGCAGCAGCCGCCCACCGCCCCCAGCCAGCCGGACTACGCCACCTACGACTACGGCCAGCCGGCGTCCGCCTCCACGTACGCTCAGCCTGCGCCGGGCTTCTCGCAGCAGGCGACGGATGCGTCGGCCGCACAGGCGCAGCCCACCTACGCCGGCGCCTACCAGCCCGCGTACGGCACGCCCGGCTCGCAGGGCACCGACGGCACGTCGATCGCGGCCCTCGTCACCGGCGTCCTGGGCCTGGGCGCCGTCGCGACCATCCTGGGCGCGATCGGGCTGCGCAAGACCGCGGACGGCACGCGCAAGGGAACCGGCATGGCCTGGGCGGGAGTGATCCTGGGAATCCTGGGCACGATCGGGTGGTCGCTCGCGGCGGCATGGTTCATCGCGGGCGCCGCGATCGTCACCTCCTCGGGGCTCGAGTTCGACGACCTCGAGGGTTCGACGGACATCATCTTCTCGGACGCCGACACCTACGGCGACGACCCCGAGCTCGACGCGCTGTGGGACGGCTGCGCCGCCGGCGACATGGCGGCGTGCGACGACCTCTACTTCGAGTCACCGCTGAACTCCGAGTACGAGGAGTTCGGTGACACCTGCGGCGGCCTCGGCAGGCCCGACGGACAGGTCTGGTGCGAGTACTGACCGACCCTGAACAGAAGACGAGGGCGGCACCCCAGTGGGGTGCCGCCCTCGTCACGTCGGGGTGAGGGCGCTCACACCTCGCCGCTGGTCAGCGCGCGCTTGACCTCGGAGATCGCCTTGGTGACCTCGATGCCGCGTGGGCAGGCCTCCGTGCAGTTGAAGGCCGTGCGGCACTTCCACACGCCGGCCTGGTCGTTGAGGATCTCGAGACGGTCCCACTCGCCGTCGTCGCGCGAGTCGAAGATGAAGCGGTGGGCGCCCACGATGGCCTGCGGCCCGAAGTACTGGCCGTCCGTCCAGAACACCGGGCAGCTCGTGGTGCAGGCCGCGCACAGGATGCACTTGGTGGTGTCGTCGAAGCGCTCGCGGTCCTCCGGCGACTGCAGCCGCTCGCGCTCGGGCGTGGGGCCCGAGGGCATCAGGAACGGCATGATGTCGCGGTAGGAGGCGAAGAACGGCTCCATGTCCACGATCAGGTCCTTCTCGACCGGCAGCCCCTTGATGGGCTCCACGGTGATGGGTCGCGCCGGGTTGAGGTCCTTGAGCAGCGTCTTGCAGGCGAGCCGGTTGCGCGCGTTGATGCGCATCGCGTCCGAGCCGCACACACCGTGGGCGCACGAGCGGCGGAAGGCGAGCGTGCCGTCCTGCTCCCACTTGATCGCGTGGAGCGCGTCCAGGACGCGGTCGGTCGCGTGTGCCTCGACCTGGAACTCCTCCCAATACTCGGCGCCGGGCTCACGCCCGTCGAGCCCGTCGGGGTCGTGGCGGAGGATCTTCAGCGTCACCGTGAAGGACTCCACGGCGCCGACCTCTTCGGTCTTCTCTGCAGTCGCAGTCATCAGCCCTCCCCGGCCTAGTACTTGCGTTCCATGGGCTGATACTTGGTGACCACCACAGGCTTCCAGTCCATGCGCAGACCCTCGGGCGTCGCGTAGGCCATGGTGTGCTGCATGTAGTTCTCGTCGTCGCGGGTGGGGAAGTCCTCGCGGTAGTGCCCGCCGCGGCTCTCCTTGCGGCCATCGGCGCCAGCGATGACCACCTCCGCGAGCTCGAGCAGGAAGCCCAGCTCGACCGCCTCGAGGAGGTCCGTGTTGAAGCGCTGACCACGGTCGTGGATCGCGATCGACGCGAAGCGCTCGCGCAGGCCCTTGACCGCCCCCGCGGCCTCGGCCAGCGACTCTGCCGTGCGGAACACCTGGACGTTCATGTCCATGGTCTCCTGGAGCTCCTTGCGGATCTGTGCGACGCGCTCGGTGCCGTCGCCGCCCACGGTCTCCCGCAGCGAGGCGACGAGCCCGGCCACGGTCGCATCCGCATCGGCCGGGAGCTCAGGAGCGGCGTCGACCGAGTTCGCGTACTCTGCGGCGGCGATGCCGGCGCGGCGCCCGAACACGTTGATGTCGAGCAGCGAGTTGGTGCCCAGGCGGTTCGCGCCGTGGACGGACACGCACGCGCACTCGCCGGCGGCGTACAGGCCCTTCACGACGTCGGTGTTGTTGCGCAGCACCTCGGCGTTCACGTTCGTGGGGATGCCGCCCATCGCGTAGTGCGCAGTGGGGAACACCGGCACGGGCTCGGTGTACGGCTCGACGCCCAGGTACGTGCGCGCGAACTCGGTGATGTCGGGGAGCTTCTCGTCGATGTGCGCGGGCTCGAGGTGGGTGAGGTCCAGCAGCACGTAGTCCTTGTGGGGCCCGCAGCCGCGGCCCTCGCGCACCTCATTGGCCATCGCTCGCGCCACCATGTCGCGCGGCGCGAGGTCCTTGATGGTGGGGGCGTAGCGCTCCATGAAGCGCTCGCCCTCGGAGTTGCGCAGGATGCCGCCCTCGCCGCGCGCGGCCTCGGACAACAGGATGCCCAGGCCAGCCAGCCCGGTCGGGTGGAACTGGAAGAACTCCATGTCCTCCAGCGGCAGCCCCGCGCGCAGCGCGATGCCCATGCCGTCACCGGTCAGGGTGTGGGCGTTCGAGGTGGTCTTGAAGACCTTGCCCGCGCCCCCGGTCGCGAAGATCACGGACTTGGCACGGAACGTGTGGACCTCGCCCGTCGACAGCTGGTACGCGACCACTCCGGCGACCGCGACCTCGTCGCCGTCGGCGGCGGCCTGCGGGTCGGAGTCGAGGATCAGGTCCAGGACGTAGAACTCGTTGAAGAATTCGACTTCCTGCTTGATGCACTGCTGGTACAGCGTCTGCAGGATCATGTGGCCGGTGCGGTCCGCGGCGTAGCAGGCACGTCGCACCGCGGCCTCGCCGTGGTTGCGGGTGTGGCCGCCGAACCGGCGCTGGTCCACCTTGCCGGCCGTGGTGCGGTTGAAGGGCAGGCCCATCTTCTCGAGGTCGAGGACCGCGTCGATCGCCTCCTTGCAGAGGATCTCCGCGGCGTCCTGGTCCACGAGGTAGTCGCCGCCCTTGACGGTGTCGAACGTGTGCCACTCGGCGTTGTCGTCCTCGACGTTGGCGAGCGCGGCGGCCATGCCGCCCTGGGCCGCGCCGGTGTGCGAGCGGGTGGGGTAGAGCTTGGTGAGGACCGCGGTCTTGGCGCGCTGGGAGGACTCCAGCGCGGCGCGCATGCCGGCGCCGCCAGCGCCCACGATCACGACGTCGAACTCGTGGTTGGTCACAGCACACTCTCGCAGAAGCTGGGGACGCCTTCCAGCAGCTCGCCGGCGGCGTCAGTGGGACAGGGGTCGAAGGTCCAGATCACCAGGGAGCCGAGCACGATGATGACGATCATCGAGATCCGCAGCGCCCAGTGCAGCATCGCGCGCACGAAGGGCCGCGTCGCGTAGTCGTTGACCAGCATGCGCATGCCATTGGTGCCATGCATCATCGCCAGCACCAGCATGACGAAGTCCCACCACTGCCACAGCGGCGATGCCCACTTGCCGGCCACGAACGCGAAGTCGATCTGGCTCACGCCGTCGCCGGTGAGCAGATTGACGAACAGATGGGTGAAGATCAGCACGATGAGGACCACGCCGGAGACGCGCTGGAAGATCCACGACCAGCGCTCGGCGCCGCCCACGGTGCGGCGGTTCATGGGCCGCCGGGGTGCGGTGAGCTCGGGGGCGGTCATCAGGCACCTCCGAACACGTGCATGAGGTGGCGCGGCAGGAAGCCGGCCATGAGGACGGCGAAGATGCCCCACACGATCCACACCAGCATGCGCTGACGGCGCAGCGCCCACGTCCACCGGTCCACCGCGATGATCCGCAGGCCGTTGAACGCGTGCAGGACGATCGCCGCGACCAGGCCGGCCTCGATCAGGCCGTAGATGGGCGTCTTGTAGGCGCCGATCACCTCGTTGTAGGCCTCGGGGGAGACGCGCACGAGCGAGGTGTCGAGGACGTGGACCAGGAGGAAGAAGAAGATCGCGACGCCGGTCGCACGGTGCACGACCCACATCCACATGCCTTCACGGCCTCGATACAGCGTGGGGGCGGGCGACACGGACTCTCCTTCGAATGTGACTCACGAGTGCCACCATCCTAATGTGGTGTCCGTGACTGAAAACCCCACGGCCCCCCGCAAGAACTCCGGTTTTTTCCCCGTGGTCCCCGCCGGGGGCGTCGGCTCTCGACTATGGCCGCTGTCGAGGCCGGACCGGCCCAAGTTCCTCATCGACCTGCTGGGCTCGGGAGCGACGCTCATTCAGGACACGGTCGCGCGGCTCGCCCCATTGGGGGATGAGGTGATGATCGTCACGGGCGAGAGGCACGCCGATGCGGTGGCCGCTCAACTGCCGGACGTGCCGGCCGCGAACATCGTCACCGAGCCGAGTCCGCGGGACTCGATGGCGGCGATCGCGCTCGCGGCCGCACTGATCGAGCACCGCCACGGCGAGCAGATCATGGGTTCCTTCGCGGCGGACCACGTGATCCCCGACGCTGCAGCGTTCCGCGACACGGTCCGCACCGCGATCGCGGCGGCGGCCACCGGCAAGGTCGTGACGATCGGCATCGAACCGACCGAGCCCTCGAGCGCGTTCGGCTACATCGAGTCCGGCGCCGAACTCACCCACGCTCCGGGCGCCTTCGAGGTCGAGGCGTTCACGGAGAAGCCGGACCCCGAGACCGCGGCGCAGATGCTCGCCGACGGTGGCTACTCGTGGAACGCGGGCATGTTCGTGGTGTCGACGTCCGTGCTGCTGGCACACCTCGCACGGCTGCACCCGACCCTCGAGTCGGGAGTGCGCGAGATCGCCGCGGCCTGGGACGGTCCAGGGAGGGCCGATGCGTTGGCTCGGGTCTGGCCGACTCTCACCAAGATCGCGATCGACCATGCGATCGCGGAGCCCGTCGCCGCCGAGGGCGGCGTGGCGATGGTGCCCGGCTCCTTCGTGTGGGACGACGTAGGCGACTTCGACTCGCTCGCGGCGCTCCTCGCGCCAGGCGCGGATGGCGCCATCCGCATCGGCCGGGATGCCCCGGCCTCGCTGGTGGACGCCCCGGGCACGGTGCTCGTGGGCGGTACCAAGCCGGTGGCCGTCGTGGGCATCGCCGATGCCGTGGTCGTGGATACGGACGAGGCGCTGCTGGTGCTGTCGCGCCACGCGGCACAGCGCGTCAAGGACGTGGACCTCTAGGGCGCAGCCCAGTGCGGCGCTGCCGCGCGGTACGCAAGGAAACCGCGCATCGGCCCGCATGCCAGGTCGGATCGATACCGAACCGTTGCTCTAGAGTCCGCATCCGACGCGAAGCCGTAACAAACCGTGACTAGCATTGGTGCCAACGCACACGCCTGGCGTACCCAACAGGCAAGACATCTAGTGAGGACTACTCCCTATGAAGAACACGATTCGCTTCGGCGCGGTCGCGGCTGCGTCCGCTCTCGCGCTTGCCGCGTGCTCCTCCGCCCCTGAGGACGGCGACGCCCCCGAGGGCGCCGAGGACTACAAGGCCTGCATGGTCTCCGACGCGGGAGGCTTCGACGACGCCTCGTTCAACCAGTCGGCCTACGAGGGCCTGCAGCGCGCCGCCGACGAGCTCGGTGTCGAGACCGCCGAGGCCGAGTCGACCGCTGAGTCCGACTACGGCCCCAACCTCGAGGCCCAGGTCGACGCTGGCTGCGACCTGATCATCACCGTCGGCTTCCTGCTCGGCGACGCCACTGCAGCTGCGGCCGAGGCCAACCCCGAGGTCAACTTCGCGATCGTGGACTTCGGCTACGACGAGCCCATCGACAACGTGAAGCCGCTGTTCTTCGAGACCGACGAGGCGGCGTTCCTGGCCGGCTACGCGGCCGCAGGCGCCTCGGCGACCGGCACGATCT
Organism: uncultured Demequina sp.; assembly: GCF_913055775.1. Lineage (GTDB taxonomy): Bacteria > Actinomycetota > Actinomycetes > Actinomycetales > Demequinaceae > Demequina. The sequence goes on along the minus strand of NZ_CAJXJX010000004.1, from coordinate 24,203 downwards.
CGACCTTCGGTGGCATCAACATCCCCACCGTGTCGATCTTCATGGACGGCTTCCTGGCCGGCGCGAACCGCTACAACGAGGACATGGGCGGCGACGTCACGGTCCTCGGCTGGGACGGCTCGGACGGCTCGTTCACCGGTGACTTCGAGAACCAGACCAACGGTCAGAACACCGCCCAGGGCTTCCTCGACCAGGGCGCGGACATCGTCATGCCCGTGGCCGGTCCCGTGGGACTCGGTGCCGCCCAGGCCGTGCAGTCGGCTGGCGACGCCTGGCTGATCGGTGTGGACTCCGACTGGTCGCAGAGCGCTCCCGACTACGCGGACGTGGTGCTGACCTCGGTGCTCAAGAACATCTCGAACGCGGTGTTCGACACCATCGAGTCCTCGATCACCGAGTTCTCGAACGACCCCTACGTGGGCACGCTCGAGAACGAGGGCGTCGGCATCGCCGAGTTCCCCGAGGGCGTCGTTCCTGACGAGGTCGTCTCCGAGCTCGACACGCTCCGCGATGGCATCATCGCGGGCGACATCGAGCCGTCGACCGCCGGCTAGTCGCCGGGGAACACCCCTGACAGATCACGAGGGGCGGGTCGCGTGGACGCGGCCCGCCCCTCGTGCTTGACTTGACGTATTCGCCGAGGCAGGCCCGGCGCTGAGGAAGGACAATGGCGTGAAACTCGAGCTCAGGAAGATCACGAAGAAGTTCGGCGATTTCACCGCCAACGACCAGATCGACCTGGTGGTCGAGTCGGGGACCGTGCACGCTCTGCTGGGCGAGAACGGCGCCGGCAAGTCCACGCTCATGAATGTGCTGTTCGGCCTGTACGACGCCGACGGCGGCGAGATCCTGCTCGATGACGAGACGCGCGTCTTCGCCGGCCCGGGAGACGCCATGGCCGCAGGCATCGGCATGGTTCACCAGCACTTCATGCTGGTGCCCGTCTTCACCGTCGCCGAGAACGTGATGCTGGGCCACGAGCAGGTGCGCGGGCCCGCCAAGCTGCTCGACCTCGAGGCCGCGCGCGAGAAGGTGCGCGAGATCTCTGACCGGTTCGGCTTCCACGTGGACCCGGACGCCATGGTCGAGGACCTGTCCGTGGGCGCGCAGCAGCGCGTCGAGATCATCAAGGCGCTGTCCAGGGACGCGAGGGTGTTGATCCTGGACGAGCCCACGGCGGTGCTCACGCCGCAGGAGACGGACGAGCTCCTCGAGATCGTGGGCCAGCTACGCGACTCCGGCACCGCCGTTGTTCTCATCACCCACAAGCTGCGCGAGGTCAAGGCCATCGCGGACACCATCACGGTGATCCGGCGCGGGAAGGTGGTCGGCACCGCCGAGCCGACCGCGTCGCAGGAGGAACTGGCGTCCCTCATGGTCGGCCGCGACGTGTCGATGACCGTCGACAAGGACGACGCCACGCCCGGCGAGCCCATGCTGCGCGTCGAGAACCTGACCGTGATCGATGAGGACACGCGGATCAAGCTGCTCGACGGCGTCTCGTTCGAGGTGCGCGGCGGCGAGATCCTGGCGGTGGCAGGTGTGCAGGGCAACGGCCAGACCGAGCTCGCCGAGGCAATCCTGGGTGTGGTCGATGCTGTCGAGGGCAGCGTCACGCTCGATGGCACGGAACTCATGGGTCGCTCCATCCGCGACAACCTCGATGCGGGCATCGGCTTCGTGCCGGAGGACCGCACCGAGGACGGCGTGGTCGCATCCTTCACCGTCGCCAACAACCTGATCCTCGACCTGTACGACCGCGAGCCCTACTCGAAGCGCGGCGCGATCGACCCCGGCGTCGTGTCCCGCAACGCGGAGGAGCAGGTCGAGAAGTTCGACGTCCGCACCACCTCGACCGAGGCGCTGACCGGCTCGCTGTCCGGTGGAAACCAGCAGAAGGTCGTGCTGGCGCGCGAGCTCGCGCGCGACTTGAAGCTGCTGATCGCCTCCCAGCCCACGCGTGGACTGGACGTGGGATCCATCGAGTTCGTGCACAAACGGATCATCGAGGAGCGCGACAAGGGCGTGGCGGTGGTCATCGTCAGCTCCGAGCTCGACGAGGTCTACGCGCTCGCTGATCGCATCGCCGTGATGTACCACGGGCGGATCGTCGACATCGTCAGCCCTGACACGGACCGCGACACCATGGGCCTGATGATGGCCGGTGCGCATGGAGATGAGGAGGAGGCGGCGTGAGCGGCGAGGAGAAGGGCGGCGCTGCCGAGGAGCGCACGCCGAATGAGCCGGAGGCCGCGTCGCCGGCTGACCCGGAGACCGCGCCCGAGCCGCCCCGGGCGGACGCCCCTGGAGACCCCGGCGCTGACTCCGGCAGCCGGTCGCGCACTGTCCTGCGGGAGATCCTCGAGTCCTCGACGCTCGTCGTCATCATGGCGATCGTCGCATCGCTGGCGATCGGCGGCCTGCTCATCGTGTTCGCGGACGAGGACGTGCGTGAGGCCGCGACCTACTTCTTCTCTCGCCCGGCGGACACGTTCCAGGCGATGGGCGACGCGCTCGGTGGCGCCTACTCCGCGATGTTCAGCGGCGCGGTGCTCAACTTCAATGCGAACGATTTCTCCGGAGTGATCAAGCCGTTCACCCAGACTCTCACCCAGGCGACGCCGCTGATCTTCGCGGGACTGGGCCTGGGCATCGGCTTCCGTGCAGGCCTGTTCAACATCGGTGCGCAGGGACAGCTGCTCATCGGCGCCACGCTCGGTGCCTACGTCGGATTCGCGTGGCACCTGCCATGGGGCATCCACCTGCTCGTCGCGATCGTGGGCTGCGCGCTGGGCGGAGCCATCTGGGGCTTCATCCCCGGCTTCCTCAAGGCCAGGACCGGCGCGCACGAGGTGATCGTCACGATCATGCTCAACTACATCGCGCTCAACTTGGTGGCGTGGCTGCTGACCCTCGACGCGTTCCAGCGCGAGGGCAGCGACAACCCCATCACCCCGATCGTCGATGAGACCGCGCAGTATCCGCTGCTGCTCGGCAGCGATTTCAACCTGCACTGGGGCTTCGTGCTCGCGCTCGCGTGCGCGGCCGGCGTCTGGTGGCTGATGGAGCGGTCCACGCTCGGATTCGAATTCCGCGCCGTGGGCGCGAACCCGCACGCCGCGCGCACAGCGGGCATGAACGTCACGAAGGCGTACATCCTGGTCATGGTCATCGCCGGTGCGCTTGCCGGCCTCGCGGGATCCGCGCCCGTGCTCGGCACCGAGAAGGTGCTGACGACGGCCACTGCGGGATCTCTCGGCTTCGACGCCATCACCGTCGCGCTGCTGGGTCGCTCGCGGCCGCTCGGGACCGTGATGGCGGCGATCCTGTTCGGCGGCCTGCGCGCGTCCGGGCCCACGCTCCAGGTGCAGGCGGGCCTCCCGGTCGACATTGTGTTCGTCATCCAGGCGCTCATCGTGCTGTTCATCGCCGCGCCGCCCCTGGTGAGGTCCATCTTCCGCTTGCCTGCCCCGGCCCACGAAAAGGAGGTCGCGGCATGAGCACCACCGCCGTCGAGACGTCGTCAGCCGCCGCTGGCGCCGAGGCCCCCCGCACGAAGAGCTGGAAGTCCACCATCGGCCTGGGCGTGGTCGCGCTCCTGTCGCTGCTGTTCTTCGGCTTCGGCACGCCCACCGGCGTGCAGACCACCTTCACGATCGCGCGCAGCAGCGACTTCATCGAGCTGCCGAGCGTGACCGTGCCCTCGCGCGCGGCCGCCGTCGGACTGTCGATCGTCGCGTTGCTGCTCGTGGCGTGGGTCGCCTACCGCGCGAATCAGTACCGCAAGGTGGGCATTTGGCTGCCCATCGTGTTCGGCATGGCGATCATGGGCGCGCTGCTCACGTGGGCCGGTGCGGATCGCTCCACGACCACGATCCAGCTCACCGGGCTGCTCACGTCCGCGCTGTTCCTGGCGGTCCCGCTGGTGTTCGGCTCCCTCGCCGGAACCCTGTGCGAGCGCTCGGGCATCATCAACATCGCCATCGAGGGGCAGCTGCTCGCGGGTGCCTTCCTCGCCGCGCTGGTCGCGTCCGCCGTCGGCAACGCCTACGTGGGTCTGATCGCTGCACCCATCGCCGGTGCGCTCGTGGGCTGGCTGCTCGCGGTGTTCTCCACCAGGTACTGGGTGAACCAGATTGTCGTGGGCGTGGTGCTCAACCTGCTGGTGCTGGGGCTCACGAGCTTCTTCTTCAGCACCGTGATGAGCGACAACCCGAACCTGAACCAGCCGCTCAACATGCCCGACATCGCGATCCCCGTGCTGTCGAGCATCCCGGTGATCGGCCCGGTGCTGTTCGACCAGAACCTGCTGGTCTACATCATGTACGCGGTCGTGGTGATCATCCAGATCATGCTGTTCCGCTCCCGCTGGGGTCTGCGCATGCGGTCCGTGGGCGAGCACCCCAAGGCCGCGGACACCGTGGGCATCAAGGTCAACCGCACGCGGGTGCGCAACACGGTTCTGGGCGGCGCGATCGCCGGCCTGGGCGGAGCGTTCTTCACGGTGGCGTCAGGCCTCGCGTTCGGCAAGGACATGTCTGCAGGCAAGGGGTATATCGCGCTCGCCGCGATGATCCTGGGCCGGTGGAGCCCCAAGGGTGCCCTGGCCGCCGCGCTGCTGTTCGGCTTCGCCGATGCGCTACAGCAGCAGCTGGGAGTGATCGGCTCGCCGATTCCGTCGCAGTTCCTGCTGATGCTGCCGTACCTGGCGACCATCTTCGCCGTCGCCGGCCTCGTGGGCCACTCGCGTCCGCCGGCCGCCGAGGGCATCCCGTACAAGAAGTAGGAGCGTCATGCCCGACGTCGACTGGGAGGCACTGCGCGCTGAGGCGCGCGAGGTCTCCACGAGGGCATACGTGCCCTATTCGAAGTTCCCCGTGGGAGCTGCCGCGCTCACCGACGCTGGCGACGTGGTCGTGGGCGCCAACGTGGAGAACGCCAGCTACGGCCTCACGCTGTGCGCCGAGTGCGCGCTGGTGTCGAAGCTGCACGTGGACCACGGCGGCGCGCGGCTCGTGGCGTTCACCTGCGTGGACGCCAACGGCGACCTGCTCGCGCCGTGTGGCCGGTGCCGCCAGCTGCTGTTCGAGCACGGCGGTCGCGCGCTGCTGGTCGACACGGCTCACGGGGTGATGACCATGGACGAGTTCCTGCCCGGCGCGTTCGGGCCCGACGACCTGGGGAGAGTGTGATGACCGAGCGTCACGATGCCGTTGATGTGATCCGTACCAAGCGCGACGGAGGCACGCTCGCCGACGACCAGATCGACTGGGTGGTCGACGCCTACACGCGCGGCGTGGTCGCGGACGAGCAGATGAGCTCCCTCGCGATGGCGATTCTGCAGCGCGGGATGACGCGCGAGGAGATTGCGCGCTGGACCGCAGCGATGATCGCGACGGGGGAGCGGCTGGACTTCTCAGGGCTCGGCAAGGCGACCGCGGACAAGCACTCGACCGGCGGCGTGGGGGACAAGATCACGCTGCCGCTGGCGCCTCTCGTGGCCGCCTACGGCGTCGCCGTCCCGCAGTTGTCGGGGCGCGGGCTGGGTCACACCGGCGGCACGCTCGACAAGCTCGAGTCCATCCCGGGCTGGCGCGCGGCGCTCAGCAACGAGGAGATGCACGAGCAGCTCAAGGACGTCGGCGCGGTCATCTGCGCCGCAGGGTCCGGGCTTGCTCCGGCGGACAAGAAGCTCTACGCGCTGCGCGACGTCACCGGCACGGTGGAATGCATCCCGCTGATCGCCTCCTCGATCATGTCCAAGAAGATCGCCGAGGGCACCGGCTGCCTGGTGCTCGACGTCAAGGTGGGCACCGGCGCGTTCATGAAGGACCTGGACCAGGCGCGCGAGCTCGCGGCCACCATGGTGGACCTGGGTACCGACGCTGGCGTCAAGACCTCCGCCCTGCTGACCGACATGTCCACGCCGCTGGGACTGGCGATCGGCAACGGCAACGAGGTCGCCGAGTCGGTCGAGGTGCTCGCCGGCGGCGGTCCGGCAGACGTGATCGAGCTGACGGTCGAGCTCGCGCGAGAGATGCTCGCCGGCGCCGGCGTCACTGGGGTCGACCCGGCCGATGCGCTGAAGGACGGCCGCGCGATGGATGCCTGGCGGCGCATGATCGAGGCGCAGGGGGGCGACGCCGATGCCGCCATGCCCGACGCGCCTCACGTCGAGGAGGTGCGCGCCGAGTCGGATGGCGTCATCACCCGTCTCGACGCGCTGGGCGTGGGCGTCGCGGCCTGGCGGCTGGGCGCCGGGCGCGCCCGCCAGGGGGACGCCGTCGAGGTGTCTTCGGGCGTGATGCTGCACAAGACCCTCGGCGAGCGGGTGTCGAAGGGCGACGTCATCATGACGCTCCACACGGAGACGGAGACGCGCATGCCGCGCGGTCTCCAGGCGCTCGACGAGGCGTGCGACGGCGCGGGCGCCGTGGAGATCGGCGACTCGGCGCCGGAGCGACAGATCATCCTCGACCGCGTCGGCACCGCGACCTGAGCCGCGCATGACATCCTGACTCCATGCCCGGCTGGACGCTGACCTCCGTCGCCTCCCGCATCGGCCGTGCGATCGGCCTGCGCGGCAGTTGGTCCACGCCCTACAGCGCCGCCCATGCCGCCGGCCGCGCGCAGCGCGGCGGCTCCTCGACCGACACCGTCTTCGCGAGGGCCACGTCGCGCCGGCTGGCCACAGCATCGGCCGCCGATGCGAAAGCCCTCACCACGGCGCTGTCCGAGGTGGGAGAGGACGCCGAGGTGATCCGCCGCGCGGCTGCGTCCGGCGCTCCTGTCGCCGCCGTCGCGGGCCTCGCGGCTGCGTGGGCGGGCCTGAACGCTCGCGATCGAGCGGTGATCCGCCACCCTGCGGGCTCGGGCATGGGGGCGCTGCGCTACGGCGGCATGCGAGCCCAGCAGATCGATGAGACCACGTGCGGCGCGGCGTCGATGGCTGTGATGCTGATGATGGGTGACCCGCTCGTGACCGCGTGGCTGATGACCGGCCGGCGATTCGGCGACTACAGCCCTCCCGAGGTGCTGGAGGTCCTCGTGCGTCACCCCGAGGCCCGCACGCTCGAGGAGCGGTGGCGCGCGCTTCAGCGGGTGCTGCACGCGCGGACCACGCGAGGCGGGCTCGGACCGCTGCCCTGGCCGCGCGCGCTGGGCACGCCGCCGTGGCGCGTGGACGACGAGACGCGCTTCGCGGGGCTGAGGTTCCGTGGCGCGATCCTGGACGACGCCAACCGGGACGTGGTCGCGGCGGCCATCGCCCACGCATCGGCCTCCTTGCGGGACGGTATCCCGGTGCCGCTGTACACCGGCGGCGACTCGAGCGGCGGACTGTCGGACGTGGTGCCGCGGCACGTGGTGCTGCTGGTGGGGCGCACGTCGCACGGGTTCGCGGTCTACGAGCCCGGTTCCGGGCGCGTGCTGCCGCTCGGCGAGGCGCGGCTGTACGGGGCGGGGCCCAAGGAACCCGCGTATGGCGCGTGGTCGCGGGCGTGCTGGATGATCCTGCCGCAGCGCAAGCGCGAGGACCGCTGACGGACTCACGGGCCTCGCGTCGGAGCACTCGGGTGTGCGCCGCGGCTGACCGCTACCCGTTCTGCACACGGCTGGGAACGCTGTCGCTGGAGTGGCCCCTGTGACGGCACAGGGGCCTCAGGCGTCACGCCAGTCCCAGGCGTGTGCAGGACCGGTGGGCACACGATCGTCGGGTGCCCGCGCCGGTCGGTGGGGAAGCCCGCGCGCGGCTAGCCTGGAGCCATGACCCTCACTCACGACGAGATCGTCGCCCTGCCCAAGGTCCTCCTGCACGATCACCTCGACGGCGGCCTGCGCCCGTCGACGCTGATCGAGCTCGCGGCGGAGATCGGCCACGAGCTGCCCTCGACCGACCCCGACGAGCTCGCGACCATCTTCTCCACGAACGCCAATTCCGGCGACCTGGTCCGCTACCTCGAGGCCTTCGCCCACACCACCGCGGTCATGCAGACCGCAGACAACCTGCGCCGGGTCGCGCGCGAGGCTGTGGTGGACCTCGCGGCGGACGGTGTCATCTACGCCGAGCTGCGCTACGCGCCCGAGCAGCACGTCGCCGGCGGGCTGGACCTGCAGGAGGTCGTCGAGGCCGTGCAGGCCGGCATCGAGGAGGGCATCGCCGAGGCGGCCGAGGCCGGCAACGGCATCCGCGTGGGCGCACTGCTCGACGCGATGCGCCACCTGGATCGTTCGGAGGAGATCGCCGCGCTCGCGATCGTGAACCGGGACAAGTGCTGCGTGGGCTTCGACATCGCCGGCCCCGAGCTGGGCTTCCCGGCCTCGAACCACGCCGCCGCCTTCGCCGCCCTCCGAGCCGCGCATCTGCCCGTGACCATTCACGCCGGCGAGGCGGACGGCGCGGACTCCGTGTCCGACGCCCTGTTCCACGGCGCTCGCCGCCTGGGCCACGGTGTGCGCATCCACGAGGACATCAAGGGCTTCGACTCCGATGAGCCGGTGCTCGGGCTGATCGCCCGCCACGCGCTCGACCAGCAGATTCCGCTCGAGTGCTGCCCGACCTCGAACGTGCAGACCGCCGCGGCGCCGTCGATCGAGGACCACCCCATGCACGCGCTGCGCGACCTGGGCTTCGCCGTGACGGTCAACACCGACAACCGGCTCGTGTCCGGCGTGTCGATGTCCGGGGAGTTCGCTGCGCTGGTCGAGGCCGGCTGGACCGCGGAGGACCTGCTCGAGGCGACCCTGGCCGCCGCGTGGGGCGCGTTCCTGCCCTACGAGGAGCGCGGCGACCTCGCCGAGCTGATCCTCGAGGGCTACGGCATCGAGCTGTAGCGCCCCTGAGCAGCTGACGGCCGGGCCCCGCGCCGGGGCCCGGCCGTTCGCATGTGTGCGTCAGTGCAGCAGCTTGAGGCCCACGACGCAGCCCACGATGCCCAGGATCAGCGCGACCTTGGCGATCGAGACGGACTCCGCACCGGACCACATCGCGTAGCCGACGGTGAGCGCGGCTCCCACGCCCACCCACACCGCATAGGCCGTGCCGATGGGCAGCGACTTCATCGCGAGGCCCAGGCCGCCCATGCTGAGCGCCAGCGCGGTGCCGAACACGATGATCGGCAGGGGCTTGGCCCAGCCGTCGATGCGGCCGAGCGCGGTCGCCCAGACGGCCTCGAGAATGCCGGAGATGAGAAGAATGACCCACGCCATGACGTGCTCCCGTTCGAGACGTCTTGTCGCATGCGCCGGGTACGTCACCTCGTCCGGGAGCCGGGTGGGCTCTGCTTCGAGGATCGCACACGGCCGATGCGGTGGCAAAGCGTGGTGACGAAGGTCACCACACGGCAGGTGGGCTGGGGTGGCCGCGCGGCCGGGTGGGCTCGTTAGACGGTGCGGCGGGCTCGCGCGGCGTAGGCTGGAGGCAGTCCACCATCTGCCAGGAGGCCCGCTATGACCCTGTCCCGCGCCGAGCTCGCCAAGTACGTCGACCACACGCTGCTCAAGCCCGAGTCGACGCCCGAGGACGTCGCCGCGCTGATCGCCGAGGGCGCAGACCTGGGGGTGTTCTCCGTGTGTGTGTCGCCGTCGATGCTGCCCGTCGTGACCCCCGAGGGTCTCGCGGTCGCGACGGTGTGCGGGTTCCCGTCGGGCAAGCACCACTCGTCGGTAAAGGCCGCCGAGGCCGCGCTGTCGATCGAGCAGGGCGCGGACGAGATCGACATGGTGATCGACGTCGCCGCGGCCAACGCGGGGCGCTTCGCGGACGTCGAGGCGGACATCGCCGCGGTGCGCGCGGCCGTGCCCGCAGGCAAGATCCTCAAGGTCATCATCGAATCCGCCGCGCTCAGCGACGACGCGATCGTGGGTGCGTGCCGTGCTGCGGAGGCCGCGGGCGCGGACTTCGTGAAGACCTCCACGGGCTTCCACGGCGCCGGCGGTGCGTCGGTCGAGGCGGTGCGCCTCATGGCCGAGACCGTGGGCGGACGCCTGGGCGTGAAGGCCTCGGGCGGGATCCGTACGGCCGAGGATGCGCTCGCGATGATCGAGGCCGGCGCCACGCGCCTCGGACTGTCCGGCACCCGCGCGGTCTTGGATGGCACAGAGTCGACGGACTCCTACTGACCCAACCCCCGGTGGCACTTCCTTAGCGTGCCAGAGGAGCGTGAGTGTGGAAATCCAGGTGTCGCTGATTCCTGCTGGAGGGTGAGCGCGGCGCCCCGCCCGCGCATCGGCCGTCCGCCTGCCACCATCAACCCAGCGGCGCGCCGCCGCGAAGGGAGTCCCCATGTCCCACGCCGCTGATGCCCACGACGTCCTCCGCGTCCAGGGAGCACGCGAGAACAACCTCAAGAACGTCTCGGTCGATCTGCCCAAGCGCAGGCTGACGGTCTTCACCGGAGTGTCGGGCTCAGGCAAGTCCTCGCTGGTGTTCGAGACCATCGCGGCGGAGTCACGGCGGATGATCAACGAGACCTACTCGTCGTTCATCCAGGGGTTCATGCCGAGCCAGCAGCGCCCCGACGTCGACGTCCTCGAGGGACTCACCACCGCGATCATCGTGGACCAGGAGCCCATGGGCGCGAACGTGCGCTCGACCGTGGGGACCGCGACTGACGTGCACGCGATGCTGCGGATCCTGTACTCGCGGCTGGGCGACCCATACGTGGGTCCGCCGCAGGCCTTCAGCTTCAACGTGGCGACGTCCAGCGGGAGCGGCTCCGCGACCGTGACCCGCAAGGACGGCTCGACCGTGCGCGAGCATCGCGAGTACTCCGTGACCGGCGGCATGTGCGTGCGGTGCGAGGGGACGGGGCGGGTCTCGGAGCTCGACCTGGCGCAGATCGTCGACGAGTCGAAGTCGCTGGCCGAGGGCGCGATCACGATCCCCGGCTACACCGCAGACGGGTGGGCCGTGCGCATGTACACCGAGTCGGGCTTCCTGGACGCGGGCAAGCCCATCGCGAAGTACTCCAAGCGCGAGCGTGACGACCTGCTCTACAAGGACGCCACGAAGGTCAAGGTCGCGGGCATCAACATGACCTACGAGGGGCTCATCCCCAAGATCACCAAGTCGATGCTGTCCAAGGATCCCGACGCGATGCAGCCCCACATTCGCGCCTTTGTGGACCGCGCGGTGACGTTCGCGACGTGCCCCGACTGCGACGGAACGCGACTGAGTGAGTTGGCTCGCTCGTCTCGCGTGGCGGGCAAGGGCATCCACGACCTGGCCGCGATGCAGATCAGCGACCTGGCCGCATGGATGCGCGAACTCGACGACCCGTCGGTGGAGCCGCTCCTGGTCTCGCTACGGGACACGCTGGACTCGTTCGTGGAGATCGGGCTGGGATACCTGTCGCTCGACCGCGCCGCGGGCACGCTGTCCGGCGGTGAGGCGCAGCGCACCAAGATGATCCGCCACCTCGGATCCGCGCTGACCGACATCACCTATGTGTTCGACGAGCCCACCGTGGGCCTGCACCCTCACGACATCCAGCGCATGAACCAGCTGCTGCTGCGGCTGCGCGACAAGGGCAACACGGTCCTCGTGGTCGAGCACAAGCCCGAGGCGATCGCGATCGCGGACCACGTGGTCGACCTGGGCCCCGGCGCCGGGACCGGGGGAGGCGAGATCTGCTTCGAGGGGACCGTCGAGGCGCTGCGCGCCTCGGACACACTCACCGGCAAGCACCTGGAGTACCGCGCGTCGCTGAAGGACGCCGTACGTGCAGGCGACGGTGCCATCGAGATCCGCGGCGCCTCGCAGCACAACCTGCAGGACGTCGATGTCGACGTGCCGCTGGGAGTCCTGACCGTCGTGACCGGCGTGGCGGGCTCCGGCAAGAGCACGCTCATCCACGGGGGCATCCCGGCCGATGCGGGGGTCATCACCGTGGACCAGGCACCTATTCGCGGGTCGAGGCGCTCGAACCCGGCCACCTACACCGGGGCACTCGAGCCCATCCGCAAGGCCTTCGCGAAGGCCAATGGCGTGAAGCCGGCGCTGTTCAGCGCCAACTCGGAGGGCGCGTGCCCGGTGTGCAAGGGTGCGGGCGCGATCTACACCGAGCTGGGCGTGATGGAGACGGTCGAGTCGACGTGCGAGGCGTGCGAGGGCCGCCGCTTCAAGGACGAGGTCCTCGAGTACCTGCTTGCGGGTCAGTCGATCGCCGACGTCCTCGAGATGTCCGTCGAGGCTGCTTTCGCGTACTTCTCCGAAGGCGAGGCGAAGACCCCGGCCGCCGCGAAGACGCTGGGCCACCTGGTCGACGTGGGGCTCGGGTACCTGGCGCTCGGCCAGCCGCTCACGACCCTGTCAGGCGGCGAACGTCAGCGCCTCAAGCTCGCGACGCACATGGGGGACAAGGGCGGCGTCTACGTCCTCGACGAGCCCACCACGGGACTGCACCTGGCGGATGTCGAGAACCTGCTCGCGCTGCTCGACAGGCTGGTGGACTCGGGCAAGACCGTCGTGGTGATCGAGCACCACCAGGCGGTGATGGCGCACGCGGACTGGATCATCGACCTCGGGCCTGGCGCCGGCCACGATGGTGGGCGGGTCGTGTTCGAGGGGACCCCGGCTGCGCTGGTGGCCGACGGCTCGACGCTCACCGGCAAGCACCTCAAGGAGTACGTGGGCGGCTGAGCCACCGCGGTGCCTATGGCCCAGTCCGGTGTCCGGCACTGGCAGACCCCTGTGCGCGCTCGCGGCTTCCTGTCCGGCGGCGCGGGTCGCTGAGTGCCGGACAGCACGCGCGGGGTTCAGATAGAGGTCGCTGAGTGCCGGACGCGGTCAGGGGAAGAGCGCGCGCACGTCTGCTTCGAGCTGGTCCATCGCGGCCGCGGCCGCCTCCCGGGCGCCGGCCACGTCCTCGCCAGGAGGCTCGATCACCTCGAGATAGGCCTTGACCTTGGGCTCGGTGCCCGACGGCCGGATGATCACCCGCGCGCCGGACTCGGTCGCGAGGTGCAGCCCGTTGGTGGGAGGCAGCCCCCGGAAGCCCGCGTTCATGTCGTCCGTGGACGTCACGGGCGATCCGGCCAGCGTGGACGGCGGGGACGCGAGCAGCCGCTCCATGAGTGCCGGGATCTGCGCGATGTCCACGAATCGCGCGGACACCTGGCGCGTGAGGTGCACGCCGTACGTGCGCGCGAGGTCGTCGATCGCGTCCTGCAGTGTGCGCCCGGCCGCCTTGAGCTCGGCAACCAGGTCCGCGACCAGTACCGCGGCGCTGACACCGTCCTTGTCGCGCACGAGATCCGGCGCCACGCAGTAGCCCAGCGCCTCCTCGTACCCGAACAGCAGGTTGTCCGCCCGCCCGATCCACTTGAAGCCCGTGAGCGTGTTCGCGTGGTCCAGGTGGTGCGCAGCGGCGATCTTCTCGAGCTGCTGCGAGGACACGATCGAGTTGGCCAGCACGGTCCCCTTGCTGGTGTCCGCGTGACCGGCGATGCGCTCGCCCAGCAGCGAGCCCACCACGTCCCCGTGGAGCATGTGCCACGCTCCGTCGATCTGGGTCGCGACGGCGCAGCGGTCGGCGTCGGGGTCGTTCGCGATCACCAGGTCGGCATCGACCGCGCGGGCGAGTGCGAGCGACAGATCGATCGCGCCCGCCTCTTCGGGGTTGGGGAAGTCGACGGTCGGGAAGTTCGGGTCGGGATCCGCCTGCTCGGGCACGGTGTGGAGGTCGTGGAACCCGGCCTCCTTGAGCGCGGCCTCGACCGTGTCGCCGCCCACGCCGTGCAGCGGGGTCAGCACGATGCGCACGGCCTCGCGCTCGACGGGGTCCGACGGTCCGGCGACGCGGGAGACAGCATCGACATAGTCGGCCGCGACCTCGTCGCCAAGGGTCGTCCAGCCGCTCTCGGCTCGAGGCACGTCCGCCACGGCCGCCACGGCCGCGATGCGCGCGGCGATCTCCGCGTCGTACGGCGGCACGATCTGAGCGCCCTGACCCTGGTCTGTGACCACCCTTCCGCCCAGGTAGACCTTGTATCCGTTGTCCTGCGGGGGGTTGTGCGAGGCGGTCACCATGACCCCCGCATCGGCGTCGAGCGAGCGCGTCGCGTAGGCGAGCACGGGAGTGGGGAGCGTGCGCGGCAGCAACAGCGCCTCGTGACCTGCCGCGGTCATGACGGCGGCCGTGTCGACGGCGAACTGATGCGAACCGTGCCTCGCGTCGTACCCGATCGCCACGCGCGCCGGACCCTCGACTCCGACAGAGGCGAGCGCGTCCGTCAGGTACTGCGCCAGCCCGGCAGCGGCGCGGATCACGACCGCTCGGTTCATGCGGTTGGGGCCGGCGCCGATCGCTCCTCGCAGGCCGGCGGTGCCGAACTCGAGAGTGCCGCGGAAACGGTCGGAGAGCTCCGCGCCGGCGTCCGCGCTGCCGGCGCGATACCCCTCGAGCAGGCGCGTGAGCTCCTCCCGTGTCACGGGATCAGGGTCGTCCTCGATCCACGCCTCAGCCAGCGCGCCGATGTCCGTCATTGCATGCCCTCCACGATGTCCGCGAGCAGGCGCGAGATGCGCGGGCCCGACGAGGCGCCTACGTCGAGCACCTCCGAGTGATCCAGGGTGTCGCCACCGATGCCGGCCGCGAGGTTCGTGACGAGAGAGAGGCCCAGGATCTCGAGCCCCGCCTGACGGGCGGCGAGCACCTCGAGCGCGGTCGACATGCCCACGAGGTTCGCCCCGAGGATCGCGGCCATGCGCACCTCGGCCGGGGTCTCGTACTGGGGCCCGGTGAACTGGATGTAGACGCCGTCGGGGAGCTCGGGGTCGATGGACCGCGCCAGGTCCCGCAGTCGAGGCGAGTAGGCCTGGGTCATGTCCACGAAGCTCGCGCCCTCGAGGGGGGTCGCGCCGGTGAAGTTGATGTGGTCCGCGAGCAGCACGACGGAGCCCGGACCCACCTCAGGACGTGTCGAGCCGCAGCCGTTGGTGATCACGAGCTGCTTCGCGCCCGCTGCGGCGGCCATCCGCACGCCGTGAGCGACCTTGCCGGCATCGCGCACCTGGTAGAAGTGCTGGCGCGAGCCTAGCACCAGGATGTGGCGGCCGTCGGAGGTGCGCAGCGCGCGCATCCGCGAGCTGTGGCCGGCGACCGCGTGCGCGTCGAAGCCGGGCAGGTCCGCCGCCTCGATCGAGCCCACCTCCTCGCCGATCAGGTCTGCCGCCCCGCCCCAGCCGGAGCCGAGCACGAGGGCGATGTCGAAGGAGTCCACGCCGGTCGCGGCGCGCAGGGCATCGGCGGCCTCCGCCGCACGAGTGGTGGCATCAGTCATACCTCGAGACTATCCCCGTTCCAGCGGCTTCACCTGCTGGCGCAGCAGGGCCGATGCGCGGGTGGGGCAGTGCCTGCGCCCGCGCCCAGATCAGGGACAATGGTGGGCATGGCGACACGCATGGTGATCATCGGTGGCGGGCCCGGCGGCTATGAGGCGGCGATCGTCGCCGTCAAGCAGGGGGCCGAGGTCACCCTGGTCGAGCGTCAGGGACTGGGCGGCAACGCGGTGCTCACCGATGTGGTGCCGTCCAAGACCATCATCGCCACGGCCGAGTGGCGCACGATCGCCGACCGCGCACCGCAGCTGGGCATCAGGGACCTCGACGGGTCCGACTCGGCGGAATTCGCCGAGCACGTCGTGGACATGGCGGCGGTCAACTCCCGCATCCGCAAGCTGGTGCTCAAGCAGTCGCACGACATCTCCACCCGCATGGCGAAGAACGGCATCCGCGTCATCGACGGCGAGGCGAGACTCCTCAGCCCCACGCAGGTCGAGACGCCCGACGAGGTCCTCGACGCCGATGCCGTGCTGCTGGCGACGGGCGCCCGCCCGCGCACCCTCGCATCGGCCCTTCCTGACGGGGACCGCATCCTCACGTGGACGCAGTTGTACGACCTGACGGAGCTTCCCGAGCACCTGATCGTGGTCGGCTCCGGCGTGACCGGCGCCGAGTTCGCCGGTGCCTATCGCCTGCTGGGCAGCGAGGTCACCCTGGTGTCGAGCCGCGAGCGCGTCCTGCCCGGCGAGGACCCCGAGGCGGCCGAGCTGCTGCAGGAGGTCTTCGTCTCGCGCGGCATGACCCTCCTGAGCGGCGCGCGCGCCGAGGCCGTCGAGAACGCCGGCGACGGGGTGCGCGTCACGCTGGGCGACGGCAGCGTGATCGAGGGCTCGCACTGCCTCATGGCCGTGGGCTCGGAGCCCAACACCAGAGGAGTCGGGCTCGAGGAGGCCGGCGTCGAGCTCGACGAGCGCGGCTACATCCGCGTGGACCGCGTCTCGCGCACCACCGCACGCGGCGTCTACGCCGCCGGTGACTGCACGGGGGTGTTCCCGCTCGCCTCGGTCGCGGCGACGCAGGGCCGCATCGCGATGGCGCACGCGCTCGGCGATGCCGTGCAGCCGCTTGAGCTGGGCCACGTGTCCTCGAACGTCTTCACGGCTCCGGAGATTGCGTCGGTGGGATCGACAGAGGCGCAGCTCAAGGAGCGAGGCATCTTCTACGAGGTCTCGAAGCTCGAGCTCGCGCGCAACCCGCGCGCGAAGATGCTCGGCATCGACACCGGCTTCGTCAAGATCTTCGGGCACACCGTCACGGGACAGGTGCTGGGCGCCGTCATCGTGGGCTCGCGCGCGAGCGAGCACATCTTCCCGCTGTCGCTCGCGGTGGCGCAGCACCTGACGGTGGACGACGTCGCCAATGCCTTCACGGTCTACCCGTCGCTGTCGGGCACCGTGTCCGAGGTGGCGCGGAGGCTGCACCACATGCAGGACCCGCAGGGGCGCTGACGCGGCGCGCTATTCCTCCGCGCTGGGGGAGGCCGATGCGGTGGGCGTCGGGGACGCCGAAGGCCCGGCCTCGGGCTGGGGTTCGTTGACGTCCGTATCGGTGTCCGTCGGGGCCACGGCGCCGGTGGCGCCTCGCGTGACGACGGGCAGGTGGTCGGACCACGGCACCCCCACCGTGCCGAAGACGGAGAATTCGACGCCACGGCCCAGCACGTAGTCGCGGATGGTGGCGGCGGATCCCGACGGGTCCGTGCCCAGGTAGGTGGGCCCCGGCGTTCCCACGGTGTCCTGCGCGCTGACGAAGCCCGCATCCTTGAACGCCGTCGGGACCGGGGTGCCGGGCTCGGCGCCGAGGTCACCGCCCACGATCGTGGGCTGCGGGGCGTCGAGCCAGGTGATCAGCTGGTCCGCCTGAGTGGCGCGGTCGGCGTCGAGGCCCGGCCCTGCCAGCCGGGTGGTCGCGTAGGTGGCGCCCATGAAGTCGACGGCGACCGCGGCGTGATCGCGCGGCCCGTCGACCGCCGGCAGCGCGAGCGACCGAGGATTCGTGTGTGCGCGCGAGGTGAAGAGCGCGACGCCGTGGTGGCCGCCCGCGTACGCGTACGGCAGGTCGATCTCGCCGGCGAGGAACTCCAGCGTGTCGGCGCCGCCGGACAAGAGCGATCCACGCTCAACCTCCTGCAGCATCATCACGTCCGTCGCGCCGTCGACGAGCGCGGTCGCCATCTCACCGAGCTCGACCGCAGGCCCGCCAGTGATGCCCGGCTGGACCCCGCCGTTGATGTTCCACGTCGCGATGGTGGGGGCGTTGAGGAAGTCAGCGGACAGGGCCCGCGGCTGCTCGTAGGTCGCGCTGGTCCAGGCGTAGGCGCCTGCTGCGACGACGAGCCCGAGGCCGGCTCGGAGCAGAACGCCGGGGGCGATCCAGGGCGCCGGGTCGGGGTCCCCCACCCCGCCGTCCTGGTCGCCGTCGACGGCAGCGGCCTCCCGACCCTCACTCCCGCCGTCCTCGACCATGGCAGCGTCTGCGTCCGCGGGCTCGTGGCTCCCGGGCGCAGGCTGAGGCGCGAAGGCGCGCCACACCGCGACCGCGATCACGGCGGCGGCGCTCGCGGCCAGCACCCAGCCGGGAGCGCCCGGCAGGTCGACGAGCGCGTACGCCTCCGATCCGGCGGCCGGAAGCAGGATCGCGAGCCCGAAGACCGTCGCCGCGCCCAGCCTGCGTGCGACCGAGCTGTGCGCCGGGCGCATGATCTGCGCCGCTGCCAGAGCCGTGACCGCAACGGCGATCGGGAGCGCGATCGCGGCGAGCGAGACCGCCGGCTCCACCGCAGCGGCGCCTCCGGTGGCGAGGCCTGCGTCCGCATCGGCGACCAGGAACCACACCGCCGCCAGCCCCGTGGCCGCCAGCACTGCGGTCACGACCGCGGACACGCGACGCACCTGTGCGGCCAGGACGGCTCCCGTGACCAGGGAGACGATGGCGAGCGCGGAAGTCGCCGACGTGCGCAGCCCGGTCTGTGCGGCGATCCAGGCGAGGTTGCCGAATGCCACTGCGATCAGTCCCCACAGCAGCCCGTAGGACCACCAGCCTCGGGAGGATGCCACAGGCTCGAGGTGACGGCAGCGCCACCCGTTGATCAGCGCGAGGAGCGCCAGGCCACCGAGCGCGATCCATCCCCACAGGTCGCCACGCCACACGGCGTCCCACGTGCGCAGGACCGTCTGCTCGGCGATCGCCGCCGCGATCCCGAGCATCGTGCCCGCGACGAGAGGTCCGGAGCCGCCGTTGCCGAGAGCGACACGGGCGGCCAGCACCATGGTGGTGAGCGCGAGCGCGGCCAGGTACAGGCCCGCCGCGACCAGCCAGCCGCCGCCGACCAGGGGCATGCCGAGCCGCGTGATGCCCACGAGGCCGAGCATGAACAGGAGCACCACGCCGTGGCCGAAGTGCCGCCCGGCCAGCGCGCACACCCACGCGAGGACGCCGCCCGCCGCGAACACGGCGACGGCGCCTCCGAGAGCGAGCAGCGTGCTGGTGTCGAGGAGGTTGGCGACGAGGGGCCCTGCGGCGCGGATCGCGTCGAGCAGCAGCCACGCGGCGACAGCCGTGACGCCGAGGACACGGCGCTGAGCGGTGTGCATAAACCACACCGTACCTGGGGTCAGGCGGGGTCAGCGATCTCGCAGATGATGGTGCCGGAGCTCACGGAGGTGCCCACGGCGTGAGCGAGACCAGTGATGGTGCCCGCGCGATGAGCGACCAGCGGCTGCTCCATCTTCATGGCCTCGAGCACGACGATGAGGTCGCCCTCGGCGACGCTCGCGCCGTCCTCGACCGCGATCTTGACGATGGTGCCCTGCATGGGCGACGTCAGCGAGGTGCCGGACACGCTTGCGCGGCCGCCGCCGTTGCCCCGACGCGTCGAGCGCTTCGCGGGCGCCGTGCGACGGGCGTTGGCGCGCCCGGCCTGCGCGAGCGATGCGGGCAGCACGACCTCGAGCCGCTTGCCGCCGACCTCGACGACCACGCGCTCCGTCGCGTCGGCGTCTGACGGGAGATCCGCTCCGGCGCCGGCGCCTCCCAGCTCAGCCACGGCATCGGCGAACTCGGACTCGATCCACGTGGTGTAGACGCCGAAGCTCCCGTGGGCGGCGGTGAACTCTGGCGCGTCGAGCACGGCGCGGTGGAAGGGCAGGACCGTGGGGATGCCCTCGACCTCCATCTCTGCGAGCGCGCGGCGCGAGCGCTCGAGGGCCTGCTCGCGAGTCGCGCCCGTGATGATGACCTTGGCGATCATGGAGTCGAAGGCGCCGGAGACCTTGTCGCCCTGGCGGACACCCGCGTCGATGCGGACGCCCGGACCGGTGGGGAAGTGCACGCGGTGGAGCGTGCCCGGCGACGGCATGAAGTTCAGCGCGGGGTTCTCGCCATTGATGCGGAACTCGATCGAGTGGCCGCGGGTGACGGGAGCGAGGTTGCTGATGGGTTCGCCGGCCGCGACCCGGAACTGCTCGCGCACCAGGTCGACGCCGGTGACCTCCTCGGTCACGGGGTGCTCGACCTGGAGGCGCGTGTTGACCTCGAGGAAGCTGATGGTGCCGTCGGTGCCCACGAGGTACTCGCAGGTGCCCGCGCCTTCGTAGCCGGCCTCGCGCAGGATGGCCTCGCTCGCCTCGATCAGTCGCCGGTTCTGCTCATCGGAGAGGAACGGCGCGGGCGCCTCCTCGACCAGCTTCTGGTGGCGACGCTGCAGCGAGCAGTCGCGCGTCGAGACCACGACCACGTTGCCGTGGCTGTCCGCGAGGCACTGGGTCTCGACGTGGCGGGGACGGTCGAGGAAGCGCTCGACGAAGCACTCGCCGCGACCGAACGCCGCAACGGCCTCGCGGGTGGCGGACTCGAACAGCTCGGGGATGTCCTCGCGCGTGCGGGCGACCTTGAGGCCGCGGCCGCCGCCGCCGAAGGCCGCCTTGATCGCGACGGGCAGCCCGTGCTCGTCCGCGAAGGCCACGACCTCGTCCGCGTTGGCGACGGGGTCCTGGGTGCCGGGCACCAGAGGAGCGCCGGCGCGCTGCGCGATGTGGCGCGCGCTGACCTTGTCGCCGAGGGCGTCGATGGCTGCGGGCGACGGTCCGATCCACGTGAGCCCGGCATCGATCACGGCCTGGGCGAACGTCGAGTTCTCCGCGAGGAAGCCGTAGCCCGGGTGGACCGCCTGCGCGCCGGAGCGGCGGGCGACGTCGATCAGCGACGGGATGTCGAGATAGGTCTCCGCCGCTGTCGCTCCACCCAGCGAATACGCCTCGTCCGCGAGGTGGACGTGCGGCGCGTCGCGGTCGGGATCGGCGTACACGGCGATCGAGCGCAGACCGGCATCGGCGCACGCGCGGATGATGCGGACCGCGATCTCGCCGCGGTTCGCGATCAGAACGGAGGAGAAGGCAGACACGCGGCTACGGTAGCGCGCCTCACCAGGCGTTCCCCACCGGTGCGAGGGCGGCGGGGGAACTTTGGCAGGCGGGATAGGCCTGAGTCAGCGCCGTTGTGGGGTTCCTCCAACGGACTTGGTGAATTCTTGGGTTACGTGCGCGTAGGTTGTAGCGGTTCCACAACCGGGACCGTCGGTCGAAGCCTGGCGGCGGTCAGGAGCCGCGGCCGCTGCGCAGCTCGTGGAAGTCCACGCCGCACGTGCGCAGCAGGTCGCGCAGGAGCGGAAGGCTCACGCCCACCACGCCGTGGAAGTCGCCCTCGATTCGCGTCACGTACGGGCCGCCCAGTCCATCGACGGTGAAGGCCCCGGCGACGTGGAGCGGCTCGCCCGTCGCGACGTAGGCGTCGATCTCCTCGTCGGTGAGGTCGGCGAAGTGCACCACGGTCGACGAGGTGTCGCCCGCGAGCGTGGGCGATCCCGTGGGCGCGCGGCGCTCGTGGCGGTTGTCCACGAGGACGTGCCCCGTGTGGAGGATGCCGATGCGCCCACGCATCGCCCTCCAGCGCTTGCGGGCCTGCGCCGCATCCGCGGGCTTGCCCATGATCTCGCCGTCGAGTTCCAGCATCGAGTCGCAGGCCAGGACCAGCGCGTCGGGGTCGTGGCGCGCCACGACGGCATCGGCCTTGGCGCGGGCGAGGAGCGCGGGCTGGTCGCGCAGCTCGAGCGCGAAGCCGATGCCGGCGGCGACGTTGCGCGCGGCGGCGTCCCGGGCATCGGCCAGGACCTGGTCCTCGTCCACGTCGCTGACGATCACCCGCGGCTCGACGCCGGCGGACCGCAGTGTGGCAAGACGAGCGGGCGAGCGCGAGGCGAGGACGAACGGGACCGGCATGCGCGCGAGCCTACCTGCCTGGCTCAGGCGGGCGCCGCTCGCTGCTCCGGGCTACGCGAGTGCAGAGGGTGTGCGCAGTCGCGGGGCGACCGTCTGGTCGAACGCCTGCGCGGTGCGCTCCGCGACCTGGTCGAAGGGAGCGGCCCAGACGCCCGCGTTGAAAATCTCCACCTCGACATCGCCGTCGTAGCCCGTGGCTTCTACGGCGCGGGTCAGCAGCGCGAAGTCGATGACGCCCTCGCCCATGTACCGCCGCGCGAGCAGCACGTCCGCCGGCAGGGGCGTCGCGTAGTCGCACACCTGGTAGGTCGCGATGCGACGCTCGCGGCCCGCGCGCTCGATCTGGTCGAGAACCTGCGGGTCCCAGAAGACGTGGAACGTATCGACGGTCACTCCCACCACGGC
The DNA here is from genome assembly GCF_913055775.1 of uncultured Demequina sp. GTDB lineage: Bacteria > Actinomycetota > Actinomycetes > Actinomycetales > Demequinaceae > Demequina. The sequence goes on along the minus strand of NZ_CAJXJX010000004.1, from coordinate 2,180 downwards.
GGGGTCGAAGGGCTCTGCGAGGTCGAGCGCCTGGCCCAGCGTCGACACCACCGCGCGGTCGGTCGCGTACATCGGGTGCAGTGGCTCGATCGCCAACGTGACCCCCGCGGCGGCCGCGTGCGGCGCCAGCTCCGCCAGCGCATCGGCCACCCGAGCGCGTGCGCCCACGAGGTCGCGCGAGCCTTCGGGGATGCCTCCCACCACGAGGACGAGCACGGGCCGCGACCCTGGAGCGCCCGCGGCGGCGAGCCGCGCAGTCTCCTCGATCGCGACGATGTTGTCGGCGATTGACGCGCGCCGGTCCGGTCCTTCGGGAACGGTGAAGAAGCCCCCGCGGCAGTGCGTCGAGACGCGCAGCCCGGAGTCCGCGATCATCGAGACGGCCGTGTCGAGGCCCACCTCCTGCACGGGCTCGCGCCACGTGCCGAGCGCCTGATAGCCGGCGCCCACGGCGGCCTCGATGGCCTGCGCGAGAGTGGCCTTGCGGACGGTCGCTTGGTTGAGCGAGAGTCGGGGGTGCGCGGTCATGCGAGGGCTCCCGCCGTACGGTGCGCGGTCTCGACGCCGTTGAGCGCGAGCATGCCGTGCCAGCGCTCGAGCGCCACCGGGGGCTTCTCGAGCGCGCCGCAGGCGTTCGCGAGCTCGACGATGCGCGACAGGTGCGGCAGCGACCGGGCACCGTGCAGGCCGCCGACCATCTGGAAGGCCTCCTGGTGGTCGTTGAGCCAAGACATGAAGGCGACTCCGGTCTTGTAGTAGAAGGTGGGAGCCGCGAAGATCTGCCGCGACAGCTCCTCGGTGGGGGCGAGGATGTCGCGGTAGCGCGCCACATCCGCCGCGTCGAGAGCCTGGATCGCCGCAGAGGCGTGAGGCCCCAGAGCCGCGAAGGCGCCCAGCAGTGCGTCAGAGTGTCCCTTCTCGTCGCCCTCGATGAGCGCGCAGTAGTGGTAGTCGTCGCCGGTGAGCATCCGAGCGCTGTCCGGGAGGCGGCGTCGCACAGCGACCTCGGAGTCGGCGTCGAGCAGGCTCATCTTGACGCCGCTCACGGCCTGGGGTTCGGCCTCGATGATGTCGATCAGGGTGTCCGAGGCGACGCGCCAGTCGTCCGAGCCGAAGTACCCGGCGAGCTGCGGGTCGAACGCGGTGCCCAGCCAGTGGAGGACTACCGGCGCGCCCGCGACCGCGAGAACTTCGCCGTAGACGCGCCGGTAGTCGGCCGCGGATTGCGCGGCTCTCGCGAGGTGTCGGCTCGCCATGAGCACCACTCCAGCGCCTGCATCCTCGGCGTGGAAGAGCTGCTCCTTGTAGGCGTCGATCACCTGGTCCAGAGTGAGGTCGGGGTCCTCGACGTGATCCGTGTTGACGCCCACCACGAGGCGCGCACCGGCCGCGGTGGCCTCGGCCGCGCTGCGCGTGATGAGCTCGCGCGTCGCGGCCGCATCCAGGCCCATGTTGCGCTGGGCGGTGTCCATGGCGTCCGCCACTCCCAGGCCCCATGAGTACAGGTGGTGACGGTAGGCGAGCGTCGCGTCCCAATCGATCTCCGCGGGCTGCCCGGGGGTGTTGTCGGCGTGAGGCTGGGGCACCACGTGAGCGGCGGCGTAGGCGACGCGGGACTTGAGCGGGCCGGGGGGACGCTCGAATGCAGGAGCCTCGGCAAGGGCGACGGTCCGCGTCGCGCCGTCCGCGTCGAGAAGGGTGAGGTCGGACACGTCAGCTGTCCGTGGAGGCGAGCGCGTCGGTGGGCGCGGTGTCCGCCCCGGCAGGCGACGCAGGAACGCCGTCCGCGGTGATCGTCGGCAGCGCGACTCGAGCGCCGGTCCGGTCTGACTCGAGTCCCTTCTCTGCGAGCAGCATGCCGCGGGCGCCCGCGAGGAAGTCGTACGCGTGCGGCGCATCCTCGACCACGTGGCGCAGGAACTGCTCCCACTGTGCGCGGAAGCCGTTGACAGCATCCTCGGTGTCCGGCACCTCGAGCCAGGTCGAGTCGAAGTCGATCTCGTTCTTGAGGTCCGGGTTCCACACGGGCTTGGGGGTGGCGTTGCGCGGCTGGATCTTGCAGCCGAACAGCCCCGCGACCGCAGAGCCGTGAGTGCCATCCACCTGGAACTCGACCAGCTCGTCGCGGTTGACGCGGGTGGTCCAGCTCGAGTTGATCTGGGCGGTGATGCCGCCGGCGA
>NZ_CAJXJX010000003.1 GCF_913055775.1 uncultured Demequina sp. | reverse complement strand
GCGATCGCGTGTCGTACCCGGCCGAGTGGGCGGGCACCGACTTCATGCTCATGGACACCGGCGGCTGGGAGGCCAAGGTCCAGGGCCTCGACCTGTCGGTCGCTCAGCAGGCCGAGGTCGCGATCGACATGGCGGACGCGATCCTGTTCGTCGTCGACGCGACGGTCGGGGCGACGGCGTCGGACGAGAAGGTCGTGAAGCTGCTCCGGCGCTCCGGCAAGCCGGTGATCCTCGCCGCCAACAAGGTGGACGGCCCGCAGGGCGAGCTCGAGGCCGCGGCGCTGTGGAACCTCGGGCTCGGCGAGCCGTACCCGGTCAGCGCGCTGCACGGTCGTGGCACGGGCGACCTGCTCGACGCGGCTGTCGCGGCACTGCCCACGGAGATGCCGGAGGTCGAGATCGACCCCGAGGCGCCGCGCCGCATCGCGCTGGTGGGCCGGCCCAACGTGGGGAAGAGCTCGCTTCTGAATCAGCTCGCGGGGGAGCGTCGCGTCGTGGTCGACGAGACCGCGGGCACCACGCGCGACCCCGTCGACGAGCGCGTCGAGATCGGCGGCCGCGCGTGGACGCTGGTCGACACCGCAGGCATCCGTCGCCGCGTTCACATGACCAAGGGCGCGGACTTCTACGCCTCGCTGCGCACGGGTGCCGCGATCGATCGCGCCGAGGTCGCGCTCGTGCTGCTCGACGCGTCGCAGCCGCTCACGGACCAGGACACGCGCGTCATCTCTCAGGTGGTCGACGCCGGTCGTGCGCTGGTGCTGGTGTTCAACAAGTGGGACCTGGTGGGTGAGGACGAGCGCTTCCTGCTGGAGCGCAGCATCGAGCAGGACCTCGTGCAGCTGCCCTGGGCGCTCCGGATCAACCTCTCGGCACGCACGGGCTGGCACACGAACCGGCTCGTGCCCGCGATCGACCTGGCGCTTGGCAGCTGGGATCAGCGCGTCTCGACGGGCCGGCTCAACTCCTTCCTGGGAGAGCTGGTCGCGGAGCATCCCCATCCGGTGCGCTCCGGCAAGCAGCCCAAGATCCTGTTCGGCACGCAGGCGTCCACGCGGCCGCCGAGGTTCGTCATCTTCGCGAGCGGCTTCATCGATCCCACGTACCGTCGTTTCATCGAGCGGCGACTGCGCGAGCGTTTCGGGTTCGAGGGATCGCCGATCCAGATCTCTGTGCGCGTGCGCGAGAAGCGCAAGAGGCGGTGACGGCAGCGCCCACCCGGCCCCCGCATCGGCCCGCCATGAGCTGAGGCCGACGGGCCTACCCCACCGGCGGAACGGACAGGTGCAGCAGCTCGAACGCGTCGTCCTCGCCGTCGCGGGGAAGCCCCGTCCTGAGGTCGACCGCCAGCGAGCAGCCCCGACCCGGATCGACCCCTCTCGCCGCCGCGTGGACATCGCGGCTGCGCAGCGCCTTGTCCGCGGCGTCCTTCGCCTGGGCTCCCAGGGCTGACAGGGGAGTGTCCGCGTCGGGGGCGGAGGTCTGGATCACCAGGCGATCGGCGCGGCCGGTCTTGGCGCGATCGATCTGGAGCCCCGCGATCGACCACAGTGAGACGTCGACGCTCCCGTACTGCGCGCGCACGCGCTCGAGACCGCCGGGCTCCCACAGGTACGCCGCGAGGCGTGAGGTGTTCGACCACACCGCCGCCATTGCCAGCCGGTGCGTGCCGATGCCTCGCTCGCCGGCGACGCGCAGCCCGTGCGCGAAGAGCAGGAGCCCCGGTGCGGAGTCCAGCTCGGGCGCCTGGGCGGCCACACGCTCCCGCACGCGGTCCACGGAGTAGTCGCGCGGCAGGGAGACGGAGCAGTGCAGAAGGATCATGCGTCGAGCCTAGGCGGTCGCGTCATAGTCCCCGTGCTGGTAGCCCAGGTCGATCAGATCGCGGAGAACCTCCTCGTCGACGTCTTCGAGGCGCTTGACGTAGACGCAGCTCGCACCGGACGTGTGAGGACCGAGGCGCTCAAGGAGCGCCTTCTGCGCGGGATCCTCGTTCAGCCCGTACAGCGAGAGCTGGGCCTTGCGCGGCGAGAAGCCCACGCGGAGCATGTCGCCCTCGCGACCGGACGCGTAGCGGTAGTGGTAGCTCCCGAACCCGACCATCGTGGGCCCCCACATCACGGCCTCGTCACCGGTGACCTCGGTCATGATCGCGAGCAGACGCTCGCCTTCGAGCCTGCGCCGCTCGGGCGTGACGCTCGCGAGGAAGTCCGCGACTGGCTGATCCGTCGGTTGCGTCTTGTTCTCTGCCATGACCCCAGGGTATGTCTGGCGCGACCCCGTCGCGCGGGCGCGCGACGGGACGCCTCGAGTCCGCGCACGATCCACGGCGTGGCGTGCGTCACGATCCTCTCGCCAGCGCGCCCGTGCGGCGGATAGGTTGTGCTGCGTGTTCGACATCGAGACCATGCGCCTGATGCTCGGCGCCGTGTCGCTCATGGTGCTCGTGCTGTTCTACCTGGGTGTCTACCGACCGACGCGATCGGCGTTCGCGGGCTGGTGGACGCTGGCGCTGCTGTGCTCGGGCCTGTCGTCGACGTTCCTGCTGATGAACGGCACGATCGTGCAGGGGCTCGCGAACCCCGCGTCGAGCGTGGCGTCCGCCGTGGGGGTCACGTGCACGTGGTTCGCTACGCGGTCGCTGAGGCGGTCCACGGTACCGATCTGGGTGCTGCCGGCAGGGGCGGCCCTGGTCCTCGCTCTTGCCGCGCTCGGTGACCCCGCGGAGAACATCTGGGCGGGCGACGGCATCCTGTTCATCTACATGGCGGCGATGCTCGGGGCCGCCGCGACCGAGGTCTGGGCGACGTGGCACGAGCATCGCCGCGAGCTCGGGTCCGGCGGCGAGGCGAGGGTCGCGCTGCTCGTGAGCGCGCTGGCCGCGACCGTGCTGTGCGGGTTCTACGTCGAGCGCGCGGCGCTGTTCCTGGCGGTGGGCCCGGAGTCCGCGCTGTTCCAGACGCTCGCGGGCACGGGGGCCACCTCGGCCATCCTCCTGCTGTGCCTCGTCGCCGTCACCTTCTCGGCGTCGGCGCTCGGCTGGGATCAGCGCACGCATGACCTCCGGCGCCGGGCCATCTCGGATGACCTGACGGGCCTGCTGGGGCGCTCGGAGTTCCTGGCGTGGGCGGAGACGGCCGTGACGGACTCTCCTGCGGGCGTGTCGTTGGTGGTCGCCGATCTCGACCACTTCAAGCAGATCAACGACGTGCACGGGCATGCCGCCGGCGACCTGGCGCTCCGCGAGTTCGCGGACGTGCTGCGCGAGGCCGTGGGCGTCGGCGAGTTCGCCGGCCGGCTGGGCGGCGAGGAGTTCGCTCTGCTGCTCCGGGACGCGCCTGAGCGCGCGAGCGAGCGCCTCGACGACCTCGCAGCGGCCTTCGCGGCACGTGCCGCGAGCTTCGAGACGCCGTTGCCCACCGTCAGCTTCGGTGTCGCCGCCGGCGAGCACGGGGAGACGCTCACGGACGTCTTCGAGCATGCGGACAAGGCGATGTACCAGGCCAAGGCCGACGGCCGGGACCGCGTGGTCGCCTACACGCCCGAGCCGACCTGAACGGTTCGGACCGTAGAGCTCCGCGGTCGCGACGCGCCGCAGATTTGACGTCTCCGCCATCTCCCTCCTAGTGTGAACCACAACCTGAATCATGTTTCAGGTTGACTGCTTTCAATGGCGAAAGGGACGCATGATGCGTGTAGTGAAGCCGGTGCTGTTCAGCACCGCGGTCGTGATGGCCACTGTCCTGGCGGCGTGCGCGCCGTCCTCCGAGCCCGAGGAGACCAGTGCTCCTTCGGACGACTCCTCCGCAACCGAGGAGCCCACGGTCGAGATGCAGGAGGTGACCGTCGGGATCATCTCGTCCGAATCCGGCCCTCTGGCCGGCTACGGCGAGCAGTACCTCGCCGGCTTCCGCGCCGGCCTCGACTACGCCACCGATGGCACCAGCACGGTGGGCAACTACGAGATCGTCGTGGACTACCGCGATGACGGCGGCGACCCCGACAAGGCCGTGACCGCGGCCAAGGAGCTCATCGGTCAGGGAGTGAACATCCTCGGCGGCACGGTCTCCTCGGGTGTGGCCCTGGCGCTCGCCGAGCAGGCCGCGCAGAACCAGGTGCTCTACGTGTCCGGCCCGGCTGCGGCCGATGCGATCACTGGCCTCAACGAGTACACGTTCCGCTCGGGTCGCCAGAGCTCGCAGGACGTCGCGACGGCCGGCTCGTTCCTCGACGGCATCGACGGCAAGGACGTGCTGGTCTTCGCCCAGGACACCGCGTTCGGCCAGGGCAACGTGGCCGCCGTGGACGCGATCCTGGGTGCGGGCGGAGCGAACGTCGACTCGATCCTCGTGGCCGAGGACGTCACGGAGTTCACCACATTCGCGCAGCAGGTGATCGACGCCGACCCCGACCTGGTCTTCGTGGCCTGGGCGGGTGCGACCTCGGTCGCCATGTGGCAGTCGATGAGCCAGCAGGGCGTGCTCGACCAGGTCCAGGTCGTCACCGGCCTGGGTGACGTCGCGACGTACGGCGCCTACGGCGAGGCGTCCGAGTCCATCGGGTTCCTCAACCACTACTTCGCGGGAGGCCCGGACAACGAGGTCAACACCGCGATGGTCGAGGCGATCGAGGCCGAGGGCGGCGAGGCCGACCTGTTCAGCCCCGACGGCTTCAACGCAGCGCTCATGATCGTGCATGCGATCGAGCAGGGCGCGGGCGACGTCGACGCGATGATCGCCGCTCTCGAGGGCTACACGTTCGATGGTCCCAAGGGCTCCACGACCGTGCGCGCGTCGGACCACGCTCTGATCCAGGAGATGTACCAGGTCTCCCTCGTGGCCGACGGTGACTCCTACGTGCCCGAGCTGATCGCGACCGCCCCGGCGGACGCGGTGGCACCGGCCGAGGCGCAGTAGGCCGCGCGGTTCAAGGAGGAGCCAGAAGGTGAGCACACCAGTCCCGTCCGCGCTGTCCGTCCAGGGCCTCGGCCTGACGATCGGCGGCGCGACCATCCTGCAGGATGTCGATCTCGAGGTCGAGCCGGGAGCCCTGATCGGGGTGATCGGTCCGAACGGCGCAGGCAAGACCACGCTGTTCAACGCGATCTCCGGGCTCATGCGGCCCACGGCCGGATCGATCTCCATGGACGGCCACGACATCACCGCGATGTCCGTGCCGGCCCGAGCGCGGGCGGGACTGGGGCGCACCTTCCAGACCTCGAGCAACTTCCCGAGGCTGAGTGTGCTCGAGAACGTGCGCGTCGCCGCGCAGGTGGGGATCGGCGGCGACTACTCGCTGCTGCACTTCCCGCGGCGCGGCGACCGTGCGACCGAGGTCGCGATGGACTGCCTCAGGGCTGTGGGGCTGGACCATCGTGCCCACACCGCAGCGGGAGACATCTCCCATGGCGACAAGCGCAAGCTGGAGATCGCCGTGCTGCTCGCGACCGACGCGGGACTGGTGCTGCTCGACGAGCCCATGGCCGGCGTGGGCTCAGGCGATGTCCCCGGCCTGGTCGATCGCATCCGCGACCTGCACGAGGAGAAGGGCTGCACCGTGCTCATCGTCGAGCACCACATCGAGGTGCTGATGGACCTCGCCCAGAAGGTCGCGGTCATGGCGTCCGGGACGATCATCGCGTTCGACACCCCGGACAAGATCATGGCGGATCCGCGCGTGCAGAGCGCCTACCTGGGGACGGCGGCATGAGCGCCCAGCCCATCCTGGAGGTCGAGGGTCTCCAGGCGACCATCGCCGGCCAACAGGTGGTCGAGGACGTCTCCTTCTCGGTGCCGTCCACCGGCATCACGGCGGTCCTGGGCCGCAACGGCGTGGGCAAGACCTCGACGCTGCGAGCGATCCTCGGCCTGATCCAGCGCACGGGCTCGGTGACGCTCGCCGGAGACCGCATCGACGGTCTCGCGACCCATCGCATCGTCCAGCGCGGCATCGGCTACGTGCCCGAGGACCGCGAGGTGTTCTCGAAGCTCACGGTCGCGGAGAACCTGGCGCTCGCCGAGCGTCAGAAGAACCCGCGTCGCGAGTTCGTCGACGCACTGTTCCCGGATCTCGTGAAGCGGCGCCAGCAGGCGGCCGGGACCCTGTCCGGCGGCCAGCAGCAGATGGTCTCGCTCGCTCGAGCGCTCATCAACGACAACCGGCTGCTGATGGTCGACGAGCCCACCAAGGGCCTCGCGCCCCGCATCGTGGGCGAGGTGGCCGAGGCTCTCGCCGAGGCATCGGCCACTGTGCCGATCCTGCTGGTCGAGCAGAACCTCGAGGTGGTGCGCCGGCTCGCCGCGGACGCGATCGTCCTGGATGGAGGGCGCGTGGTGCACACGGGCGACGCGAACGCGATCCTCGACGACGACGCGCTCGTGCACCGCCTGCTGGGCGTCGGCACCGCGGAGACGGGAGCGAGCGCATGAGCACGCTGATCCTGATCCTCATCACGGGAGTGGGCCTGGGAGCGCTGTACTTCCTGGTCGCCTCCGGCCTGAGCCTGATCTACGGGCTCATGCACGTGCTGAACTTCGCTCACGGAGCCTTCCTCACGTTCGGAGCGTTCCTGGGCTTCGAGATCGCGCGGCGCATCGGTTCCGACACGTGGTGGGCGTTCGCCGCCTCCGTGGTGATCGGCGGCGTGGTCGGAGCACTGTTCGCGACGCTCACCGAGCTCGCGCTCATCAGGCCCCTGTACGAACGCCATATCGAGCAGGTGCTGGTCACGGTGGGTCTCGCCCTCGCGGCGGTCGCCCTGTTCGAGGGCATCTGGGGGTCGGACCCGATCTACATCTCCGCGCCGGCCTGGATGAACGAGACCACCAGCGTGTTCGGCGCCCAGGTGCCCAACACCTACTGGGTCCTCATGGCGGCCGCGACGGCACTGCTGATCTCGCTGGTCGTGTTCCTGCGCTTCACCCGGTTCGGCATGATCATCAGGGCCGGGGTGGAGAATCGCAAGATGGTGACCGCGCTCGGCATCGATGTCAGGAAGGCCTTCACCCTGGTCTTCGCGATCGGCGGGTCCGCCGCAGGAGTGGGCGGCGTGCTCGCGTCGCACTACACGGGCTACGTGTCCGCGCACCTGGGATCGACCCTGCTGATCTTCGCGTTCATCGTCACCGTCATCGGTGGCCTGGGCTCGCTCACCGGTGCGGCGATCGCGTCCGTGCTCGTGGCCGTGCTGCAGCAGTTCGCCAACTACTACCTGGGCGGCACCGGCGACCTCATCGTCGTCGTCGCCCTCGCGGCAGTGCTGCTCGTGCGGCCCGCGGGACTCTTGGGGAGGACGGCATGACCGCCACCGACAACTCAGCCCCCGCATCGGCTGGCCGTGGTTGGAGCAGTGAGCTGCGGCGTCGTGCGCCGCTGCTCGCGGGAGTGGGCTTCGTGGTCCTGCTCGCGTGCCTGCCCCTGCTGAACATCTCGATTCCTGGCATCCTGCCCACGCCCACCTACCAGCCGGGAGCAATGGCCCTGATGTCGCTGGCCATGGTGTTCGCGGCGCTGGCGCTCAGCTACAACATGCTGCTGGGCACCTCGGGCATGCTGTCGTTCGGCCACGCGCTGTACTTCGGCGCCGGCGCGTACGGACTGGGCATCGCCCTCGAGCACCTGGGCGTGCCGCTGTGGCCGGGCGTGCTCATCGCGCTGCTCGGCGGGCTGGTCATCGCGTTGATCACCGGCTCCGTGGCGATGCGCGTGAACGGGATTCCGTTCGCGATGGTCACGCTGGCCTTCGCTCAGGCCGGATCGGTGCTCGTGCGACGCAACGCCTCGGTGACCGGTGGCGAAGAGGGACTGAGCCTCAACACCGAGGGCGTTCCCGACGCGCTCGTGGGCGTGATCAACACGCGCAACCTGTACTGGGCCTGCCTCGTGATGGTGGTCGTCGTCTACCTCGTCGCGCTGTGGGTGGACCGTTCGCGCCTGGGGCACCTCGCGAGCGCGACGCGCGAGAATGAGCTGCGGGTGCGCGTGCTCGGGCTCAAGCCCAACCGCGCCCGGCTCACGCTGTTCGTCATCGCCGGTCTGTGCGCAGGCCTCGCCGGCATGGCCTACATGCTCCTGCAGTCCGGGACGGTGCCGCGCGCCGTGTCCGCGGACCTGACCATCACCGTCCTCGTGATGGTCGTGCTCGGGGGAGTGGGCTATCGCTGGGGCGCCGTGCTGGGCGGCGTCGTGTACACGATCCTCGACCAGCGCCTCACGGTCCTGGCGGGATCGGACGCGATCGACGCACTGCCCTCTGTGCTCCGCATCCCGCTGTCCGAGCCGCTGTTCATCCTGGGCACGCTGTTCATCCTGATGGTGCTGTTCGCGCCCGGCGGCATCGCCGGCACGGTGCATGCGTGGATCGACCGGCGCCGCCACCGCAACGCCCGCGACGAGGGACTGCGCGAGCTCGACGCGGACGCGTCCGCGAACGACGAGCCGGTCGAGGTGCGCGCATGACCGAGACCACGCGCCACACGATCGGGCGCTTCCTGCTCGATCGCGCCGTTCAGCACCCGGAGCGGATCGCGATCGACGACCGCGGTGTCGCGACCGACTACCGGACACTCGCGGTGCGGGCCGATGCGCTGGCGCAGGGGCTGCGGGACGCCGGCTATGGGCCGGGTCACCGCATCGCGACGGTGTCCGCGAGCTCGACCGACCAGGTCATCGCGTTCTTCGCGTGCGCCCTGGCAGGAGTGGCGTTCGTGCCGCTGTCGTGGCGCCTCACGGCGTCCGAGCTCTCCGCGCTGGTGCAGCGCGCCGCTCCGGAGCTGATTCTCGTCGACGAGCAGCACTCGACGCTCGCCATGGAGGCCACGCGCATCGCCGGGAGTGCCGCGCCTCAGCAGACGCTCGGCACGTCCGGCATCGAGGCGCACGTGCCTGCTGCGCGCCAGCCCGTCACAGCGCGGCCCGTGCGGGACTCGGACCCGCTCCTGGTGATCTTCACCTCCGGCTCGGCGGCCGAGCCCAAGGGCGTGGTGCTGACCCACGAGAACTGCTTCTGGAACAACCTCGCGCTGCAGCAGGCACTGCCGCTCACCGCCGACGACGTGGTGCTCGCGATCCTGCCGCAGTTCCACGTCGCCGCGTGGAACGTCCAGCCGCTGCTGGCGTGGTGGGCGGGGGCGACGGTCGTGCTGGAATCGTCGTTCGAGCCGTCGCGAGCGCTGCGGCTGATCGGCGAGCGCGGCGTCACCACGATGATGGGAGTGCCGACTCAATACCGGATGCTCGCGGACGATGCCTCGTGGCCTCAGGCCCGCCTCGAGACGCTGCGCCTCGTCGTGGTGGGAGGGGCGCCACTGACCGAGGACGTCGCCGACGCGTGGGCAGCGCGCGGCATTCGCCTGACGGCCGGATACGGCCTGACCGAAGCCGGTCCCAACGTGCTGCATGTGCCCGCCGGGCTGGCCGACGCGGGGCCCGGAACCGTCGGCAGGCCCTACCCGCACGTCGAGGTGATGATCGCCGACCCGGATACCGGGCTTGCGCTCGAGGGCGAGTCGACCGGGGAACTGTGGGTGCGGGGGCCGTCGGTGTTCGCGGGCTACCTGGACGATCCCGTGGCCACCGCCGACGCCATGCACGGCGAGTGGCTGCGCACGGGGGATCTGGCGCATCGCGATGCGGACGGTGACTACGCGATCGTGGGGCGGCTCAAGGAGATCTACATCTCCGGCGGGGAGAACGTCGCGCCCGCGGAGGTCGAGGCCGCGCTTGCGCTGCACCCGCTGGTTGCGGAGGTGGCCGTGGTGGGAGCACCTGACCCCGTGTGGGGTGAGCGCGGAGTCGCCTTCGTGGTGCCGCGCGGTGGTGCGGCGCTGTCCGCGGATGAGCTGCGCGCACATGCCCGGTCGCGCCTCGCAGGCTTCAAGGTCCCCGGTCACATCGAGATCGTGGCGGCGCTGCCGACCGCGGGACCGCACAAGGTCGCTCGCGCCCAGCTGCGTGAACGCGCCGCGCGGATGATGGAGGAGGCCAGCCATGACTACCGATGAGCAGTCGCTGTCCACGGCAGGCCGTCCGCTGACCGCTCGCGGCGAGAAGACCCGGGCTCGGCTGCTGGATGCCGCCGAGCATGTCTTCGCGGAACTGGGGTATCACGAGGCGTCGATCGTGAAGATCACGGAGCACGCCGGGATCGGTCTCGGCACGTTCTACCTGTACTTCGAGACCAAGCAGGCGATCTTCGAGGACCTGGTGCTGGACCTCAACCAGCGGGTCCGGCGCTCGATGTCCGAGGAGATGGAAGGCGCGACGACGCGCATCGAGGCAGAGCGCGCCGGATTCGCAGGCTTCTTCCGGTTCACCGCCGAGCACCCGGCCCTCTATCGCGTGGTGCGCGAGGCCGAGTTCGTCTCGCCTCCCACGCTCAAGCTCCACTACGAGCGCATCGTCGAGGGCTACCGTCAGGGCCTGGCCCGGGCGCAGTCCGACGGCGACATCGACCCTCGGCTCGACCCGCACGTCGCGGCATGGGCGCTCATGGGCGTGGGCGAGCTGATCGGCATGAGGTTCCTGCTGTGGGACCGCGACGTGAACGGCGCACCGGCGGCCCTCGACGACGAGGTGTTCGACTCCATGATGCGCTTCATCGACAACGCGCTGGGAGGCCGGCGCACGCAGGGAGGCGATGAGTGATGGCGGACAGGGGACTCGAGGGCAGGCGAGCGATCGTCACCGGCGGCGCGAGTGGCATCGGGCGTGCGTGCGTCGAGGAGTTCGCCCGGCTCGGGGCGACAGTGACCGTCGCTGACATCGACGGCGATGCCGCTGCGGCCGTCGCAGCGGAGGTCGGGGGAGAGGCCTGGCAGGTCGACCTGGCGGACACGACGGCGCTCGAGACGGTCGAGCTCGACGCAGACATCCTGGTCAACAACGCGGGCATCCAGCGGGTGTCGCCCCTCGAGAGCTTCGACCCGGCGGCCTTCCGCTTCATCCACGACCTCATGCTCGTCTCGCCGTTCCTGCTCATCCGGGCGGTGCTGCCGGGGATGTACGAGCGCGGCTGGGGGCGGATCCTCAACATCTCGAGCGTCCACGGGCTGCGCGCAAGCGCGTTCAAGTCGGCCTACGTGTCAGCCAAGCACGGGCTGGAGGGCCTGTCCAAGGTCACAGCGCTCGAGGGCGGGCCGCACGGCGTCACGTCCAACTGCATCGACCCGGCCTATGTGCGCACGCCGCTCGTCGAGAAGCAGATCGCGGATCAGGCGCGCGTTCACGGGATCCCCGAGGGCGAGGTGGTCGAGCGGATCATGCTGACAGAGACCGCCGTCAAGCGCCTGGTGGAACCGCGCGAGGTCGCGTCGCTCGCGAGCTGGCTCGCGTCCGACCACGCCGGCATGGTCACGGGGGCGTCCTACACGATCGACGGCGGCTGGACGGCGCGATGACGGGTCAGCACTATCGGACGCTCGACGTCGCGGTCGACGGGGGCGATCTGCGCGTGGGCGTGTGGGAGCCCGACGGTGGGGACAGCGACGGCGCCGTGGTCCTCATCCACGGTGTCACCGCGTCGCACCTGGCCTTCGCGCACGTGGTGCCGCACCTGTCGAACGCGCTGGTGATCGCCCCGGACCTGCGGGGGCGCGGGCGCAGCGCGGGTGTGGGCTCGGCCGCAGGCATGGCCGCGCACGCCGATGACATCGTCGCCGCGCTTGACGCCCTGGGCGTCGAGAGTGCCACCGTCGTGGGCCACTCCATGGGTGGCTTCGTCGCCATGGTGCTCGCGCATCGGCACCCCGACCGCGTCGCCCGCACCCTGCTGGTCGACGGCGGGCTGCCGCTCGACGTGCCGGCCAACGTGCCCCCCGAGGTGCTCGTGGGCGCGATCCTGGGTCCCACCGCCGAGCGGCTGTCGATGAGGTTCGCGGATCTCGACGCCTATCTCGACTACTGGCGACCGCACCCGGCGTTCGCGGCATCGTGGGATGAGCAGCTGGAGGCCTACTTCGCGTACGACCTGGTGCCCGAGGGAGAGGAGTACCGCGCCGCGACCTCGTTGGAGGTCACGGTGGCGGACACCGCCGACATGATCGAGGGGAACGCGCTGCGCGACGCCATCGCGGCGGTGGAGCCACCTATGCGGCTCGTGACGGTCGGGCGAGGACTGCTGAACGAGGAACCGGGCCTCTATGCCCCGGACTACCTCGAGCGCGTCCTCGCGGATCTGCCGGCGATCGAGCACCAGCGCATCGACGGCTTCAACCACTACACCATCGTGATGTCGCCGGACGGGGGTCGCATGGTCGCGGCGCTCGCCGCGGAGGAGATCGAGGCCGCGAAGAAGGGAGCCCTCGCATGATCGACAAGACCATCGGATCGGCCATGGAGGCCGTCTCGGACATCCCGGATGGCGCTTCCTTGGCCGTGGGCGGGTTCGGGCTGTGCGGCAATCCCATGGCGCTGATCACCGCACTGCTGGCGCAGGGCACGCGCGATCTGTCGATCGTGTCGAACAACTGCGGCGTGGACGACTGGGGCCTGGGGCTCCTGCTGCGAGCGCAGCGCATTCGCAAGATGACGTCGTCGTATGTTGGGGAGAACAAGGACTTCGAGCGCCAGTTCCTGTCGGGGGATCTCGAGGTGGAGCTCACGCCCCAGGGCACGCTCGCCGAGAAGCTCCGCGCCGGCGGTGCGGGCATCGCAGCGTTCTTCACGACCACCGGCGTGGGGACTCAGATGGCCGATGGCGGGCTCCCGTTGCGCTACGACGGTGCGGGCGGCGTCGCGGTCGCCTCCGAGCCCAAGGAGGTCAGGACCTTCACCGTCGACGGGCGCGAGCGTGAGTACGTGCTGGAGGAGTCCATCGTGACGGACTACGCCCTGGTGCACGCGCGCCGTGGCGACCGGCACGGCAACCTGGTCTTCGACAAGTCGGCCCGCAACTTCAACCCCCTCGCCGCGATGGCCGGTCGCGTCTGCGTGGCGCAGGTCGAGGAGCTGGTCGAGCCGGGCGAGATCGGTCCCGATGAGGTGCATCTGCCCGGCGTCTTCGTGCATCGGGTGCTCGAGGTGGGCGTCGGCATCGAGAAGCGCATCGAGAGGCGGACCGTGTCCGCCGCGGAAGGAGCGTGATCGCCGTGGCGCTCACCCGGACCGAGATGGCCGCCCGCGCGGCGCGAGAGCTGGCGGACGGCTCGTACGTCAACCTGGGCATCGGGCTCCCGACGCTCGTGCCCAATCACCTGCCGCCCGGCGTCACCGTGGTGCTGCAGTCCGAGAACGGGATCCTGGGCGTGGGGCCGTACCCCACCGAGGACGAGGTGGACCCCGACCTCATCAACGCCGGCAAGGAGACCGTGACGGTGCTGCCGGGTGCCGCGTACTTCGACTCCGCCACGAGCTTCGGCATGATCCGCGGCGGCAAGATCGACGCCGCGATCCTGGGAGGCATGCAGGTGTCGAGCGGCGGAGACCTCGCGAACTGGATGATCCCGGGGAAGATGGTCAAGGGCCCGGGCGGCGCGATGGACCTGGTCCACGGTGCTCGCAAGGTGATCGTGCTGATGGAGCACGTCGCGCGCGATGGCAGCCACAAGATCGTCGAGCAGTGCACACTGCCCCTCACTGGCAAGGCCGTCGTGGACCGCATCATCACTGACCTTGCGGTGATCGACGTGACGTCTGAGGGCCTCGAGCTCGTGGAGATCGCGCCCGGGGTGACCGTCGCTGAGGTCGAGGCCGCCACCGGCGCGCCGCTGACCATCAAGGTGGCCGCGTGAGCGCCGAGGTCGTCATCGTCGGCGCGGCGCGCACGGCGCAAGGGAAGCTGCAGGGTTCTCTGTCGGGTGTGCCAGCGCACGAGCTGGGCGCGACGGCGATTCGCGGTGCGCTGCGGCGCGCGGGAGCCGATGCCGAGCACGTCGACGCGGTCGTGATGGGGCAGGTCCTGCAGGCGGGGTGCGGGCAGAACCCCGCCCGGCAGGCGTCCATCGCGGCGGGCATCCCGTGGAGCGTCCCCGCCGGCACGGTGAACCGGGTGTGCCTGTCCGGGCTGTCGGCCGTGATCGACGCCGCACGCATGATCCGCCTGGGCGAGGTCGAGGTCGCCGTCGCTGGCGGCATGGAGTCGATGTCCCTGGCACCTCACCTGATGCCGGGATCCCGCTCCGGGTGGCGCTACGGCAGCATCGAGGTCCTTGACCACCTGGCGCACGACGCCCTCACGGACGCCTTCGAGCGGGACTCGATGGGTGCCTCGACCGAGCGGCACAACGCGCACTTCGGGGTGAGCCGGGAAGACCAGGACGCGTGGGCGGCGCGCTCTCACGAGCGAGCCGCAGAGGCCCAGGCCGCGGGCATCTTTGATGGCGAGATCGAGCCAGTGACGGTTCCGCAGCGACGCGGAGACGACGTCGAGGTGACCGTCGACGAGGGCGTGCGTGGCGACACGACGGCCGTTGCGCTGGCCCGGCTGCGGCCCGCATTCTCGCCCGAGGGCTCGATCACTGCGGGCAACGCCTCGCAGATCTCCGACGGCGCGGCCGCGGTGGTGCTGACCACGCGGGAGCGCGCCGAGCGGGAGGGCTGGGCCGTCATGGCCGTCCTCGGTGCGCACGGGCAGGTGGCAGGCCCGGATCCGTCGCTGCAGGAGCAGCCGGCTCGCGCGATCGAGGCCGCCTGTGCCGCTGACGGCATTGACGCGCGCGACATCGACATGGTCGAGATCAACGAGGCCTTCGGCGCGGTGGTGGCGCGGTCGCAGTCGATGCTGGGCGTCGACGCCGAGCGCGTGAACATCCACGGCGGCGGCATCGCGGTGGGGCATCCGGTGGGCGCCTCGGGCGCACGACTGGTGGTCCATGCGGCCCATGAGTTGGCGAGGCGTGGAGGCGGCACGGCCGTCGTCGCGCTGTGCGGCGGAGGCGGTCAGGGAGACGCTCTGCTGCTGCGCGCCTGAACCGCTCAGGACTCCGCGTCGGCGTGGCGGTCGAGGAACTCGTACACGGCGACCCGGTCCACGCCGGTGGCGGAGCCGGACGGCGCCGCGGCGAGCAGCGACGAGTTGAGCCGCGCTGACGGCCGGACCTTGCCCGCCCAGCGCGTGCTGAGCTCGGGCCGCGGCTCGCGGCAGCAGTCCGGATCGGGGCAGTGCGAGGACTGGCGAGTCTGCGTGTCTCGCCCACGGAACCACTTCGTGTGCTCGTAGCGGGTCCCCACGGACACCGAGAAGTCCCCGGCCGCATCGGACTGCACCGCGGACGTGCACCAATAGGTGCCGTTGGGCTTGTCCGTGTACTGGTGGTAAATGCCGTAGCGATCGTCGCGCTCGAAGACCTGACGAGCGCTCCACTTGCGGCACACGCGCTGGCCCTCGATGTGGCCCAGCGCGTCGCGCGGGAAGGTCACATCGTCGTTCTCGTACGCCTTCGACACGATGCCGGAGGCATCGGCCTTGAGGAAGTGCACCGGAAGCCCCAGATGCTCGGTGGCGAGGTTGCAGAACCGGTGCGCCGCGGTCTCGTAGCTCACCGAGAAGGCGTCCCGAAGGTCCTCCACCGACAGGTCGCGGGCGTCCTTGGCCGCCGCCAGCAGGTCCACGGCAGACCGTTCGGGCATCATCAGGGCACCCGCGAGGTAGTTGGTCGCGACGCGCTGGCGCAGGAGCTGCTCGTAGGTGTCCGGCTCGTCGTGCTCGAGGACGGTGCCGGCCAGGGCCTGCAGCAGGACCACGCGCCGGTCATTGCCCGACTGCCGGATGGGCAGGTAGATGCGTCCGCGCCGGTCGTCGGTGACGGAGCGCGTGGTCACCGGCAGGTCGTGGACGTAGTGCAGGGAGTAGCCGAGATGATGGGCGAGCGCCGACGCGGCGGAGTGCGACAGGGGGCCGCCGCGGTGATCGATCGCGTCGAGCAGGCCCGCGGCGGTGCGCTCCAGCTCGGGGTAGTGGTTGGCTCGGCGGCGCTGCTCTGCACGCAGCTCGGTATTCGCGCGTCGCAGCTCCTCGGGTGTGGACGCATGCCGATCCAACTCCGCGAGCAGTGCGCGGTGCAGCCCCAGCACCGTCTCGATCGCCTCGTCGGGCAGCGACTTGCGCACGGGGAGCTCGGGCACATCCAGGGACTCGAAGAGTGGGCCTGACTGCACGCGCGCGAGCTCGAGCTCCAGCGCGTCGCGGCGGCTCGGGGGAGAGGGATCGAGCAGTTCCTCGAGACCGCAGCCCAACGCGCGCGCGACGTTCTGCAGCTCACTCAGCTTGAGCTCGCGCCGACCGTTCTCGATGACCGAGATCTGCGACCCCGCCCGGCCGATCTCCTCGCCCAGCCGGTGCACCGTCCACCCCTTGGCCTGGCGCGCCGCCCGGACGCGCCGCCCGACGGTGAGGGCCGTAGGGCCATCGGCGGAGGGCTGGTCGACGAGGCCGGAGACGGCGGGCTGGGCATCGGTGTCCATGCCGCCATGGTGCCAGCGCGAAGTTCCACTGTCCAGAACATCGTGGAAAGTTCTGCCGGATTGGCGGGGAACGAGCGTGAATCGTCTGCATATGTTCGTCATGTGAGACCACACCGACCGCAACGAGGCGAAGGAGCCACGATGTCCCCGACCATCCGCCCAGGAGACCAGACCCAGACCGCATTCGAGCTCGAGGCGCAGTGGGCCACCGACCCTCGATGGGCGGGTGTCAAGCGCGACTACTCGGCTCAGGAGGTCATCTCGTTGCGCGGAGCGTTTCGCGAGGATCCCACCATCGCGCGTCGCGGTGCGGAGCGCCTGTGGGAGCTGATCCAGGAGAACCGCGAGAACCCGGAGGAGTGGATCTCCGCCCTCGGGGCTCTGAGCGGTGGCCAGGCAGTCCAGCAGATCCGCGCGGGCCTCAAGGCCATCTACCTGTCGGGCTGGCAGGTCGCCGCCGACGCGAACCTGTCGGGACAGACCTACCCGGACCAGAGCCTGTACCCCGCGAACTCCGTGCCCGCGGTCGTGCGGCGCATCAACAACGCGCTGATGCGTGCCTCGCAGATCGAGTCGACCTCGCTGGGGGAGGCGACGCGTGACTGGATGGCGCCCATCGTCGCTGATGCCGAAGCGGGCTTCGGCGGGCCGCTCAACGCCTACGAGCTCATGCACGGCATGATCCAGGCGGGTGCCGCGGGCGTGCACTGGGAGGACCAGCTGGCATCCGAGAAGAAGTGCGGGCACATGGGCGGCAAGGTGCTGGTGCCCACGTCACAGCACATCCGCACGCTCAACGCCGCGCGGCTCGCGGCGGACGTCGCCGGCGCGCCCACGATCGTGATCGCCCGGACCGACGCGCTCGCCGCCACGCTGATCACCTCGGACGCGGATGAGCGCGACCGCGAATTCCTCACCGGGGACAGGACGGCCGAGGGCTTCTTCGAGGTCCGGTCCGGCATCGATCCGGTGCTCGCCCGTGGACACGCCTACGCGCCGTATGCGGATCTGCTCTGGGTCGAGTCGGCGACGCCCGACCTCGAGCTGGCGCGCCGCTTCGCGGAGTCGATCCATGCTGAGTTCCCGGACAAGCAGCTCGCCTACAACTGCTCGCCCAGCTTCAACTGGCGCCGCCACCTGGACGACGCGCAGATCGCGTCCTTCCAGCGCGAGCTCGCCGCCATGGGCTACGCCTTCCAGTTCATCACCCTGGCCGGATTCCACTCGCTGAACCACGGCATGTTCGAGCTCGCCAGGGGCTACGCGCAGACCCAGATGAGCGCGTACGTCGAGCTTCAGGAGGCGGAGTTCGCCTCGGAGGCCAGCGGCTACACCGCGACCAAGCATCAGGCGGAGGTGGGCACCGGCTACTTCGACCGGGTGTCCACCGCGCTCAACCCCACTGCCTCGACCCTGGCGATGGCCGGGTCCACCGAGGCCGAACAGTTCTAGGAGGAATCATGTGTGACACGCACATGGAGATCGACGGTCCCATGCGAGACCGCTACGACCAGATCCTGACCCCGGAGGCCTTGAGCTTCCTCGCGAGGATGCACCGCCGTTTCGCGGGCGAGCGCGCCGACAGGCTCGAGGATCGCCAGGTCCAGGCCGCCGCGGTCTCCAACGGGCGCGACCTGCGCTTCCTGCGCGAGACCGAGGACATCCGTCAGGACCCGACGTGGCGCGTGGCGGGACCTGGCCCCGGGCTCGAGGATCGGCGGGTCGAGATCACCGGCCCGACCGACCGGAAGATGGCGATCAACGCGCTGAACTCCGGCGCACGGGTGTGGCTCGCGGACCACGAGGACGCCAACACGCCCACGTTCGCGACCATGATGGAGGGCCAGCTCAATCTCCACGACGCGATCCGTCGGACCATCGAGTACACGAGCCCGGAGGGCAAGGAGTACCGGCTGGGGGAGACCAGCCCCACGATCGTGTTCCGCCCCCGCGGGTGGCATCTCGTGGAGCGGCACCTCCTGCACGTGGACACGCACGGGCACCGTCACCCCGCATCGGCGTCGCTCGTGGACTTCGGGCTGTACTTCTTCCACAACGCGAAGGAGCTGATCGCTCGCGGGTCGGGTCCGTACTTCTATCTGCCCAAGATGGAGGGCCACCTCGAGGCGCGGCTGTGGGATCAGGTGTTCTCGTTCGCGGAGGAGGAGCTCGGCATCGAGCACGGCACGATCCGCGCCACGATGCTCATCGAGACCTTCCCCGCGGCCTTCGAGATGGAGGAGATGCTGTACGAGTTGCGGGACCACTGCGCGGGGCTCAACGCCGGGCGCTGGGACTACATCTTCTCCGCGATCAAGACCTACCGGGAGCGGGGATCGCAGTACGTGCTGCCCGACCGGTCGCAGGTCACCATGACCGTGCCCTTCATGCGGGCGTACACCGAGCTGCTGGTGTCCACGTGTCACCGGCGTGGTGCGCAGGCGATCGGCGGCATGGCGGCCGCGATCCCCAATCGTTCCAACCCGGAGGCCACCGCGATCGCGCTCGAGAAGGTCGCGCAGGACAAGCGACGGGAGGCTGCGGACGGCTTCGACGGCTCATGGG
The DNA here is from genome assembly GCF_913055775.1 of uncultured Demequina sp. Lineage (GTDB taxonomy): Bacteria > Actinomycetota > Actinomycetes > Actinomycetales > Demequinaceae > Demequina. The sequence goes on along the minus strand of NZ_CAJXJX010000003.1, from coordinate 22,760 downwards.
TGGCGCACCCTGGCCTGATCGCGACCGCGCAGGCCGAGTTCGACGCCGTGCTGGGCGACCGTCCGAACCAGATGGACAAGCGTCGGGACGACGTCTCGGTCAGTGCGGCCGACCTCCTGGACCTGCGGATCCCCGGGGCGACTGTCACGGCCGCGGGCGTGCGGCACAACGTGTCCGCAGGTCTGCGCTACCTCGAGAGCTGGCTGCGAGGCACCGGGGCGGCAGGCATCGACGACCTCATGGAAGACGTGGCCACCGCCGAGATCAGCCGTTCGCAGCTGTGGCAGTGGATCAGGTACGGCACGTGCACGGACACGGGAGAGGTGGTCACCGCCGTGCGGGTCTCGGGCATTCTCGACGAGCTCCTCGAGGACATGCCCCGATTCCCCGGGGACTGCTTCGATGAGGCCGCGGAGCTGCTGCGGGAGGTCGCGCTGGGGGACGACTTCCCGACGTTCCTCACCCTTCCGGGCTACTCGCGCTACCTGCGTGAGGAGCAGCCGGTTCCCGCCTGATCAGGCGGACCCAGGCACGGCCCGGCGACCCCGGGCCGTGCTTTCTGCCTGTTCAGCGCAGGGCACAATGGAGGGCGACGTCCGAGCCATCCAGGGAGTGCCCATGACCGAGCCGATCATCCAGACCACCACGGCGGGCTCGCTTCCGCGTTCGCCCGAATTGGTCGCGGCGACGCAGGCGCTGACGGTCGCCGAGGACGGCTTCACCCTGGAGCGCACGGCCGAGTACGACGAGCTCGCGGCACAAGCCGTGAAGAACCTGGTCCAGCGCCAGCTCGACGCAGGCATCACCATTGTCGGTGACGGCGAATACGGCAAGGCGATGACGGCGGCCCACGACTTTGGCGCGTGGTGGTCCTACTCGTTCCAGCGCACCGCCGGCCTGGCTCTGCCTCCCGCAGACGCCGCACCGCCGGAGCCCGCACGCTCGGCCCCGGGCGACGTGCGCCTCACCTCGATGAACGACCGCCGCGACTGGGTCGAGTTCGCCGAGGCCTACGGCGACCCGACCTCGGGTGTCCTGCTGGGAGAGCCGCCCTTCTGGCCCATCACCACAGGCGACCTGAGCTACCGCGGCGAGGAGCTCATCGGCGCGGACATCGCGAACCTGGGTGCCGCCCTCGATGCCACCGGGCAGACCACCGGTTTCCTGACATCGCTCGCGCCCGGCAGCGCCGCGCGCATCGGCAATGCCCACTACGCCTCCGATGAGGAGCACATCTGGGCCTGGGCGGACGTCATGCGCCACGAGTACCGCGCGATCGTGGACGCTGGCCTCACCGTGCAGCTGGACGACCCGTCGCTCGCCGAGAGCTGGGATCAGATCAACCCCGAGCCCTCGATTGCTGACTACCGCGCGTTCCTGCGCACGCGCATCGACGCGCTCAACCATGCGATCGAGGGCCTGCCGAGCGAGCAGGTGCGCCTCCACATCTGCTGGGGTTCGTGGCACGGCCCGCACACCACGGATCTTGAGCTGCGCCACATCGTCGATCTGCTGCTCGAGATCAACGCCGGCGAGTACTCGTTCGAGGCGGCGAACGTCCGTCATGAGCACGAATGGAAGGTCTGGCGAGACGTCGACCTGCCCGCGGGCACGCGGCTCGTGCCGGGTGTCGTGAGCCACGCGACCAACGTGGTCGAGCACCCGGAGCTGGTCGCGGACCGGATCTTGCGCTTCGCGGAGATCGTCGGTCCCGAGAGCGTGATCGCCTCGACGGACTGCGGCCTGGGCGGCCGGGTTCACCCGCAGATCGCGTGGGCCAAGCTGCGGTCGCTGGGAGAGGGAGCGGCGATCGCGACGCAGCGCCTCGCCGGCTGACCCTCCGCACGACACGAGCGAGTCGGGCCCGATTAGCTCGCCTCAGCGCTTGGATGAGCGAAGTGGGCCCATTTCGCTCGTCTAGGGGCTGGGGTGAACCCTTTCGCACCGCCAGGGATGGCGATCGGCCGATGCGCGCGCGGCTGGCTAGTCGCGCGGGGTTCGCGGCTTGCGGGGCTTGCGCGGCCCGCGGTCGTAGCTCGCCCCACCGTCGCGGTCCCGGCTGCCGCGGTCGGAACGGCCGCCGTCGCGACCTCCTCCGTAGCGCGGTCCCGATGACCGGGGTCCACCGCTGCGAGGCGCGCGGCCCTCGTCTGGACGCAACTCGATCAGCACGCCGCTGATGCGCGTGCGCTCGAGACGCTTGAGCGCATCGGCGGGGATCTCCGCGGGAAGGTCGACGAGCGAGAACCCCGGCAGGATCTTGATCTGACCGAAGTCCCCTCTGCTCAGGCCGCCCTCGTTCGCGATCGCGCCCACGATCTGCCGCGGCTCCACCTTGTGACGCTTGCCGACAGCGATCCTGTACGTGCGCATCGGCCCGGACGAACCGCGCCTGTCGCGCGAGTCCCGGTCCCGCGACTGGCCCTTGGGACCGCGAAACTCCTCGCGCACGGGCTCGTCCGCGGGGTCGAGCAGCAGGGGAGTCTCGCCCTGGGCCACCACGGCGAGGGCCGCCGCGACATCCGCCTCGGGGACGTCGTGATGCGTCACGTAGTGATCGATGATGTCGCGGAAGCGGTCGATGCGTGACGTCTGCCCGAGCGCCGCGGTGATGGCGTCGTCGAACCGACTGAGCCGCGTCGCGTTGACCTCGTCGACGCTCGGCAGGTGCATCTGCGTCAGCGACTGCTTGGTGGCGCGCTCGATCGAACTCAGCGTGCGCCGCTCGCGCGGCGTCACGAAGCTGATGGCGTCGCCTGAACGGCCGGCGCGTCCGGTGCGGCCGATGCGGTGGACATACGACTCCGTGTCGATGGGCAGGTCGTAGTTGACCACGTGCGTGATCCGCTCGACGTCGAGGCCGCGCGCCGCCACGTCCGTGGCGACCAGAATGTCGAGCTTGCCGTCCTTGAGCTGCTTGACGGTGCGTTCGCGCTGGGCCTGCTGGACGTCGCCGTTGATCGCGGCGGCAGCGTAGCCGCGGGCCCGGAGGCGTTCCGCGAGGGTCTCCGTCTCATTCTTGGTGCGCGTGAACACGATCATTGCGTCGAAGTTCTCGACCTCGAGGATGCGTGTGAGGGCGTCGACCTTCTGCGGGTACGAGGCGATGAGGTAGCGCTGCGCGACGTTGCTCGCGGTCGTGGTGGTCTTGCGGACCGCGATCTCCTGCGGGTCGCGCAGGTACTTCGCGGACAGCCGCCGGATCTGGGCGGGCATGGTCGCGGAGAACATCGCGACCTGCTTGTCCTCGGGAGTCGCTGCGAGGATGGTCTCGACGTCCTCGGCGAAGCCCATCTTCAGCATCTCGTCGGCCTCGTCGAGCACCAGGTACTTCAGCTCGGACAGGTCCAGCGTGCCGCGGTCGAGGTGATCCATGATGCGTCCGGGGGTTCCCACGACGACGTGGACGCCGCGCCGGAGTGCGGACAGCTGGACGCCGTAGCCTTGGCCGCCGTAGACGGGCAGGATGTGGACGGCCTTGGAGTGTCCCGCATACTGCTCGAAGGCCTCGCAGACCTGCAGTGCGAGCTCTCGGGTAGGCGCGAGCACGAGGGCCTGAGGCGACTTCTGGCCCTTGTCCAGGCGCTCGAGGATGGGCAGCGCGAACGCCGCCGTCTTGCCGGTGCCGGTCTGCGCGAGGCCGACGACGTCCCGGCCGCCCAGCAAGGTCGGGATCGTGGCCTCTTGGATGGCGGAGGGGCGCTCGTATCCGACCGCACTGAGGGCCCTGAGGACGGACCCGGACAGACCCAGATCGGCAAACGTCGTGGGGTTCTCGTCCAAGGTTTCGTCGTCGCTCATGCCTCCACGCTAGTCGCGTTGGTGATCCTCCACGGGATGGCGGGCACGAACCGCCGACTATCGTGGCTGCGCGAGCGATCGCAGTGCGTCCCTGATCTCCTTCAAGAGTGCGGTCTGCTTCTGCATCTCACGATGCACCTTGTCGAAGTCGTGTCCGTAGCTGGCCATCGCCATTCTCCTCTCCTCACCGTGAGGCTCACGCTACGGCCAGCCACCGACACGCGGCTCGGCTGCGCTACTTGGCGTCGGCGCGCGACCGTGCCTCCTCGATCTCCCTCAGGCCCCTGCGCAGCACCTTGCCCACGTTGGTCTTGGGAAGTTCGTCGATGAACTCGATGTGGCGGGGCCGCTTGTAGCCGGTGAGCCGTTCCTTGAGGAACGCCATGAGCTCCGCCTCCGTCAACGATGCGTCGCGCTTGACCACGAACAGCTTGGGGACTTCGCCGGCGTGCTCGTCAGGGATCGGGATCGCGCCCGCCTCCGACACCTTCGGGTGCTGCATGGCCGCGTCCTCGAGGTCGCCCGGGTAGACGTTGAAGCCGGAGACCACGATGATCTCCTTCTTGCGGTCGACGATCCGCAGGTAGCCCTGCTCGTCAATGGTCGCGATGTCACCGGTGAGGAGCCAGCCGTCGTCAGTGAGCACGGCCGCGCTCTCCTCCGGCTTGCGCCAGTAGCCTCGCATCACCTGAGGGCCCTTGACGGCGAGCTCGCCTGGCTCGCCGAGCGCGACCTCCTGGCCGTCCTCGCCCAAGATGCGGACGTCGGTGCTGGGCAGGGGCACGCCGATCGTGCCGATGTTGGGGGGCAGGTGGGTGGGATTGACGCTCACCACCGGTGACGCCTCGGTGAGACCGTAGCCCTCGATGATGTCGGAGTCGGTGATCTCGCGCCAGCGCGTGCCCACGGCGGTGCGCAGCGCCATGCCGCCGGCCACGGACACCTTGACGTTCGAGAAGTCGAGCTTCGCGAAGTCCTCGTTCTCCATCAGGGCACCCGCGAGTGTCGAGACGAGCACGAGCGCGTCCGGCTTGGACTCGTCCAAGGTCTTGACGAACGCCGGAATGTCGCGCGGGTTCGTGATGAGCACGTTGTGCCCGCCAAAGCGGAAGAAGCCGATGCAGTTCACCGTTAGCGCGAACACGTGGTACAGCGGGAGCGCGGCGACGACAGTCGAGTCGGCCTCGTCCAGGACGGCGCGCAGCTGGCCGATGAACTGCTCCTGGTTGTTGAGCAGATTCCAGTGGGTGAGGACGGCCGCCTTGGTGCCTCCGGTGGTGCCGCCTGTGTACTGCAGGAAGGCGACGTCGCCGTGCTCGACGCCCGGATCCGTGAAGGCTGCCGGGTCGCCGCCCAGGAGGTCGCGGAACGGAATCGCGCCGGGGAGCGAGTACGCGGGGACCATCTTCTTGACGCGCTTGGCGACAAGGTTGACGATGCTCCGCTTGGGCTGGTGGAGCATGTCGCCCGCCTGGGTGACGATCACGTGCTCGATCGGGGCGTCGGCGACGACCTTCTCCAGGGTGTGGGCGAAGTTTGCGAGCACAATGATCGCCCGAGGCTCGGCGTCCCTCACCACGGCTGTGAGCTCGCTGGCGGTGTACAACGGGTTGGCGTTGACCACGATCAGGCCCACGGAGTACTGCATGAGGTTGGGCATCTGCAGGACGATGCGGTCACCCTTGCGCAGACCCAGGGTGTTCTGTAGGTAAGACGCGATGCGGGTCGCATGGGCGTCGACCTCAGTGAAGGTCAGGGTGCCGCCGAGGTTGGAGAAGGCGACGCGGTCGCCGTAGCGTTCGGCGGCGCCGGCGGCCATGTCGCCCAGCGACTTCTCCGCCGGGGCCTTAACGGCGCGGGCCACGCCCGGGGGGTAGTAGTCGAACCAGGGACGCTCGGCGCCCGCGACGGGGTCGTGCCCGGGCAGCGAAGCAGAGGTGTCGTGGGGACTGGTCATCGGGCATCTCCGTTGATGTTGATGGTGGTTGGGGGAACTGTAACGCGATCGGGGGAGGTCAATCGACAGGGTGTCGTGTGTGGTGTGTCCAATCCGTCATCCAGGGCTCCACGGTGAGTCGCTCCGGCACGTCGCCGATGGCCTCGAGGAGGTCGGCCATGTCGACGGTGCCTCCTGCGCGCTTGACGAAGCGCACGCGGACGAGGGCGTGCGCGTAGAGGTCATCGCCGACCATGAAGCGCTGCTCGAGGTAGGCCCAGCGATCGTCCATGCCGACCACGCGCGTGCGGAGCACGAACCGCTGCCCGAGCCTCAGCGACCTCCGGTAGGTGATGGTCTGGCCCGCGACCACGGCGCCCCAGCCGCGTTTGAGGATCTGCGCCCACCACCCCGAGCGCCGCAGCAGGTCATAGCGGCCCAGATCCATCAGCGCGAGGTAGCGTGCGTTGTTCATGTGCAGCAGCACATCGAGATCAGTGGGCACCACGCGGAAGGTCGTCACATGGGTGTCCCACAGCGAGATCCGTGGTGCACGCACCTGCCGGAGGCGGATCAGCAGCAGTCGCCACCACAGGTTCATCAGGTCTCCTCGATTCGCATCCTCAGGTGCGGCTTGGAGCCATCGCGGTTCGTGACGTCGGCGACGATCCCGCCGTCCACCGTTGATGCGTGGAACCCGATGGTCCCCGGAAGCAGCACCGGCTTGACGAAGTCGACGCCAGCGGCAAACCGCTCCGGAAGCCGCCCCTCGAGCGCGGCGAGCGCGCGTGCGTGGGTCCACATGCCGTGGATGATCGGGCGCGGGAAACCGAAGGCCTTGGCCGCGACGCGGTTGGTGTGGATCGGGTTGGGATCTCCCGAGACGGCGCGATAGCGACGGCCGAGGTCCCCGCTCAGTCGCCATCGGGCCTGCGGCGTGACCGCCTCCCAGGAAGGCCGCTCCACCTGCTCCGGCTCGCCCGGCGCCTTCATGCCCTGCGCCAGGTAGGTCGAGACACCGGACCAGACGGTCTCACCGTCGACCTCGGCGCGTCCCACGAGGTCCACCAGCGCACCGCGCCGGTGGGGACGCAGTCCCTCGGCGTGGACCGTGAGATCGAGCGCCTCGTCGGCAAGCACAGGCCGGTGCAGCGTCATCGTGTTCGACGTGTGCACGGCTCCCGCGAGCCGGATGGTCGAGTCCGCGTCGCCCAACAGGTGCACGTGGAGCGGAAAAGTGAGCACGTGGATCCAGGTCGGCGGCACGGCATCGCGCAGCGTGAAGCCGCACACGCGGCTGTAGGCCGCAAGACGCGAGCGATCCTGCGAGAAGTCGTGAATGGTGAGCTCATGCTCGGGCAGTCGCGCGCGCTTGGCTCGCGACGGCACCAGAGCACGGGCGAACGCCGCCCCAAGGCCCGGTGAGCCTTCCAGATGCACCACCGGCCGGGGAGTGCCGACGGTGTCAGGAGCCCCCGTCACTGGCCCACCAGCGCCTGGCCGCACACCCGGATGACCTGGCCCGTCACGCCCTGCGAGTCGGGATCGATCAGGTAGCCGATGGTCTCCGCGACGTCGACCGGCTTGCCGCCCTGGTCCAAGGAGTTGGCCCGGCGGAACATCTCACGCTGCACGAACGGGATCTTGCCGGTCATCTCCGTCTCGATGAAGCCTGGAGCGACCGCGTTCACCGTGATGCCCCGGTCCACGAGGTCCGGCGCCATGGCGGTCACGAGCCCGGCCACGCCGGCCTTCGAGGCGGCATAGTTGGTCTGGCCCTTGTTGCCGGCGATGCCGGAGGTGGACGCGATGCCGACGATGCGCCCGCCATCGGCCAGACCGCCCTCAGTCGCTGGGTCCAGCAGCACCTCGTTGATGCGCAGCTGCGCCGCCAGGTTGACGTCGAGCACAGAGCTCCACCGTGCCGCATCCGTGTTCACCAGCATCTTGTCGCGCGTGATGCCCGCGTTGTGCACGATCGCGTGGATGCTCTCGCCACGCTGGGCGACGTGCGCCGCGATCGTGGCGCCGGCATCGGCTGCCGTGATGTCGAGCTGCAGCGCGGTGCCGCCCACCTCGTTGGCGACCGCAGCAAGCTGCTCGCCGGCAGGCGGAATGTCGACCGCGACGACGCTCGCACCATCCCTGGCGAGGGTGCGTGCGATCGCCGCGCCGATGCCCCGCGCGGCTCCCGTGACGACCACCACGTGGCCGTCCAGGGGAGTCTCGGCGAGGGACTCTACCGCCACGCCGCCCGGCGCGACGGTCCAGCACTGCCCGGTCACGTAGGCGGCGCGGCCCTGGAGTACGAACCCGAGGCTCGACACGAGGTCGCCGGGTGTCGCGTCAGGCGCGACCCGGATCAGGGTCGCCGTCGCGCCCTTCCGCAACTCCTTGGCCACCGTGCGATTGATGCCGTCGAGCGCGCGCGCCACGGACCGCGATTCCCAGTCTCCTGCGGCCGGTCGGGCGAGCACCACGATGCGGCCCGAGCCCTCGACCGCGCGCACGGCGGGCCGCAGCAGCGCCCGCAGCTCCTCGAGCTGGTCGATGCGCGTGACCTCGGTCGCGTCCACGACGAGGGCGCCGATGCGCGCGCCGTACCCGGGGGCGGCATCGCCGTCATCCACGATCGGGCTCTCCGCGGCACGGCCCAGCAGTTCGAGCGTCTGCGCCCCGACCGTGCCGCCCCCGATCGAGGCGAGCACGATAGGGCCCTCGGGCCAGGTGCGTCCGCGGCGCAGCCGTGCGGGCTCTTTGAGGCCGGCCTTGGCGGACACCGCCTTGCCGACAGGGGAGTAGAAGGCCTTCTCGAGGATGCTCATCACACGGCCTCCAGAATCGCGACCACGCCCTGCCCGCCCGCGGCGCACATAGAGATCAGACCCTTGGATCCGGGCCCCTTCTGCTGGAGCAGCTTGGCGAGCGTGGGCACGATGCGCGCTCCGGTCGCCGCGAAGGGGTGGCCCGCTGCGAGGGAGGAACCGGTGACGTTCAGCTTGGCGCGGTCGATCGTGCCGAGCTTGCTGTCGAGGCCGAGGCTCCTGCAGTAGTCCTCGTCGTCCCACGCCTTGAGGGTGGTGGCCACGGTGGAGGCGAAGGCCTCGTGGATCTCGATCAGCGCGAAGTCGTCGAGCGTGAGTCCCTGGCGGGCGAGCAGACGCCCGGCGGCCGCGATCGGCCCCAGGAGCAGGTCGTCGCCGCCCGGGTGATCGACTGCGGCGACCTCCGCGTCCACGAACCGAGCGAGCACGGGCAGGTGGTGCTCTCGTGCCCAGTCCTCGTTCGCGAGCAGGGCCGTCGCCGCACCGTCGGACAGCGCCGTCGAGTTGCCGGCGGTCATGGTGCCGTCAGGTCCGCCGAACGCCGGGCGCAGCGCCGCGAGCTTCTCGATCGTGGTGTCGGGACGCAGGATCGCGTCCCGCGCGACGCCCATGTACGGGGTCACGAGGTCGTCGAAGAAGCCGTCCTCCCACGCCGCAGCGAGCTTGTGGTGCGACGCGGCGGCGATCTCGTCCTGCTCGTCGCGGGTGATGCCCCAGCGCTCGGTGGTGAGTGCCTGGTGCTCGCCCATCGACAGGCCGGTGCGAGGCTCCGCGACGCTGGGAGCCTGGGGCTTGAGGTGGCGGGGTCGCACCCGGGCGAAGGGCGCGATGCGGTCCTTGGTCGAGCGGGCCGCGTTCGCCTTGAGCAGGGTCCGGCGCAGCGGGTCGGAGACCACGATGGGCGCGTCCGATGTGGAGTCGACGCCGCCCGCGATGCCGGAGTCGATCTGGCCCAGGCGGATCTTGTTCGCGATGTAGATGGTGGTCTCGAGGCCGGTGCCGCATGCCTGCTGCAGATCGCACGCGGGAGTGGCCGGCGACAGCGGAGAGCTGAGCACGGCCTCGCGCGTGAGGTTGAAGTCCCGCGAGTGCTTGAGGACGGCTCCTGCCGCGACCTCGCCGATGCGCTGGCCGGCCAGGCCATAGCGCGCCACGAGTCCATCGAGGGCTGAGGTGAGAAGGTCATGGTTCGAGGCCTCGGCGAAAGGTCCGCCTGCCTTCGCGAAGGGGGTGCGATTGCCCCCGACGACCACGGCGCTGTGGGTCATGTGGTGCCTCCATCGTTGAGAGAAACTATCCGATACCGACGGTAGCAGATACCGCAAGTTTCGGGTAACGTCTCGTCTATGGCCATCGACGGCAGGGACTCCCGCTGGGAGCAGCATCGCGCTGACAGGAGGCGCGAGCTGGTCTCGCACGCTCTGCGCGCGATTCGCGTGCACGGCGCCCAGGTGGGCATGGATGCCATCGCGGCCCGTGCCGGCACCTCGAAGACGGTCATCTACCGCCACTTCGGCGACCGCGAGGGCCTGTACGACGCTGTGGTCGAGTCCGTGCACAGCTACATCCACGAGGGTCTGGCCGCGGCCTTCCGCCTGTCCGACCCGGCGGACCTGGGGCGCCTCACCGCAGATCTTGCGGACGCGTACCTCGAGCTGGTCGAGCGCGACCCGGAGATCTATCGCTTCGTCATGACCCCGCCGCCGCAGCAGGCGGACGCTGTCGCGGATCCCGTGCGCGGGCTGCCCGGCATGATCGGCGAGCAGATCTCCGCCTCGATCGCCGCCAATCTGACCGCCCGAGGCATGGACGCCTCGGCCGCCCCGACGTGGGGTCATGGTCTCGTGGGCTTCATCAAGGCAACCGCGGATCACTGGATGGCGCAGTCGCCGAGGCCGCCCCGCGACGAGGTGGTCGCCCACGTACGCGAGTTCTTTGCCCCCGCCATGGTCGGCGCAGCCGCGCCGTCCTACGACTCACTGGAGGATCGACGATGACGTTGACGCACCCCGAGACCACGCCCCTGAACGAGGAGCGCCTCACCACCCTCGGATCTGCGCTGCGGACCGCCCTCGACGGCCCCTACGCCGCCGAGCGCGCGGTCCGGCGCGCGACGTTCCCGTCGGAGGGCATGCTGCGTGATCCCGAGCTGGATGTGGAGGCCTCGCGGGAGTGGACGCTGCAGCGCCTGCTCGACCTCGACGCACAGGGCTTCGGCCACGTGGGAGTACCGGAAGGCGCCAACACGGTCTCCGATCCTCTGACGGCCGTGCTCGCCTTCGAGATGCTCAGCCACGGCGACCTGTCCGTGACCATCAAGTCGGGAGTGCAGTTCGGGCTGTTCGGCGGCGCGGTCACCAACCTGGGCAACGACTGGCACCACCAGACCTACCTGCCCGACATCACGTCGATGAAGCTGTTGGGCGGATTCGCCATGACCGAGTTGGGCCACGGCAGTGACGTCGCCAGCGTCGAGACCACCATCACCTACCTGCCGGACACGGACGAGTACGAGGTCGACTCGCCCACGCCGGGCTCCACGAAGGCGTACATCGGCAACGCCGCGAAGCACGGCACCATGGCCGCAGTGTTCGGCCAGCTCGTGGTCGACGGCGCATCCCATGGTGTTCACGTGATCCTGGTGCCCTTGCGCGACGACGCCGGGGCGGACCTGCCAGGCGTCACCACCGGCGACCAGGGACACAAGGGCGGGCTGCTGGGCGTCGACAACGGCACCATCCGCTTCGACCACGTCCGCGTCCCGCGCCGCATGCTGCTGGACCGCTACGGCGGCGTGACCGAGGACGGCGTGTATGCGTCGCCGATCGACAACGCGAATCGACGCTTCTTCACCATGCTGGGCACATTGGTGCGCGGCCGCGTGTGCGTGGGCGGCGGCGGTGCGATTGCGGGCCGACGTGCGCTGTCGATCGCCACGCGGTGGGCACTGAAGCGCCGCCAGTTCCCGGCAGCCGGCCGCCCTGACGGCGTTCTCCTGCTGGACTATCTGGTGCACCAGAAGCGCCTCCTGCCCCGTATCGCACGGGCGTATGCGCTGGGCTTCGCGCAGAACGAGCTCATCCAGGACCTCGTCCACGTGCAGGGACCGGAGGAGTCGACCGAGGCGGATCAGCGCTCGCTCGAGACCCACGCCGCAGGGCTCAAGGCCATGAGCACATGGTTCGCCAACCAGACGGTGCAGGAGGCACGCGAGGCCTGTGGCGGCGCGGGATATCTGAGCGAGAACCAGCTGGTCGAGATGCGGCGCGACGTCGACATCTTCGCGACCTTCGAGGGCGACAACACCGTCCTGATGCAGCTCGTCGCGAAGGCTCTACTGACCGACTACAAGAAGGAGTGGAGCGAGCTCGACCGCTCCGGCGTGGTCCAGGCGACCGCTCGCGTCGCGAGCGGCGCTGTGGTCGAGGCGACCTCGGCGAACCTCGTGCTCGGGGCCCTGGCCGATGCCGTGCGCCGCCGCCCTGAGGAGACCACCCTCGTGGATCGCCGCTGGCACGCGCTGATGTTCGAGGAACGCGCGCGCCACTCGCTCGAATCCCTCGCGCGCCGCATGCGCGCGGCCGCAAAGGAGCGCGGCGATCAGTTCGAGTCCTTCAACGCGCTGGGCGATCACGTGCAGTTCACGGCCCGGGCCTACATGGAGCAGCGACTCCTGACTGCCTTCATCGACGGCATCGAGGCGTGCGAGGACCCCGAGGCCCGTCGAGTGCTGGAGAGGCTGTGCAGCCTGTACGCACTGCAGTCGATCCATGACGACCGCGCGTGGTTCCTCGAGCACAACCGCATCAGCTCCGGGCGCTCCAAGGCGATCGGCGCGCAGATCAACGACCTGTGCCGTGAGCTGCGCCCGCACTCGCTTGGGCTGGTCGAGGGCATGGGCATCCCCGAGTCCTGGCTGGGAGCGGCATTCCTCGCCGACTGACCCCACGCATGGGCACCGGAAGGTGACGGCGGCGGGCGCCTGCCCGCGCATCGGCGACAATGGTCACCGAACTCTGCGGGCGCATCGGCCCGTCGCCCATCCCACCGGAGGTTTCTGTTGTCCGTCGTCGACCCGCCCATCGCCGAGAAGCACTCGGTGTGGGAGGACGCCCTCGCCCTGCCCACCGGCGCATTTCTGATCTCCTTCGGGCTGTTCCTGCTCGAGCAGATCGGGGGAGTGTCAGGCGGTCTCGCCGGCGTCGGAATCCTGGGCAGCTACTGGACAGGACTGTCGTTCGGTCTGGTGTTCTTCGTGATCAACCTGCCGTTCTACTGGCTGTCCGTGAAGCGCATGGGCTGGCCGTTCACGATCAAGACGTTGGCGACGGTGACCCTGATCTCGGTGATGTCCGCGGTGCACGGGCTGTACCTCGATGTCAGCTCGATCGCTCCGCTGTATGCCGCGATCTTCGCGGGAATCGCGATCGGCGTGGGCATGATCGTGGTGTTCCGCCACGGGGCCTCCGCCGGCGGGTTCGGCATCCTCGCGGCGTACCTGCAGGAGACGCGCGGCATTCGCGCGGGGTACGTCCAGGGCGCGCTTGACGTGGTGGTCGTGGCGGCCTCGCTCGCGTTGGTGCCGCTGGACATCCTCGCGTACTCCATCCTGGGCGCTGTGCTGCTCAACCTCGTGCTGGCGATCAACCACCGCCCGGGACGGTACTTCGGCTGACCACAGTCGCATACCCCAGGGGGTATAGTGTCCACATGTCGAGTCTCGTGTCCGAACTGCGCGCATGGCCGGTCCGTCGCTGGTGGGTCGCCTTGGGCGCCGCGATAGCGACCTACGTGGCGATCGGGATCCCGACCGTCCTGATTCCCAACCCGATCTTCGGGCGCGAGATCCCGCCCACGGCGTGGTCGTACTGGGCCGCCGCGATCACCGCGGTCCTGTCCGGGCTGCTCATGGCCACCTATGTCGCGACTCCCGCCGAGTCGCAGCGGGAGGGCAAGTTGGGCGTGGCCGGTTCCGTGGTCGCGTTCTTCGCGGTGGGCTGCCCGGTGTGCAACAAACTGGTGCTGCTCGCTCTGGGGTCCACGGGCGCGATCCAGTTCTTCGAGCCGGTGCAGCCGTACCTGGCGGTGGTGGCGATCGGGCTGCTGCTGTGGGCGTTCGTGGCGCGCGTGCGGCGTGAGCGCGCGTGCGTGCTCCCGCAGTCGCGTGTCGATACGTCTGCGTCACGCGACGTGCCCACCAGTCGCTAGAACGGCGCGGCGGTCACGTCAGGGCTGCGAGCCGTTCGAGTGCTTCGAGGCCCGCTGGGGCCGCCTCTGCTGACCTCTCGAGCGCCGATGCGGTGGCGGGGTCGGCCGCGTCGGTCACGCGGGCGGGGTTCAGGGTCGTCCCGTTCGCCCAGGCTGCGATGTCGGGTTCTGCCATGAATCTGGTGACGGCGCGCGCCCCGCGCACCGTCATGGCGACCCAGTCCGCGCGGGTGTCGCCGTACAGATTGGGCGGGCACAGGGCGTTCTTGGTGGCATCGTCGGTGCGCGTGGCCTCGACGTAGCCGGTGAGTGCGGCGCCAAAACAGGGGAAGCCGGCGCGGACGGTCTGCAGGGTGATCGCCTCGGTTGACCAGATTGGCTGAGGTGCGGGGCGGCGGAGCCCGTCCGCGGCGCAGTGGATGATGGTTGCGTCGCGCGGAATCTGGACGTCGCCGTGCTGGAGTCGCAGGAGGCCTGGGCGCGACTCGACGATCCTGCCCGCGCGCACGATGTTCTCGACGCTGCGCAGCAGGTCGAGTTCCCAGCGTCCGAGCGTGGGTGCCTTCGCCATCGTGGGCGTCACGGACGGGTCGATGCGCATCATGACGCCAGCGGCTTCCATGCGGGCGAACAGGTCGTCGAGACTGCTCGCTTGGGCGGCGCTCTCGAGGACGGCCGCGCCCATCTCGTGGAACGCCGCCGATTTCGGCTGCACCAACGCTCGGTCGAGCATCCAGGGGTCGCGAGGGCGGATCCAGGTGATGTCGCCGGGGTCGGTGCCGTGGGTGAGCAGGTGGACGATCGCGTCGGTGGCCGTCTTGCCGGAGCCGACGATGACGAGACGACCGGTGGTGTCTGGGTCCAGCTTGCTTGACGGGATGACGTGGCTGCCATTGCCGACCGCCCAGGGTGGCGGTGTCGTCTGGGGGACTGTGGGGGAGAGGTAGCGGGCGTCGACGATGCGGGTGCCAGGCCTCGCCCGGTGCTGCCTGCCGGTGGCGAGTTCGGTAATGAGGCCGCCGCCTTCGTGGCGTCGGCGGCCCAGGAACTGCACGCGTCCGGTGGGCTCGAAGACGTCGGTCATGACGGCGGCGTAGTACTCCAGCACCTGCGCTCCGGTGGCCCGCTCGTGAAGGCCGGACTCGGGGCCGGTGGTCTGCAGTTCGCCGCCCAGAACCGTCGAGGCGACTCCGTAGTACGGCGACGCCTGGTGCAGTTGGACGAAGGGGTACGCGTCGTGCCAGTGCCCGCCTGGCGCATCTCGGGTGTCGACCAGGGCCACGGTTGCGTCCGCGTGGGCGATGAGTGCATCGGTGAAGGCCATCCCCGCGGCGCCGGCGCCGATCACGAGGTAGTCGACATCGAGATCCGCGAGCATGGATCCAGTAGACCACCGCCGCGCCGTCTACCCGTGCCGCTGTCACAGGTTGCCCGAACTATCCGCTACGATTGTCAGGCTGTCACGGGCTGTGGCGCAGCTTGGTAGCGCACCTGACTGGGGGTCAGGGGGTCGCAGGTTCAAATCCTGTCAGCCCGACCGAAGCCGAGGGCCGTTCATCCTGCTAAATGCTGGGATGGACGGCTCTTTGCGTACACGCGCAGAGGCGATGTCGGTGGTCGCGGATAGGTTCGCGTCATGGCGTCCCGCGAGTCGTACTCCGACAATGAGCTCGCGGGCGCGGTCGCTTCGTCTGACTCATGGCGGGGCGTTCTCAGGGCGTTGGGCCTGCGGGCGACATCGGGCAGCGCGATTGCCTCGGTGCGCCGACGGGCCGAGCAGGCCGGCTGTCCGACGGACCATCTCGGTGCCCCGCGCGCCCGACAAACGGGGGGCGAGCCGGCTGTCAGTCCGGAAGCCGGTGGCGGTGTTCATGTTGGTGGAAAAACAGGCGGCGGGCCTCCGTCGCCCTGCGCGTCTCCCGTCGGGGCCGAAGGGCGTTCTGAAGCACTGCGTAGCGCAGGCCGGCAGGACGAATCGTTCGAGCTAAGTGCTCTCCGCCGGACGGGACCACTGCTGGCCGCAGCGTGGTACTCGCTACGTGGCGCAGATGTGTCATGGCCGCTGGAGCCCTGCGCCTACGATCTCCTAGTCGTACATGAGCAACGAGTTCAGCGTGTTCAGGTGAAGACGACAACAGCTCGTGAGAACGGGGCATGGAAGGTGTTCCTCTCCCGATCCGGGAGCACGCGCCGCAGGTACCGTTCGAGTGAGGTTGATCTCTTCTTTCTCATCGACGGCACGTTGGGCGCCTACGAGATTCCTGCGGACCTGGTGGCCGAGCGCCACGCGGTACATCTGAATCGGTACGAGAACTGGCGTGTGCATGGCGCTCCCTTCAATGCGTGAGGCGGGCTAGGTCGAGTCAGCGCAATTCTTCGGCCCGACCTGGAGCGCCTCCGATGTCAGGCGCGGGTGAGACCATCCTTTGAGGGACGTGTGATGGCGGGAGGTGTGACATGCAGGGCGAAGCGACCGTGCTCCACGCCGACCTCGACGCGTTCTACGCCTCGGTCGAGCAGCGAGACGAGCCCGCACTGCGGGGACGGCCCGTGATCGTGGGCGGCGGGGTCGTGGCGGCCGCGAGCTACGAAGCCAAAGCCCGGGGCGTGCGCACCGCGATGGGCGTGCAGCGGGCGCGGGCGCTCTGTCCCGAAGCCATCATCGTTCCGCCACGCATGCAGGCCTACTCTGCAGCAAGCCGTGCGGTGTTCGCGATCTTCCATGACACCACGCCGTACGTGGAGGGGGTCTCGATCGATGAGGCATTCCTCGAAGTGGGCGGTCTGCGCCGCATCGCTGGGACCCCCGAGCAGATCGCCGCGCGCCTGCGGGAACGCGTGCGTGCCGAAGTTGGGCTCCCGATTTCGGTAGGTGTAGCAAGGACCAAGTTCCTCGCGAAGGTTGCGAGCGCGGTCGGCAAACCCGACGGGCTCCTCGTGGTGGAGCCGGGCCGCGAGGAGGCGTTCCTCCATCCACTCCCCGTCGAGCGACTCTGGGGCGTTGGCGCGATGACCGCGCAGAAGCTGCACAGCAACGGCATCTCCACGGTCGGGCAGTTGGCGGAGCTCGAAGCCGCGACCGCCGAGCGATGGCTCGGCAAGGCGGCCGGTGCGCACCTGCATGCGCTGGCCCGGCTCCGGGACCCGCGGCCCGTCGAGACGACTAGGCGCCACGGGTCCATCGGCTCGCAGCGGGCACTCGGCAGTCGGTCGTACCCATCCGGTGAGCTCGGGCTGATCCTCACCCAGATCGTCGACGGCCTCGCAAAGCGTCTGCGCGATCGAGGATCATCGTGCAGCACCGTGGTCCTGAGGCTCCGCTACGGCGACTTCGCGAAGGCGACCCGATCGCGCACGCTCACAGCGCCAACCGACCGCACCGAGGTAGTCCTCGCCGTCGCCCAGCAACTGCTCGCCGCGGCGGATCCTGACATCGCCGAGCGCGGCGTCACCCTCATCGGCGTCTCGCTCGGACAGCTGACCAGTGCCGGCGAGGTTCAGCCGGAGCTTCCGATCGACTGGAACGACGGGGCGCGCATCGACGCTGCCCTCGACAGTTCCCTCGACACCGCGCTCGACGCGGTCCGCGATCGCTTCGGCTCCGCCGCCGTCACACGCGCAGCGCTCATCGGTCGCGAACCTGGTTGGTCAACGCCGCGGCTGCCCGAACACGAGTAGGCACACGACCCGCCCGTCTGATGAACCGCGATCACGGACGCGCCTCAGGACTCCTGCACGCGTTCCGGAAGCGAACGGAACCTCTTGCGGAGCTCGACCTTGCGCACCTTGCCGCTTGCGGTGCGGGGGAGGTCGTCCACCAGGACGGCCGCGCGCGGGAGCTTGTACTTCGCGACCCGCCCGCGCACATGCGAGAGGACGTCCTCGGGCGTGACCTGCGCGCCCTCGTGGAGCGCGACGATGGCGAGCGGCACCTCGCCCCAACGCTCGTCGGAGACGCCGATGACCGCGATCGAGCGCACCGCGGGCATCTCCATCACGATCTGCTCGATCTCGGCGGGGTACACGTTCTCGCCGCCCGAGATGATCATGTCCTTGAGGCGGTCGGTCACGGTGAGGTAGCCGTCGTCATCGAGTCTGCCGATGTCTCCTGTCCGGAACCACTCGCCGTCGCGGGCCTCCGCCGTCGCCTCCGGGCGGCGCCAGTACTCGCGGATGACGTTTGGGCCGCTGATCTGGATCTCGCCCGCCTCGCCGACGGGGAGCGCGCGGCCATCGTCGCCCACCACCCGCACGTCCGTGAAGAAGTGAGCCAGGCCCGAAGTCCCCGCGTGGTCGCGGGCCTTGGACACGGGCAGCGAGGTGGCGCCGGGGGAGGCCTCCGTCATGCCGTAGCCGCTCGAGAACGCGAGTCCGCGCGCCTCGTAGGCCTCGATGACGCGCAAGGGCATCGCCGAGCCGCCGCACGTGAGCTTCCGGATGCTCGACAGATCGGTGGTGTCCCAGGCGGGATCCTCCGACAGGAACTGGAACGTGGTCGGCACGCCCGAGAGGCTGGTGATCCCGTGCTCCTCGATCGCGTGCAGCACGTCGCTCGCTTCGAAGCGCTCGTGCAGCACCACCGCACCGCCCTTGAGCAGCGTGGGCAGGGCGCCCATGCTGAGCGCGGCGACGTGGAACATCGGCGACATCATCATCGCGACCTCGTCGCGCGTGACGTCGTAGTCGACGATCGCGTTGAGGACGTTCCAGGTGAGGTTGCCGTGGGTGAGGACGGCGCCCTTGGGCTGGCCCGTCGTCCCCGACGTGTAGAGGATCATCGCCGGGTCGTCGAGCGACACCTCCGTGTCGAGGAACGTGGGCTCGGTCGCGTCGATCACCTCGTCCAGGCTCTCGACGGCGGGAAGGTCCGCAGCTCCGTCGACCACCAGACGCTTGCGGATCCCGCTGGACCATGCGGCGGCGCGGGCGAGGTCGCGCACCGAGTCGTGGGTGACCAGGAACACCGCGCTCGAGTCCTCGATCATGTACTCGAGTTCGCGCGGCGCCAGGCGAGTGTTGAGCGGCACGAAGATCGCGCCCAGCAGGCCGCATGCGAAGAACGTCGTGAGAAAGTCCGGGTGGTTGTTCCCCAGGTACACGAGGCGGTCGCGCTTGGACAGGCCGCGATCAGCGAGAGCCTGGGCGAGCCTCGCGACGCGGTCGGCGTACGCGTCGTACGTGTACGTGCCACCCGACCAGATGATGGCCGTGTCGCCCTCGGACTTGATCCGCCGCCGGGCGATCCAGTCGCCGAGCCCCTGGTTCTTCATGTCATCCTCGCTGATGCAGTAGGGGTGGTGCTGCCGTGGGTCAGGCGTAGAAGCGGTACAGGCCTCGCGCCGCGACCGCGGGCTTGGTGCCGCCCTCGATCTCGATGGTCTGATCGACCGTGAGCTGGAAGCCGCCGCGGATCTCGGCCACCTCGGCGATCACCGCGTTCATGCGGACCCGTGCACCTACCTGGACGGGCGAGATGAAGCGCACCTTGTCGAGTCCATAGTTCACCTTGGTGGTGACGCCGTCGACCTCGAGCAGCTCGGTCCAGAACTTGGTCGTGAGCGACAGCGACAGAAAGCCGTGCGCGATGGGGCCGCCGAAGGGGCTCTCCGCGCGCGCGCGCTCCGGCTCGACGTGGATCCACTGGTGGTCGTCCACGGCATCGGCGAACAGGTCCACGCGGTCTTGGGTGACCTCAAGCCAGTCGGACCAGCCGAGGTCGCGACCCTCGAGAGAAGTGACGTCGGAGTAAGGGACAGTGGTGGTCATGTGAGGTGCCTTTCGCGGGAGTGGGGACGATGCGGTGGTGGGGTGGGTGACGATCAGCCGAGTCGGAGCAGCCGGACGGCGTTGTCCTTAAGAATCGCGGGCAGGCGCTCGGGCTTGAGTGCGCTGTGGCCGATGTCGTCGAGCCAGCGGTCGGGGGTGAGGAGCGGGAAGTCGGTGCCGAACAGGATGCGGTCCTTGAGGTACGAGTTCGCAGCCCGCACCAGCTGTTCGGGGAAGTACTTAGGGCTCCACCCCGACAGGTCGATCCAGGTGCGGGCCTTGTGGGTGGCGACCGCGAGAGCCTCGTCCTGCCACGGCACGCTCGGGTGAGCCATGATGATGTCGAGGTCGGGAAAGTCCGCAGCCACGCCGTCGAGCAGCATCGGGTTGGACCACGCGAGGCGGAGCCCCCGGCCTCCCGGCAGCCCCGCGCCGATCCCGGTCTGCCCCGTGTGGAACAGTGCGGGCACTCCCGCGTCCTGGATGGCGCCGTAGAGCGGGTACCAGCGCTCGTCCGAGGGGTCGAAGCCCTGGACCGTGGGATGCAGCTTGAAGCCACGCACACCGTGGTCCTGCGCGAGGCTGCGCACGCGATCGACAGCATCGGGACGATGCGGGTCGACCGAGCCGAAGGGAATCAGCACGTCTGCGTGGTCCGCCGACTGCGACGCGATCTCCGCACTGTCAAGCGTGGCGTGGCCCAGCTGCGTCTCGGCGTCGACGGTGAAGACCACCGCGGCCATGCGGCGCTCGCGGTAGTAGGTGGCGATCGCCTCCAGCTCTGGCCGCGGCCCGTCGGTACGGAAGTAGCGGGAGGCGGCCTCGACCAGGTCGGGCGGCAGGGAGGCGTGCCCGTGGCCGTCGACCTCGATGTGCACGTGGACATCGATCGCCTCGATCGCGTCGAGGTCGATCGCAGGCTCGTAGCGTGTCATGTCGGGCCCGTTCAGGCGTGGGGTGCGGGCCGCACCAGCGATTCGGGGAGCGCGGGGAATCGCTCGCCTACGGACTGCAGGTTTCCCTCAAGCAGCCCCGGCAGGTCGGCGGTGAGCGTATCGAAGCTCCAGCCGCCCTCGTGGTAAGCCGTCGCGACAGCTTCGGGGTGGGACCACACCTGAAGGCGGTCGCCGCCGATCCCGAGCGCCTGCCCGGTGACGTCCGCGGCGGCGTCAGAGGCCAGATACGCGACCAGCCCCGCGACGTCGTCCGACGTGCCGAAGCCCAGGTCGTGACGGAAGAAGTCCGGCATCGGCTCGCCAGCGGCGTCAGCCTCGACAGCGGCGGCGAAGTACGGGACGGTCGCCGTCATGGCGGTCGCGGCCACGGGGATCACCGCGTTGACCGAGACCCCCGCTTTCTTGAGCTCCATCGCCCAGGTGCGCACCATCCCGACGATGCCGGCCTTGGCGGCGGAGTAGTTGGTCTGACCGAAGTTGCCGCGCTGGCCGGTGGGGGAGCCGATGCAGACGATGCGTCCTGGTACACCGTTGTCGCGGAAGTGCGTGGCGGCCGCGCGCACACAGGTGAACGTCCCGCGCAGGTGCACGTCGATGACGGTGTCGAAGTCGTCGTCGCTCATCTTCCACAACACGGTGTCGCGGAGCACGCCCGCGTTGGTGACGAGGATGTCGAGCCGGCCGAAGCTCTCGAGCGCGGCCGCGACAAGCGCATCGGCTGTGGAGGTGGGGCCGACGGGAGCGACCACGGCGACCGCCGCACCGCCCGTGCTCTCGATGGCGGACACTGCCTCCTGAGCGGCTGTCTCGTCGACATCGTTGATCACCACGGAGGCGCCCTGGCGGGCGAGCTCGAGGGCATAGGCGAGGCCGAGGCCGCGGCCCGAGCCGGTGATGATCGCGGCGCGACCTGCGAGCGGGGCATGGTGTGAAGGCATGATGGAACTCCTTTGTTCAGGATGTCAGCACAGCAGTAATCGTTGAGAATGTCAATTGTTGACTTTCTCATCTGCGGTGGCAGGATAGCCCCATGGTCACCGACGACACACCGGCGCGCGTCTCCCCGACGCTTGACGCCGACGTCAGCTTCCTGCTTGCGCGGGCGAGCGCGATCACGGCCGCCGCGGGCAATCGCGCGCTCGCCGCCGTTGGTCTCAAGGTGCGCTCGTACTCGGTGCTCGCGCTCGCTGCGGAGGTGGGCCCATCTCAGCGGGAACTCGCCGAAAGGCTGCGTCTTGATCCGAGTCAGATCGTCGCGCTCGTCGACGCGCTCGAGTCGGGCGGCTACGTGGAGCGTCGTCAAGACCCCGCCGATCGCCGTGCGCGCACGGTCACCGCGACGCCAGCGGGAGTGGAGCTGTTCGCGCGCGCTCGCGCCGCGGTCGACGATGCTCAACGCGAGAGCTTCGCCGCGATCTCGGACGCCGAGTCCGACGTCGTCCGCGCCTTTCTCCAGCGCATCGCGTATTCCGATCTGAGCTGACCACCGGGTGGGCGTGAAGGGCGTTCGGACGTCACCGCATCGGCTCACCCCCAGTCCGGTGTCCCGATGAATGGGATCTCGCGGCCGGTGCGTGCCATGCTGAGCGCGTGGCGAACTCGACCTCTGGCGACTCGGTAACAGCGCGCCTCATGCGCGTGCTCGAGGCCTTCACGCCCACGCGAACGTCGCTCTCGGCCGCCGAGATCGGCCGCGCCGCAGGGCTGCCGTCATCGACAGCGCATCGCATCGTGGGCGAACTGGTGGACGCCGGGCTTCTTGAGCGGGACGAGAACCGGCGCGTGCGGATCGGCATGCGGCTGTGGGAGCTCGCCACGCGGTCGTCGCATGCGCTCCGGTTGAGGCAGGCGGCGCTGCCGTTCATGGAGCAGGTTCAGGCGCGCGTGCGCGAGCACACTCAGCTCGCGATCCTGGACCAGGACGAGCCCCTCTTCCTGGAGCGACTGAGCCACCCGGACGCCGGCGCGAACCTCACGCGGGTCGCGGGACGGCTGCCTCTGCACGCGTCGTCATCGGGACTGGTGCTGCTCGCGTTCGGCGATCGGGAGCTGCAGGAGCGCGTGCTCACGAGCCGCCTGCGGGCATTCACTCATCGCACGCCCACCGACCCGGCGGTGCTGCGGCGCAAGCTCGACGAGGTGCGCAAGGTGGGCCACGCGCTCTCGCCCGGGTTGCTGGATGAGGCGTCGACGGGGCTCGCGGTGCCGGTGCGCGACGAGGCGGGCCGCACGGTCGCCGCGTTGTCGGTGGTCCTGCCGCGGGACGCG
>NZ_CAJXJX010000002.1 GCF_913055775.1 uncultured Demequina sp. | reverse complement strand
TGGTGGGGCTGGGCGAGGGCGAGAACTTCCTGGGGTCGGACGTGGTCGCGTTCATCGAGCACACCCGCACCGCGCTCGAGCTGGGGCAGGACGAGGTCGTCGAGATCACCCCCGATTCCGTCGTCGTCACCGACGCCAAGGGCGCCGTGGTGGATCGCGAGCCCTACTCGATCGACTGGGACGCGGCCGCCGCCGAGAAGGGCGGCTTCGCGACGTTCATGGACAAGGAGATCCACGACCAGCCCACGGCGGTCGCGGACACGCTGCGGGGACGCCTCGACAGCCAGGGCCGCCTCAAGCTCGACGAGGGCGTGGTCGACGAGTACGTGCTCAAGTCGATCGACAAGATCATCATCGTCGCGTGCGGCACCGCCTCGTACGCCGGCCTGGCCGCGCGCTACGCGATCGAGCATTGGACGCGCATCCCGGTCGAGGTGGAGCTCGCGCACGAGTTCCGCTACCGCGACCCCATCGTCTCCGTGAAGACCCTGGTCGTGGCCATCAGCCAGTCGGGCGAGACCATGGACACGATCATGGCGGTGCGCCACGCCCAGAGCCAGGGCGCGACGGTGATCGGGATCGTCAACGCTCAGGGCTCGACGATCGCACGCGAGGCGGACGCAGTGCTGTACACGCGTGCCGGGCCGGAGATCGCGGTGGCCTCGACCAAGGCCTTCGTGTCGCAGATCACGGCCGGCTACCTGCTCGGCATCTACCTCGCGGAGCTGCGCGGCAACAAGTTCCCGGACGAGATCGACGCGCTGCTGCGCGAGCTCGACGCGATCCCCGCCAAGGTGCAGCGGGTCCTCGACACGTCGGCGCCCATCCGGGAGATCGCCGCG
This sequence comes from uncultured Demequina sp., assembly GCF_913055775.1. GTDB lineage: Bacteria > Actinomycetota > Actinomycetes > Actinomycetales > Demequinaceae > Demequina. The sequence goes on along the minus strand of NZ_CAJXJX010000002.1, from coordinate 55,677 downwards.
TCGATGGCCAACGAGCGCACCGTGCTCTTCCTGGGCCGTCACGTGGGCTTCCCGATCGCGCTCGAGGGTGCGCTGAAGCTCAAGGAGCTCGCCTACATCCACGCCGAGGGCTTCGCCGCAGGCGAGCTCAAGCATGGCCCCATCGCTCTGATCGAGCAGGATCAGCCCGTGGTGGTGATCGTGCCGAGCCCGCGTGGGCGCGAGTCGCTGCACTCCAAGGTGCTGTCGAACGTGCAGGAGGTGAGGGCCCGCGGAGCGCGGACGCTGGTGGTCGCCGAGGAGGGCGACACCGTGGCGGCCACGCACGCGGACGAGATCTTCTACGTGCCGTCGGCGCCGGTGCTGATGACGCCGCTGCTCACCGTGGTCCCGCTGCAGATCTTCGCGCTCGAGCTCGCTGCGGCCAAGGGATACGACGTGGACCAGCCGCGCAACCTCGCCAAGTCGGTGACGGTCGAGTAGCCATGCCGGTTGTGAGCGTAGGAATCGACGTGGTCGCGCTGGAACGCTTCGACGAGGCGGTGAGCCATTCCAGCACCTTCCTTGAGCGCGTGTTCACGCCGCGCGAGCGCGAGCTGGCGCCGCACAGCCTCGCGGCCCGATGGGCCGCGAAGGAGGCGATCGCCAAGGCGCTGGGAGCGCCAGGGGGCATGCGGTGGCACGACTGCGAGATCCTCCGCGAGGACGGCGGACGGCCGCAGCTCACCGTGCGGGGCACCGTCGCGGCACGGGCCGCCGAGCTGGGCATCGACCGCTTCCATCTGTCGCTGTCGCACGACGCCGGCATCGCCTCGGCCGTCGTCGTGGCGGAGTCCGACGCATGAGTGCGCTGGAGGTGACCGTCGACTACGGCGCGATCACCCACAACGTCGAGGTGCTGCGGCGGCACGCGGGCGGCGCCGCGCTTCTCGCCGTCGTGAAGGCCGGCGCGTACGGCCACGGCCTCGTGCCTGCGGCCGCGGCAGCGCGCGCCGGCGGCGCCGCGTGGCTGGGTGTCGCTCAGCCGTACGAGGCGCTGCGCCTGCGCGAGGCGGGGGACACCGGGCGCATCCTGACGTGGCTCTACGGGCCGTCGCTTCCCGCACGGGACCTGATCGCCGCTGACGTCGACGTGTCGTGCTCCTCGATCGAGGTCCTCGACGTGATCGTGGCGGAAGCTCGAGCTGCCGGCACCGCCGCCAGGGTGCACATCTGCGTGGACACCGGTCTCAGCCGCGAGGGCGTGGCTCGCTCGGAGCTCGGAGCGCTGCTGGACCGCGCCGTCGAGGCGCAGGGCGCGGGTGCGGTGCGCGTCGTGGGCATGTGGTCGCACCTCGCGTGGGCAGATGCTCCCGGGCACCCGACCATCGATGCCCAGGCGGACGTCTTCCGGGAGGCCCTGGCCCTCGCGTCCGCGCGAGGCCTCGATCTCGAGGTCCGCCACCTCGCCAACTCGGCGTGCACGCTGACGCGGCCGGATCTCCACTTCGACCTGGTGCGCCCCGGCATCGCGATCTACGGGCTCCCGCCGGTGCCCGATCCGGCAGGGAAGCGCTTCGGCCTGCGCGCCGCCATGGCGGTCAGGTCCGAGGTCATCCTGGTCAAGGACGTGGCCGCTGGCGAGGGCGTCAGCTACGGACACGACTACGTGACCGCGATGCCGACGACTCTGGGGCTGATCAGCGCCGGCTACGCGGACGGCGTGTTCAGGGCTGCTGGCAACCGCGCCGAGGTCGAGATCCGCGGCCGTCGCCACCGGATCGCCGGGCGCGTCTGCATGGACCAGTTCGTCGTCGACCTCGGGCCGGTCACCGACGTGGTCGCCGGCGACGTCGCCACCCTGATCGGCCCTGGCGGTCCCACCGCGACCGAGTGGGCGGACGTGCTCGACACGATCGACTACGAGGTCGTGTGCAGGTTCGGCGGCCTGCGGCCGAAGGGGGCAGCATGATCGACGTGACGCTGGAGATCGCGGACGCCGAGGCCATGCGCGGGCTCGCGCACGACCGCGTCGCTCCGCTGCTGCGCGCCGGCGACCTCGTCATCCTCACGGGAGACCTGGGCGCGGGCAAGACGACGTTCACCCAGGGGCTCGGCGCGGCACTGGGCGTGCGCGGTGACGTCGCGAGCCCGACCTTCATCATCGCCCGCACGCATCCGTCGCTGGGGGACGGGCCCGACCTCGTGCACGTCGACGCGTATCGCCTGTCCTCGCTCGCGGAGCTCGACGATCTCGACCTCGACACGGCGCTCGAGGAAGCGGTCACGGTGGTCGAATGGGGCGAGGACGCCGCGGCGCTCTCTGACGACCGGCTCCACCTCACGATCACGCGCGATCGCGGGGGCGAGGTCGACATGAACGACCCGTCCGGTGGCGTGCGGGTAGTGGCGGTGACCGCGCACGGAGCGCGGTGGGACGGCATCGAGCTGCCCGCGGCCTAGGCTGGTCACCGTGATCCTCGCGCTCGACACCTCCGCGGCTGTCGCCGTCTCGCTCGTCGACGGCGAGGCCGTCGTGGCGTCGCGCTCGACCTTCGCTCCGCGGGGCCACGCCGAGCTGCTCTCGGGGCACGTCCACGACGTGCTGGCAGAGGCGGATGTCGACGGTGCGGACCTCGACTCGATCGTGGTCGGCACGGGACCCGCGCCGTTCACCGGGCTGCGCGTGGGGCTCGTGACGGCACGGACGCTCGGATTCGCGTGGGGCGTTCCGGTCAGGGGCGCGTGCTCTCTCGACGCGCTCGGCGCCGAGCACCGCGACGTCACAGTGGTCGCCGATGCGCGGCGCAAGGAGGTCTACTGGGCGCGGTACGCGGACGGGGTCCGCATCGAGGGTCCGCACGTGAGCGCGCCCACCGACGTTCCTGTCGAGGGTGCGGTCGTGGGGCGCGGGGCCGCGCTGTACCCGGAGGTCTTCGCGGGAGCGGTGGCCGCCGATCCGGACCCCGCGTGGCTCGCGCGCGTCGTCGCGGCCCAGGTCGCGACGGGTGCGTTGGACTTCCCCTTGGAGCCGCTCTACCTGCGCCGTCCGGACGTGCACGGCGTCCCCGGGGCGTGACCCCCGCATCGGCCCCCGCCGTGCGGGACCTCGAGGAGGGCGACCTCCCTCGGCTCGCGGCGCTCGAGGCCGAGATCTTCGGCCGTTCCGCGTGGTCGCGGTCGCTGATCCGCGATGAGCTGCTCTGGGGCCTGTCGCGCTGGCGCGGAATCGACGACGGCGGCGTGCTCGTGGCGTACGCCCTGTACGGATTCGAGGGCGATGCCTTCCACCTCATGAACCTGGCCGTCGCGCCCGAGGCCCGCAGCCGCGGGCTGGCGCGGGCCCTCATGGACGACCTCCTGGCCGAGGCCGCGCGCCTGGAGGCGGCCGACGTCTGGCTCGAGGTGGCGGTCACCAATGATCCCGCGATCGCCCTCTACCGTGCGTACGGCTTCGAGGACGTGCGGGTGCGACGGAAGTACTACCAGCCGGAGGGGATCGATGCCCTCGTCATGCGTCGACGGATGCCCTGAGGCTCGCGCCGAGCCGCTCGCGGCGGCGCAGCCAGCGCTCCATGGGGATGGTGGTCAGCGGCGGCACCGCAGCGATCAGCGCCACCAGCGTCAGGCCCAGGCCCCAGCGGAAGCGCACGGCGCACGCCAGCGCCAGCGCCCCGTAGATCAGGAACGCGATTCCGTGGAGCGGACCGAAGACGCTCACGCCCAGGTCGGTGACGTGCAGCACGTGCTCGAGGAGCATGCCGGCCAGCAGCCCCGTCCAGGTCACCGCCTCGACCACCGCGATCGCCACGAACGAGCGTCCCAGGCGCGACTCGGGCATCGGGAGCGCCTGGGGGTTGGACGGCGTCACAGCACCGTCACCGCCTGATCTGCGCTCATCCTGCCCTGGCGCTCGCCCGCGCCGTGGTCCTCGGGGTGCGGGTATCCCACGCCGAAGAGCACCTCCGATCGCCACGACGTGCCGCTCAGCAGTGCGGCGTCCATGCCCGCCTTGTCGAAGCCGCCGTAGGGGCGCACCGCCAGTCCTGCGGCGCGCAGCCCGATGATGAAGTAGCCCGCCTGCAGCATGGTGCCGGTATGCGACATGCGCTCACGCCGCACCGGGTCCTCGTCGAGACGCGCGGCGGCGGACTCGCTGCCTCCCAGGCTCGGGATCGAGTCGTGGAAGCGCTCGTCGCGGGCGGCCACCAGCAGCAGTGGAGCGCGCTCGAGCTTGGGTCGGTTGCCCGGCAGGGCGTTGTCGATGACGGCCGCGCGTGCCTCATCCGACTGCGCGATGGCCAGGCGCATCGGGACGGTGTTGTTGCCGGTGGGGCCCCATTTGACGAGCTCCCACACCTCGCGGATGGTCTCGACGTCCACCGGCTGGTCGTCGAAGTGGGTGTTCGAGCGCGCGTCGGTGAAGAGGGCGGCGCGCGCGGCAGCGTCAAGCACGAAGGAGGTGGGCATGGGTCCCATGATCCCGCACCCTCCGTCGTGAGCGAAATGGGCCCGATTCGCTCACCTAGGCGCTGAGGCGAGCGAATCGGGCCCATTTCGCTCGGGAAGGGGAGGCCGGTGGGGCGCGCGACTAGGCTGGGCGCGTGAATCCATTGGTGCTGGGGATCGAGAGCACGTGCGACGAGACCGGGGTCGCCCTGGTCGAGGGCACGGAGCTGCTCGTCGACGTGACCGCGTCCTCGATGGACCAGCACGCGCGCTTCGGGGGCATCGTGCCCGAGGTCGCCTCGCGCGCGCACCTCGAGGCGTTCCTGCCCACGCTCGAGGAGGCTCTGACGCGAGCCGGCAGGACGCTCGGCGACGTCGATGCGGTCGCCGTCGCCGCGGGTCCCGGCCTGGTGGGGTCGCTCACGGTGGGCAACGCCGCCGCCAAGGCTCTCGCGCTCGCGATCGACCGGCCGCTGTACGGCGTGAACCACGTGGTGGGCCACGCGGTGGTCGACGAGCTCGTCCACGGCGAGTTCCCCGACCGCGTGATGTCGCTGGTGGTCTCCGGCGGCCACACGTCGCTGCTCCTGATCGAGGGATCCGCGGTGCGCGTGCGCGAGCTGGGGCACACCCTGGACGATGCCGCGGGCGAGGCCTTCGACAAGGTGGGCCGGCTGCTGGGCCTGCCGTATCCGGGCGGCCCGCACATCGACCGGCTCGCGCGCGAGGGCGACCCGACCGCCATCCCGTTCCCGCGGGCGCTCACGGCTCCCAAGTTCCGCGAGAAGCACGCCTACGACTTCTCGTTCTCCGGCCTGAAGACGGCGGTCGCGCGCTGGGTGGAGGCCGAGCGGGACGCGGGCCGCGAGATCCCGCTCGCCGATGTCGCGGCCTCCTTTGCCGACGCGGTTGCGGACGTGCTGGTGATGAAGACCCTCGACGCGTGCCGGGAGCATGATGTCGAGACGCTGGTGATCGGCGGAGGATTCTCGGCGAACTCGCAGCTGCGCGAGATGGCCGCGGCGCGCGGCGAGGCTGCCGGGATCGACGTGCGCATCCCGCCCATCCGCTACTGCACGGACAATGGCGCCATGATCGCGGCGCTGGGATCGGCAGTCGCGCGGCGCGGCGACCCGGCGTCGTCGCTCGACTACGGAGTCGACTCATCGATGCCGCTCACCACCGTGGCGGTCTGACCGGGATGAATCGGGCCCTCGTGGGCGGCCTCGCTGGAGCGGCCGCAGTGGCGGCAGCCGCCGCAGTCTGGTGGTGGTGGCCGGCTTCGGAGGCTCCGGCAGCGCCGACGTCCCCCTCCGCCTCGCCCTCCGCGACGCCGTCGACCACCTCTCCTTCGCCGAGCGCGAGCGCGACCCCCAGCCCGGCGCCCGAGCCCACTCTCGCGTGGGGCCCGACCCTCGCCGAGTGGGACGCCGCGCTCGCCGATGCGCAGGCGCTGAGCGTCGAGCAGGCCGCGGGGCAGGTGCTGGTCGCGGCGGTGTCGACGACCTCGGCCGATGCGGTGGAGACCCTCGTCGGCGACCTGGGTCTCGGCGGCGTCATCGTGATGGGCGACGCGGTCACCGATGCCGATGGTGTGCGCGCCCTGACCGAGGCGGCGCAGCGGGGAGGAGCCGACCGCGACTGGGACACGATCGTGAGCGTGGACCAGGAGGGGGGCGCGGTGTCGCGGCTGCGGCCGCTCGTGCCGGGTCTGCCGTCCTTCATGGCTGCGGGCGCCGCTCAGGACAAGGACGCCGTGCGGTCGATCTACGCCCAGGCGGCGGTCGACATGAGCGAGCTCGGGTTCACGATGGACTTCGCACCGGTCGCGGATGTCACGATCGGCCTCGACGACCCGATCATTCGCGCGCGTTCAGCGGGCTCCGATCCGGACGCGGTCGCGGCCACGGTGGACGCCGCCGTCGCAGGCTTCGTCGATGCGGGCGTCACGCCGGTGATCAAGCACTTCCCCGGGCATGGGTCCGTGACCACCGACTCCCACCAGGCCCTGCCGGTCCAGAGCGCGACCGTCGCGGAGCTCGCGGCCCGGGACCTGGTTCCGTTCGCCTCCGCGATCGAGGCCGGCGCGCCGGCGATCATGATGGGCCACATTGCGGTCGCCGAGTGGGGAGTGGGCCCGGCGACGCTCGAGCCGGCGGCATACGCACACCTCCGCGAGGAGATGGGATTCGACGGCGTCATCGTGACGGATGCGCTCAACATGGGCGCGGTGCAGTCCGGTCGCGCTGCCGGATCGGCCGCCGTCGAGGCGCTGGTCGCGGGCGCGGACGTGCTGCTGATGTCGCCCGACCCGGCCGCCGCGCGCGCAGCGATCGTCGAGGCGGTCCGCGCCGGCGACGTGTCTCGCGATCGCCTCGATGAGGCCGCCGCTCGGGTGATCCTGCTGTCGCGGTGGACGGCCGGCATCGAACGGACGGCCGATGCGGGGGACACGTACGCGCGCGACCTCGCGGTGGCGGGGGCGACGGTCGCCGCGGCGGACTGTGCGGCTCCCTGGGTGGCTGACACCGTCTCGATCTCGGGCGGCTTCGCGGGTGACCGGCAGGCCCTGGCGAACGGTCTCGCCGAGCACGGCGTCGCGGTGGGCCCAGGTGGCACCTCGATCGCGATCGTGGGTGCGGACGACGGACGGGCGAGTGCGGACGTCGTGGTCGCGCTCGGGGGTCCGTGGGGCCTGAGCGGTTCGACCGCGGACGTGTACGTGGGCCTGTACGGCCGCAGCGCCGATGCGATGGCTGGGTTGGCAGACGTGCTCGTGGGTGCGGCGTCGCCGGGCGGAGACTGGCCCGTGAACGTCGACGTTCCGTTCGAGACGTGCGCGCCCTGATGGCTTCCTGACGCCTACAGAGGCTGGACGATCAGGGCCGTGCGGCGGCCTGCGATGCGCGTGAGAACGACCGTCGCACGCTCGTCGCCCCGAAGCTTGAGCTGCGGGCGCAGCTGCTCCGGAGTGACGTCCACGCCGCGCTTCTTGATGTCGACCGTGCCCACGCCGCGGGCGCGCAGCGCTCCTGCGAGCACCTTGGTCTTGAGGGGCATCGCCTCGAGCACGCGGTAGCCGCGTGCGAACGGTGTAGTCACGGGAGCAGGTGCGGCCAGGTAGGCGATCGTCGGGTCGAGGGTTCCGGCCCCCAGCCGGTTCGCGAGCTCACCCACGAGGCCCGCGCGGATCACGGCGCCGTCGGGCTCGTAGAGGTACTCGGTGAGGGCGCTCGGCTCAGCATGGTCGGTGCTGCCGGTCAGCCGTTGCGCGCCGTTGTCGCGGATGACGAGCGCCGCGTGGCCCACGGTCGTCGCGAGGGGCCCGCACCACAGGCCCGCCTCCACCACCGACCCATCGACCGAGACCCACTCGGCCTCGGCTCCATCCGGAACCGCGTCGTGCGGGATCGCGGGGCCTACCTTGACGCCCACCGCCGGCGTCCGCTCGCGGAGTGCGAGAACGGCGTCGAGGGCCGGCGAAGAGTCCCGAGGGTCGTGCCGGCGCCCGCGCGCGTTGCGGCGAGCGGGGTCGGCGAAGATGCCGCCGACCTCCATCTGCGAGACCACGTCGAGCGCATCGGCGTGCACCACGCGCGCGCCATCCCAGTGCCGCAGGTTGTGATCAGCGACGAGGGCGGTCGCCTCGTCGATCTCGAAGGCCGTCACGTCGAGCCCGAGCGCGGCGGCGGCCATCGCATCGGCCCCAATGCCGCACGTGAGGTCCGCGACCTCGTGTATCCCTGCAGCGCGGTAGCGCTGCGCGTGGCGAGCGGCGATAGGCAACCGCGTCGCCTGCTCGAGACCGTCCTGCGTGAAGAGCATCCCTGCCGCGAAGTCGCCGAACTTGACGCCCGCATCGGCCCTCAGCCGTGACTGCGTGAGAACTGCCGCGACGAGCTCGGGCGCGACGCCGCCGGCCCGCAGTTCGCGGCCGATGCTCTCGGCGCTGTCACGACTGTAGGGAGGCATGGCGTCGAGCAGTGCGAGTGCCTGCGACGAGGTCAGCAGGCGGGCGAGCGCGGCGTCCATGCGGTGATCCTTTCACGGAGCGCGAACGCGTCCCCAGTCGGTTAGCACTCGCCCGGTGCGAGTGCTAAATTGGGCAGTGCTCCACCCCGGAGCACGCGGCACCAGCCCCGCTCTCTGACCCCCGCGACGGCAGGAAGCGGAGCGAGTCGCGATCCAGTTCATACGTGGATACATGGAAGGTGAGGTCCGCAGTGTCGGTCTCTATCAAGCCTCTTGAGGACAAGGTCGTGGTGAAGCCGGCGGACGCCGAGCAGACCACCGCCTCCGGCCTCGTGATCCCGGACACCGCCAAGGAGAAGCCCCAGGAGGGCGAGGTTCTGGCAGTGGGCCCGGGTCGCTTCGACGACAACGGCAACCGCATCCCGCTCGACGTCGCGGTGGGTGACAAGGTCATCTACAGCAAGTACGGCGGCACTGAGGTCAAGTACGGCGGTCAGGACCTCCTGATCCTGTCGGCCCGCGACCTGCTGGGCGTGGTCGGCTGACGCCGTCCCACGACATCACGAAGGCCCCGGAGAACGTTCTCCGGGGCCTTCGTCGTGCGAGCCTGGATTGCGCCAGGGGACGGGCGCCCGTCAGCTCGCCTTCTTGAGGCGGCCCGCGATCGTCGCGTGGCGCTCGTCCTCGCTCATACCGCCCCACACGCCGAACGGCTCACGAGCCATCAGCGCGCGCTCTCGGCAGGTGTCGAGGACGGGGCAGCTCTCGCAGTACTTCTTCGCTGCCTCGGCGCGGCGGCGCCGCGCTGCGCCCCGCTCGCCCTCTGGATGGAAGAACAGGTCGGGGTCTGCTTCCCGACACGCTCCTTCGTATTGCCACTCCCACTGGTCCTGCGTTGGTGCCGGCAGCTTCGCAACCGTATCCATGGCACTCCCATCTCTCCTGTTGGGCCCGGGAGAGGGCTCGCCATTGAGCCGATCCCCCCAGGGTGCACTTCACCGTAAAACGGACATATCGGATAGGTCAAGACTCGATAACATCCGTCGTACAGATTGAGCACTACTTCCATTCATACCTGCCCCGAAGCACTTTGGCTAGACCCCCCGGGGGAGCATTCACCGGTCCGACATCGGGCCTTCACGAGTCGCTGACGATTCGGGTCCTCCCGCGTCCCGTCGGGCCGCCGAAGTTCCGTAGAATCGGGCCATGGCGCCCGTTGATCACGACCCCTTCGCCTTCACTGGCCTGACCTACGACGACGTCCTCCTCCTGCCCGGACAGAGCGACGTGATCCCTTCCGAGGTCGACACCTCGACGCGGCTGACCCGCGGCATCCGCATCGCCAGCCCGCTGCTGAGCGCGGCCATGGACACCGTCACCGAGGCCCCCATGGCGATCGCGATGGCGCGCCAGGGCGGCATCGGGGTGCTGCACCGCAACCTGTCGATCGAGGATCAGGCGCACCAGGTCCAGATCGTGAAGCGCTCCGAGTCGGGGATGATCTCGGACCCCGTGACCGTGGGGCCCGAGGCGACGCTCGCCGAGCTCGACGCGCTGTGCGGCAAGTACCGGGTCTCCGGGCTCCCCGTCGTGGACGAGGACCGCACCCTCCTGGGCATCATCACCAACCGCGACCTGAGGTTCGTGGACCCGGGCGCGTTCGAGACCCGCAAGGTCCGCGAGGCGATGACTCCCATGCCGCTGATCACCGGGCACGAGGGCATCTCCAACGACGACGCTGCGGAGCTGCTGGGCCGCCACAAGGTGGAGAAGCTCCCCTTGGTGGATGACGGCGGGCGCCTGACCGGACTCATCACGGTCAAGGACTTCGTCAAGACCGAGCAGTACCCGCGTGCGACCAAGGACGAGCACGGCCGCCTGCGCGTGGCCGCTGCGGTCGGGTTCTTCGGCGACGCCTGGGAGCGCGCCCTCGCGCTCGTCGACGCCGGCGTCGACGCTCTCGTGGTGGACACCGCCCACGGGCATGCGCAGGCGATGATCGACATGATCAAGCGCCTGAAGGCCGACCCGGCGACGGCGCACGTGCAGGTGATCGGCGGCAACGTGGCGACTCGCGAGGGTGCCCAGGCGCTGGTGGACGCCGGCGTGGACGCGGTCAAGGTGGGTGTGGGCCCGGGGTCCATCTGCACCACGCGCGTGGTCGCCGGCGTGGGAGTTCCACAGATCACAGCGGTGAACGAGGCGTTCAAGGCCGCAGGCCCGGCGGGCGTGCCCGTGATCGCCGACGGCGGCCTGCAGTACTCGGGAGACATCGCGAAGGCGCTGGTCGCCGGAGCCGAGTCCGTGATGCTGGGATCGCTCTTCGCGGGCTGTGCGGAGGCGCCAGGCGACCTGGTGCTCGTGGGCGGCAAGCAGTACAAGTCGTACCGCGGCATGGGGTCCATGGGCGCCATGGCCTCGCGCGGTCGCGTCTCGTATTCGAAGGACCGCTACTTCCAGTCCGATGCGCCGAGCGACGACGACATCATCCCCGAGGGCATCGAGGGACGCGTGCCCTTCAAGGGCTCGCTTCACGACGTGGCGCGCCAGCTCGTGGGCGGCCTGGGCCAGTCGATGTTCTACGTGGGTGCCCGCACCATCGACGAACTGCGTTCGAAGGGCCAGTTCGTGCGCATCACGCCGGCGGGCCTCAAGGAGTCCCACCCCCACGACATCCAGATGACGGTCGCGGCGCCCAACTACACCGGTCTCGCGTAGGCGGGCGCGCGGCTCCCGCAGTGGAGATCACCTGGCAGCTGCTCGCGGTCCTCGCGCTGGTCGCGCTTCTCGCCGGCTGCCTCGACACTCTCGCGGGGGGCGGCGGGCTGCTCACCGTTCCGGCCCTGCTTCTTGCCGGAGTCCCGCCCCTGCAGGCGCTCGGCACCAACAAGCTGCAGGCGCCCGCTGGCACCGGCATGGCCACGTATCAGGTGATCCGTCGGCACGGTGTCCGGTGGCGAGAGGTGCGATGGCCCATGCTGTGGGCGTTCCTGGGATCCGTGGCGGGCTCGATCGCCATCCTCTTCGCGTCGACCGACGCGCTCGAGGTGGTCATCTCCGTGGTCCTGGCGGTGATCGCCGCGTACTTCCTCTTCGTACCCAAGGCCCATCACCCGCCGGCATCGCCACGCATGCAGGACCGCGCCTATGAGGGCACGATCGTGCCGGCGATCGGGGCCTATGACGGGGCCTTCGGGCCCGGCACCGGGTCACTGTTCGCGCTGTCTGGCGTGGCGCTGAGGGCCCTGCCCTTGCGGCGGGCGACCGCAGTCGCCAAGACGCTGAACTTCGCGACCAATGTCGCCTCTCTCATCGTGTTCGCCTTCGCCGGGAAGATCGTGTGGGCGATCGGCGGAGTCATGATCGTGGGCCAGCTGATCGGTGCGTACGTCGGTTCGCACATCCTGCTGCGCGTCAACCCTCTGGTGCTCCGGGTGGTGATCGTGGTCGTGTCGCTGACCATGCTGTGGCGCGTGCTCGCGTCGTAGCGATCGGGTGGGCCGCCCACCACACGGCAGTGACAGATGGGTCGTGTGGGGCGCATGCGAGTCCCCACCGTTCACCTGTGCCTCATGGGCACCAGGTGTGTGGTGAGCGGCGCGCGCCGGGGCACAGGAACCGCCACAAGTGACGGATCCGAACGGTCAGGGGTAGAGCCCGCGCAGCTCGTGAGCCTCGATCACGCGCCGCACGCTGAGAGCCGTGGCCGCCTCGCGATAGGTCAGACGATGCGCGCCCGCGTACTCGACCACGTCGTGCCACGCCCGGGTCATCCTCTCCTCGAGCCGGTCCTTCACCTCGCGCTCGCTCCACTGGTAGGCCTGGTTGGCCTGCACCCACTCGAAGTAGGACACGACCACGCCGCCGGCGTTCGCGAGGATGTCCGGCACCACGAGGACGTCGCGCTCGCCCAGGATCGCGTCCGCCTCGTTGGTCGTGGGGCCGTTCGCTCCCTCGACGATGATGCTCGCCCGGACGTGGTCGGCGTTGTCCTCCGTGATCACGCCCTCGACTGCCGCCGGGACCAGGACGTCCACGTCGAGCGTGACGAGCGATGCCGGGTCGATGGGCTCGGCACCCGGGAATCCCGCGACGGAACCCGTCTCGTCCGCGTGCGCTCCCAGCCGGGTGATGTCCAGGCCGTCGCCTGCCCACACCGCGCCGTCGATGTCGCTCACGGCCTGCACCCGCACGCCCGCGTCGGCGAGGAAGCGCGCCGCCCCGCGGCCCACCTTGCCGAATCCCTGGACCGCGGCGGTGGTGTCGGACGGGTCCATGCCCCGGCTCGCCATCGCCATCAGCGCGATGTGCGCGACGCCGCGGGAGGTGGCGAGCGCCCGGCCCAGCGATCCGCCCAGCGAGATGGGCTTGCCCGTCACGACCCCCGGCACGGTGTGCCCGACCGAGGCCGAGTAGGTGTCCATGATCCAGGCCATGGTCTGCTCGTCGGTACCGATGTCGGGCGCCGGGATGTCGACCTCGGGCCCGATGATCGGCAGGATCTCCGACGTGTACCGCCGCGTGACGCGTTCGAGCTCGGACCCGCTGTGGTCGCGGGTGTCGATCGCGACGCCGCCCTTCGCGCCGCCGTAGGGCACGTCCACGAGCGCGCATTTCCACGTCATCCACATGGCGAGCGCGCGAACCTCGTCGAGGTCCACCGCGGGGAAGAATCGCAGGCCGCCCTTCGCAGGCCCGCGCGAGAAGTTGTGCTGCACCCGGAAGCCCTCGTAGACGGCCGTCGAGCCGTCGTCCCGCCGGAGGGGAACCGCGACGGCCATCTCGCGCCGCGGGATCGCCAGCATGCGATGGGTGCCGTCGTCCACGCCCAGGTGATCAACCGCGGCGGCGAGCTGGGCTCGGGCGTCCGCGAGCGGGCCGTGGTGGGCGTCGAGCTGCGTGGGGACCGGCGGCGTGGAGCCGTCGTGCGGGGCAGTCATGCGACCTCCTTGTCGACTGCCTCCACGCTAACGCCGCTGGACGGTGACCGCCCTGCTCGACGGCCCGGACACGCCGGTCAGAACAGTTGATCGGCCTCGGCTTCTTGCGTGGGCTGTTCGTGGATCACCACGGGCCACTCGGGGCTCGGCAGGTCCTCGGTGCGCCCCCGCGACTTGAGCCACGCGGCGAAGCCCACGGCCCAATCGTGGTGCGCCGCCTTCTGCTGCTCGTGCAGCTGGTCGAGATCCACCTCGCGCATCGACGGATAGGCCGCCGCGAGCGCATGCACCAGGTCGAGGGTCGCCAGGACGTCCGCGTCCGCAGCGTGGAGATCATCCGCCACGACGGGCACCGCGTAGAGCGTGCACAGGTCGAGCAGCTTGCGCTTGCCCTTGCGATAGCGATCCAGGTGCCGGTCCAGCACGTACGGGTCCACGATGGGCCGCAAGCCGTGCGGAACGCGCGACTCAAGCGACGCGAGACCGTTCCGCGCGAGCTCGGCCTCCAGGATCGACAGGTCGTACTGGACATTGAAGCCCACCACAGGAACCTCGTCCGCCAGCGCCCGAGCGAGCGCGTCCGCGATCTCCTCCAGCGCATCGGCCGGCCGTGCGCCTTCCGCGCGCGCCTGCTCCGTGGTGATGCCGTGGACCTCGGTCGCCCGTGCAGGGATCTCGATGCCCGGATCGATCAGCCACGTGCGTGTCGAGATCGAGTCCCCGGAGCGCGTGATGATTGCCGCCGTCACGATGCGGTCGCGCGCGGTCGAGATGCCGGTGGTCTCGGTGTCGAAGCCCACCATGGTTCCGTCTAGCCAGCTCATGGGACCACTCTTCCATGTGGGGCTGACACCGCGTGCCGATAGGGTGGAGCGGTGAGCAACGAGATCGAGATCGGCCGCGGCAAGCGCGGTCGCCGGGCCTACTCCTTCGACGACGTCGCGGTGGTGCCGTCGCGCCGCACGCGTGACCCCCAGCAGGTCAGCCTGTCGTGGCAGATCGACGCCTTCCAGTTCGACATCCCCGTCATCGCGGCGCCGATGGACTCGGTGATGAGCCCCGCCACGGCGATCGAGCTGGGGCGCCTGGGAGGCCTGGGCGTGCTCGACCTCGAGGGTCTGTGGACGCGGTACGAGGACCCCACCGCGCTGCTCAAGCAGATCGCCGGCTACGACCCCGCGGACGCAACCGCGCGCCTGCAGGAGATCTACCGCGAGCCCATCAAGGACGAGCTCATCGAGGCCCGCCTTCAGGAGATCCGCGCCGCCGGCGTGCCGGTGGCAGGCGCCCTGTCCCCGCAGCGCACCCAGGAGCACTACGCGACCGTCCTCAAGGCCGGCGTGGACCTGTTCGTCATCCGCGGCACCACGGTCAGTGCCGAGCACGTCTCGGACGCGACGGAGCCGCTGAACCTCAAGAAGTTCATCTACGACTTGGATGTGCCAGTCATCGTCGGCGGTGCCTCGACCTACCAGGCGGCGCTGCACCTCATGCGGACCGGCGCCGCGGGCGTGCTCGTGGGCTTCGGTGGCGGGTCCGCGCAGCGCACGCGCGCGACGCTCGGCATCCACGCGCCCATGGCGACTGCCGTCTCGGACGTCGCGGCGGCGCGTCGCGACTACCTCGACGAGTCCGGCGGCCGCTACGTCCACGTGATCGCTGACGGAGGGTTGGGGCGTTCCGGCGAACTGGTGAAGGCGTTCGCCTGTGGGGCCGATGCGGTGATGATCGGGGCGGCGCTGGCTCGCTCGACCGAGGCTCCCGGAGGCGGCTTCCACTGGGGGCAGGAGGCGTACCACGGCGAGCTGCCGCGCGGTGCGCGCGTCGAGGTGGGTCAGGCGGGAACGCTCGCCGAGATCCTCAACGGACCTGGCCACACCGCGGACGGCACCACGAACATGATGGGCGCGCTGCGCCGGTCGATGGCGACCACGGGCTACTCGGACCTCAAGGAGTTCCAGCGGGTCGACGTCGTCGTGTCGCCGTACCACCCCGCCTGACGGACTTCAGCGCCGGCGAAGCAGCACCACTCCATCGACCAGGTGGCCAGGCTTCCCGTCTGGGCCTACCGCGTCGCGCTCGACCTCCTCGACGCGCACCTCCTCCCACACCTCTGGATCGAGGGCGAGGGCATCGGCCTCCTCGCGCGCAGTCAGGAACGAGTGGTGGCGCACGTGCTCGGGATCCGCCCACGGCGGTGCCGCCGCGTGAGTGACGAGAAGTACGTGACCGCCAGGCGCCACCGCGGCCGATGCGCGCTGCAGGATCGCTGTCCGCGGCAGGTGGACAGGGGAATGGAGAAAAGATGCGGTGACAAGGTCATAGGTGCCGTCCGGCTCCCACTCACTGAGGTCTGCGGCGACGAACGTCGCCGACTCGGCCCCAGCCTCGACGGACGCTACCGCTGCTCGGGTGATGGCCGTCGGCGAAATGTCGACGCCCGTCGCCTCCCAGCCGAGCTGCGCGAGGTGCACCACGTCCGCCCCTTCGCCGCATCCCAAGTCCAGGGCGCGGCCGGGCGTGAAGCGTGCGACCGCATCGGCCACCGTGGCGTTGACCTTTCCCGACCATGCGGGGCCCGCGGAGCCATAGCGGTCCTCCCAGAAGTCCGCGGGAGCCTGATCGTGCCACGTTCCTCTCGCGGCCACCGCGCGGTCGACGTCCTCGCCCACGAGGAAGCCGTTCATGTGCGCTCCCGCCCACGTGCCCGCGCTCGCGGACATGGGGACGTTGGCCATGGGCTGGATGACGTTGCCTGCGGCCCAGATGCGCGGGTGGCTGGTCTTGCCCATCTCGTCGACCGCGATCACGGAAGCGCCCGCGACCTCGGTGCGGTCGAGGCCCAGGTTCGCGAGCGCGTCGTCGTGGGGGATGGGCGCGCCGCCCGCGAACAGTGCGTCGATCGCGTGGGTGGTGCCGTCCGCGGTGACGACCTCGGTGATGGCGTCGCCGGGCCCGCGGATCTCGGTGATCGCGCCGTCGGAGACCGTGATGCCACGGGCGATCATTCGCGCGCGCTCGGCTTCCTCCAGCAGTCCGTCGCGTTGGAGGAAGACCGTGAGGTGCTTCGCGAGCTGGCGGACCATGAAGCCCAGGTGCACCTGCGGCGGCGCGGTCGCCAGCACACCGATGCGCTGGTCGCGCACCTCCCAGCCGTGGCAGTAGGGGCAGTGGATGACGCTGCGGCCCCAGCGCTCGGCGAGTCCCGGGATCTCGGGCAACTGATCGGTGATACCTGTCGCGAGAAGGAGAGTGCGCGCGTGCGCCGTGCCCTCGTCGGTGGTGATGGCCACGGTCTCTTCGCGGTCTGCGACCTCCGTGACGGTGCCGGACCTGACCTCGACGCCGTAGCGCTCCAGTTCCCGGCGGCCGTCCGCGAGCAGATCCGCGGGGTTGCGACCGTCGTGCCCCAGGATGCCGTGCATGTGGTCCGTGAAGCGGTTGCGGGGCTGGCCGCCATCGATCACCAGAGTGCGCCGGCGGGAGCGGCCCAGCATCTGGGCTGCGGAGAGGCCGGCGGCGCCGCCGCCGATGATGACGGCGTCCCAGAGTTCGGTCGTCGCATCGGCGCTGGAGTGGGTGTCGTGTGTCATGGAGCGAGCATGCGCCGGGCTCGCTCGCCGGTGCAAGCCTGCTTGCCAAATATGCAAGACTGGTCGAGTGGACGAACTCTCGCAGGTGGGTCCGAGGCTGCGGGCGGCGCGGCAGGCGCGCGGATGGACCCTCGACGATCTCGCGGCTCGCGCGTCAGTCTCCGCGAGCACTCTGTCGCGGCTCGAGTCGGGCAAGCGGCAGGTGACGCTCGAACTGCTGCTGCCGCTCACGCGCCAGCTGGGGATTCGGGTCGATGACCTCCTGCCGCCCGCCGACCGCGACCCGCGGGTGCGCCGCGCGCCCTTGAAGCGGGGTGGGCTCGTGATGGTCCCCCTTGCGCCCGAATCCTCCACCCTTCGCGCGTATCGGATCACCTATCCTCCCGTTGCCAAACCGCCGGCGCCGCGCGTTCACGACGGCCACGAGTGGCTCTACGTGCTCTCGGGCCAACTGCGACTGCTCCTCGGTGACCAGGAGCTCGTGCTGTCGCCCGGCGAGGCCGCTGAGTTCGACACTCGAGTGCCGCACGCGATGTGCGCTGCGGGGGTCGAACCTGCTGAGGTGCTCAGCATCTTCAATGAGGCCGGCGAGCGGCTGCACACCTACTCGAGTGAGTAAACGGTCCGCGGCGAGCACGCGAGCCACAGTTCGCATGGCGCGAGACCCCGCGGTGTGATGGAGTGAGAGGACGGAACACACACGGGGAGGCGCCATGACTGAGCACGCAGTGCACACGGACCACAGCCACGCGCACGGCGCGGACTGCGGTCACGCGGCCGTCGAGCACGACGGCCACACGGACTACGTCCACGACGGACACGTCCACCACCCCCACGGCGACCATGTCGACGAGCACGAGGGCGTTCACGCGACCGCGGAGGAGCACGCGCACGGCCACGGCGACGACTGCGGTCACGAAGCCGTCGAGCACGGTGACCACGTGGACTACGTGCATGACGGCCACAAGCACGCGGCGCATGGAGATCACTACGACGAGCACTGAGGTCTAGCGAGCACATCGCAGGGGGCGCCCGGCAGTTGCCGGGCGCCCTTGGTGCGTCTGGGGCCACGCGCACCGATGCAGGTGGCGCGTCACCTTGCGCGCAAACGATAACGGTTAGCGTTTCTGACAAGATCTCGTTACCGTGGACGCATGGCAGCGAAGAAGAAGAAGTTCGGCAACCCCGCCCGGCAGGCCCAGGTGGCGGAGGCGGACCAGAAGCGCGCGCTCGCTGTGCAGGCCACCGCGGTCGCGGCGGCCCAGGCACGTAAGGACGAGGGCTGCTCCTGCTGCGACTGCGGCTCCACCTGCTGACGACGGACCTCAAGTCGGCGGCAGCGTCCTGCCCGAAGTGAAACGAGGGCCGATGCGCGGGGCGCCCCGCGCATCGGCCCTCCCTTCACGTAGCGCTACTCGTTGTCGCCGCCCGTGGCGAGCGCTCCCTGGGCCTTCTCGTAGGCGCCGCCCTGCGCATCGGGCCACACCCAATTCGCGACCGCGGGGATGTCCGCACCGTGCTCACGCGCATACCTGCGAGCGGCGAACCGCCGGTCCGACAGCTCCTGGCGCAGCGACGCGGCGCGGGTGCCCAGGTGCGGCACCCGGTCGATGACGTCCATGACCAGGTGGTAGCGATCGATGTCGTTGACCATCGCCATGTCGAAGGGCGTCGTGGTGGTGCCCTCCTCCTTGTAGCCGCGCACGTGCCAGTTGCTGTGTCCCGTGCGGCGGTAGGTGAGGCGGTGGATCAGCCACGGGTAGCCGTGGTAGTTGAAGATCACCGGCTTGTCCGTGGTGAACAGCTGGTCGAACGCGCGGTCCGTGAGCCCGTGGGGGTGCTCCTCCTCGGGCTGCAGGCGCATGAGGTCGACTACGTTGATCATCCGGACCTTGAGGTCCGGCAGCTCCTGGCGCAGGATGTCGACGGCGGCGAGCACCTCGATCGTGGGCACGTCGCCCGCGGCGGCGAGGACCACGTCGGGCTCCTCGCCCAGCGGCACATTCGACGCGAAGTCCCAGATGCCCAGCCCGCGCGTGCAGTGGTCAATGGCCTGGTCCATGGTCAGCCACTGCGCTTGCGGCTGCTTGCCGGCGACCACGACGTTGACGTAGTCGCGCGAGCGCAGGCAGTGGTCGTACGTCGACAGCAGGGTGTTGGCGTCCGCAGGCAGGTAGACCCGCACCACCTCGGCCTTCTTGTTGACCACGTGGTCGATGAAGCCGGGGTCCTGGTGCGAGAAGCCGTTGTGGTCCTGGCGCCACACGTGGCTCGACAGCAGGTAGTTCAGCGAGCCGATGGGCCGGCGCCACGGGAGCTCGCGCGACACCTTGAGCCACTTGGCGTGCTGGTTGAACATCGAGTCGACGATGTGGATGAACGCCTCGTAGGACGTGAAGAGGCCGTGGCGGCCGGTGAGCAGATAGCCCTCGAGCCAGCCCTGGCACTGGTGCTCGGAGAGCATCTCGACCACGCGTCCGGAGGCGGCGGTGTGGGCGTCGTCGTCCTCGCGCTTGCCCTGCCACACCTTGTCGGTGACCTCGAGCACGTCCTGGAGCCGGTTGGAGGCCAGCTCGTCGGGGGCGAAGATCCGGAAGTTGTCCGGGTTGTTCTTCATGACCGCCCTGAGGAAGGTGCCTAGCTGCTTGGTGGCCTGCGCGGGCCCCGCCCCCGGGTGCGGGACGTCGACGGCAAAGTCGCGGAAGTCGGGCATGCGCAGGTCCTTGAGGACCAGGCCGCCGTTCGCCTCGGGACGGGCGGACATGCGCAGCTCGCCGGCCGGGGCGATCTCGCTCGCCGAGGGGAGCGGGGCGCCAGCATCGTCGAACAGTTCGTCCGGGCCGTAGGACTGCAGCCAGTTCTCGAGGGTGCGCAGGTGCTCGTCGGTGTCGCGCGCGTTGGACAGCGGCACCTGGTGCGAGCGCCAGGAGCCCTCGGTCTGCTTGCCGTCGATGTGGTCGGGGCAGGTCCAGCCCTTGGGAGTCCGGAACACGATCATGGGCCACATGGGGCGGTCCATGTCCGGGTTCTCGCGGGCCTCGGCCTTGATCGCGGCGATCTCGTCCATGACGTCGTCCAGCAGGGACGCGAAGCGCGCGTGGATCGAGTCGTGGTCCTCGTCGTCGAAGCCGGCGACGAACACGTGGGGCTTATGGCCGTACCCGCGCATGAGCGCGTCGAGCTCGTCCTCACCGATGCGCGCCAGCACCGTGGGGTTGGCGATCTTGTAGCCGTTGAGGTGGAGGATGGGCAGCACCACGCCGTCGGTGGCGGGGTTGATGAACTTGTTCGAGTGCCAGCTGGTGGCCAGGGGGCCGGTCTCGGCCTCACCATCGCCCACGATCGCGGCGACCAGCAGGTCGGGGTTGTCGAACGCGGCGCCGTAGGCGTGGCTCAGGGCGTAGCCGAGCTCGCCGCCCTCGTGGATCGACCCCGGGGTCTCGGGCGCGACGTGCGAGGGAATGCCGCCAGGGAACGAGAACTGCTTGAACAGTCGCTTCACGCCGGCATCGTCGTACGAGATGTCCGGGTAGGTATCCGTGTAGGTGCCGTCGAGGAAGCTCGAGGCCACCAGTCCGGGACCGCCGTGGCCCGGGCCGATGATGTACATGGTCTCCTGCTGGCGCGCGCGGATCATGCGGTTGAGGTGCGCGTAGAGGAAGTTCAGCCCAGGTGTGGTGCCCCAGTGGCCCACGAGGCGGGGCTTGACGTGGTCCCGGTGCAGGGGTTCGCGCAGAAGCGGGTTGTCGAGCAGGTAGATCTGCCCCACGCTCAGGTAGTTCGTCGCGCGCCAGTAGCGATCGATCGCACCGATCTCCGCGTCGCTTGCCGCATCGCTCGTGCGTGACTGCCAGGCAGTATCCGTCATCGTGACCTCCGTGTCCGTGCTGGTCCTCCCAGCATTCCACCGGCGTGGTGATGATGCGCGGGCAAAGGTCCTAGGTCGCCGGTTGTTCACCCTGCGTGGGGATCCCCGCCTCGCTGTACGCCACCGTGACGAGTGACGGCGCGAACGTCCCGCGGGCTATGGCGCGAGGTGCGAAGGTGCCGCCGCGGGTGGTCGCGGGACGCTCCAGTTGGCCGATGCGGTGGTCGAGCAGGGAGGTCCACGCGGCGGCTCGGGAGGTGGAGCGGGGCGGCAGGAAGGTGAGGATGAGGGTTTCTACCAGCACGAGGGCGCCCGCGGTCACGGAACCCCACACCGGCCCCGCCTCGACCCCGAAGCCCAGCGCGACCACCGCAACGGCACCCACGGCAGCGAGCGCGAGCGCTCCCGTGAGCAGCGGAGAGCTCGCGTGACCCGCGACCGCGGCCCGCAACGTCACCAGCGCCTGGGCGTCGTCGCATGCCAGCACCGCCCGCGCATCGGCCCTCGTGACGGCACGGGTACGCGAGCCTGCTCCGAGCGCTGGCCCGATGCCGAGCGCGGTCCAGAGGTGGTCGAGGTCCGTGTCCTTCGCCATGCGGCCATCATTCGCCGCTCCGCCGGGGTGCGCAAGGGTGGGTGGTCATCCGTCAGCAGGATGGTCCGCCACCTGTTCTATGCATATCGTGGTGCGCGTCCCTACCGCCCCCCGTGCAAGGAGCCTGAGTGACCACCCTCGAGATCGATGGCCTGACCAAGTCCTACGGCACCGTGAAGGCACTGCAGGACGTCTCCTTCGACGTGCCGGGGGGAGAGCTGTTCGGCTTCGTGGGCTCCAACGGAGCGGGCAAGACCACGACCATGCGCATCATCCTGGGAGTGCTGCGAGCCGATGCGGGGGTCGTCCGGTGGAACGGCGCTCCCGTTGATCTGGGGGTGCGCAGGAGCATCGGCTACATGCCCGAGGAGCGCGGGCTCTACCCGCGCATGAAGGTCGGGGAGCAGTTGGTCTACCTCGCGCGCCTTCACGGGTTGAGCGCAGCCGATGCGACGGCCGCGATGGAGCACTGGACCGAGGTGCTGGGGGTCGCCGAGCGCCGCGACGATGCCGTCGAGAAGCTGTCGCTGGGCAACCAGCAGCGGGTGCAGCTGGCATCGGCGCTCGTGCATGGCCCGGACATCCTGGTGCTCGACGAACCGTTCTCCGGTCTCGACCCCGTCGCCGTGGGCGTCATGAGCGACGTCCTGCGCGGGCAAGCCGACAAGGGAGTGCCCGTCATCTTCTCCTCGCACCAGCTCGAGCTGGTGGAGCGCCTGTGCGACCGCGTGGGAATCGTGAAGTCGGGCCGCCTGGTCGCCTCCGGAGCGATCGACGACCTGCGTGCGACGGACACCCTCGCGTGGACGCTCGCCGCGTCCGGCGTGGGGCTGCCTGATGCCCCTCCCGGCGTCTCCGTCGCGCCCGATGGGGACGGACGCTGGCGCGTCGAGGCCGAGTCCGCAGACGCCGCCCAGGCCTTCCTCGCATCGGCCGTCTCCACTGCCACCGTGACGGAGTTCTCGCCTGTCCGCCCCAGCCTGACCGACCTGTTCCGCGACGTGGTCTCCGAGACCGAGGAGGTGGCGTGAGCATGCTGTGGCTGATCGCTCATCGCGAGTTCCGCACGCGCACGTTGTCCAAGGCGAACATCATCTCCAGCGCGATCATGATCGTGCTGATCGTGGGCGCCGCGGTGATCCTCAAGCCCATCCTGTCGAGCGACGATGAGGCGGCCGTGGTCCAGGTGGATCCGGCCACGGCGGAGCTCGTGCCGTATCTCGAAGGCGTGGCCGCCGCGCAGGAGCTCGACTACGTGATCGAGGAGGCGGAGGTGGTCGTGCCGGGCGCCGACGGCGAGATGCCCGAGGGCGTCACGGCCATGATCGCTGGGACTGCGACTGCGCCGGAACTGTACCTCGGCGGCGGGGATGGGACGTTGGTCGGGCTCGTCGACGACGCCACTCGCGCGCTGGCGCTGGAGACCGAGGTGACCGCGCTGGGTGGAGACCCCGCAGCGGTCAGCGGTGCCCTCGACGCGGCGGTGCCGACCGTCGTGATGGTGGGCGACAGCGACGACTTCGACAGCGGCACGTTCTTCGCGGGTCTCGTGGTGATCGTGATGCTGTTCATCATCCTCATCCAGAGTGCCTCGGTGATCATGATGGGCGTGGTCGAGGAGAAGTCCTCGCGCGTGGTCGAGATCCTGCTGGCGACCGTCCGGCCCGCGACGCTGCTGGGCGGCAAGGTGCTGGGCGTGGGGATGTACGCGCTTGTGCAGGCCGCCTCGATGGTGGGCCCGATCATCTTTGCAGCCTGGTATCTGGACCTCTTTGCGACGCTCAACCTCGAGGCGGGCCCGCTGCTGGTGAAGTTCGGCGTGTGGTTCCTGCTGGGCTTCGCCGTGTTCATCGTCTTCTTCGGTGGCCTTGCCGCGCTGGTGTCGCGCCAAGAGGACATCGGGGCGGTGACGACGCCCATGATGCTGCTCATGATGGTGCCGCTGTACCTGGCGATCTACCTGGTGCCGTCCAATCCCGACGGCACGGTGACGCAGGTGCTCACCCAGATCCCGTTCTTCGCGCCGTTCATGGTGCCCATGCGATCGGCGTTCGGTGCCATCACGACCGCGGAGACGCTGCTGGCCGTGACCATCTGCCTCGTGACGATCCCGCTCCTGACGTGGGTCGCGGGCCGCGTCTACGCCGGCGCGGTGCTCAACACTGGAGGGCGCATGAAGCTGGCGGACGCGCTCAAGCGGGGGTGACGGGCGCCGCGAGCGCCCGTGATCGGAACCGCGGATGCACCAGCACGAACAGCGCCACGAGCGCCATCATGGCCGCTCCCGCGATGATCGGTAGCGCTGGCGCGAGCCCATACAGCGCGGTGCCGGCCGTGGGAGCGACCACGAACGTGAGCCCATTGGTCGCGTTGATGAGCCCAGCGAGACCGCCCTGCTCGTCGCGGCGCACCAGCAGCGTCGGCCCTGCGGTGTAGCCGGGCATCGCGATGCCGAGGCCCACGCCGATGACGAGGATCGCGCCGATCAGGGGGACAGCTCCCGCATCGGGAATGAGGATGCCGAACCCAGCGAGGGCGACCACGCTGCCTACCCGCAGAAGCGTGGGTGGGCTCCATCCGCTCCGCGGCACGATCACGGCCTGAGCGACGATCAGTCCGATGCCGGCTGCGAGCAGCGCGCCCCCGCTGACGACGCCGGTCGCCGATGAGCCGAGCCCCAGTCGGTCCTGCACGAGGAAGCCGATCAGCACCTGGATGAAGCCCAACGCGGTGAACATGCCGAAGCCCGCCAGCAGGAACGGCCAGACGCGGCTGTCGAACGGCCGCACCTGTGCCGGCGAGGGAATCAGCGTGTGACGAGGCTCCTTCCGCAGCCGGGCGATGAGCAGTGCCATGCTCGCCGCCAGCAGCACGGGGACCGCGACCAACGGCGCCATGAGCCCCAGTGCCGCGAGCGCGCCGCCCACGATCGCGCCGCCGATCAGGGCCATGCCCTGAACGGCGCCTACGCCGGCCATGCCCTTGACTCGCGCGGCCTCGTCCTCGGTGACATCCGCGATGTACGCCTGCGCGGTGGGCGCGACCGCCGAGATCGCAGCGCCGAACCCGAGCCCTCGCAGGAGCAGGAAGGCGCCGAACAGCGCCGCGCCCGTCACGGCGCCGGTCATGCCGAGCCACGCCACCAGCGCGAACGCTGCCATGACAGTCGTCGCGACGGCGAACGCAGCGACCAGGACCGGCTTGCGTCCGTGTGACTGCGAGCGCCTGCCCCAGTACTGGCTCGTCAGCACGAGCGTCAACGCGGCCGTGCTGATGGTGACGCCTACCTGCCACTCAGCGAGACCGACCTCTCGCGCGAGTGGCGCGATGATCGGATTCAGAGTCATCTGCGCGAGGTAGACGAGGAACACCGCTCCAAGCACGAGCCTGACCTGCGTCTGCGCGGCCTGGGCTCCCGGAGGCGGATCGACGGGCGTGGGGTTGGTCATCGGGTCTCCTTCATGGTCTGGGCATCGGTCGTCGCGGCGCTGGGCGTCGCCTGGAGCTCGCCGGGAGAGACGAGCGTGATTCCGCGGTCGGCGGCCAGCGCCAGCAGGTCGTCATCGTGGCTGATGAGAATGACCACCGCGCCGTCGGCGGCCACCCGTCTGATCTCGTTGGAGATCGACTGGAGGTGTCGACGGTCCACTCCCGAGCTCGGCTCGTCGAAGACGACGATGCGACGCCCCGCGACCCTGGCGGCGGCCACGACCAGGCGCTGCTGCTGGCCGCCCGACAGCGACAGCGGGTGGCGTTGCGCTAGGGCGTCGAGATCGAGCGACGCGAGGACAGCCGACGTGTCGAGGTCGCCTGCGGCATCGGTGCACGCGAGCCTGATCTCCGCCTCCACGCTCTCGGTGAAGAGCTGACGCTGCACGTCCTGCATCACGATCGCCGATGCGCGTTGACGTGCCCCGCGGCTCAATTCGCGACCGTCCAGTCCGACGACACCGGAACTGCGCTGGAGTCCGGTGATGACGCGCGCGAGCGTGGACTTTCCTGCGCCGTTGCGACCCCGGATCGCGGTCACCTCGCCCGCGCGCAGCACCGCGCGAGAGATGTCCAGCACGGTGCGCCCTCCCAGGTGACACCTCACCGCGTCAAGCTCGAGCGCGCCTGCTGGTACCTCACCGGCCGGCACCTCACCGGCGCCCGTGCCCGCCTCGATGCTCGGGCCGGTCGCGGGAGCGCTCGGCAGGTCGGCCGAGCGGACCTCGCCACGCAGGCCTTCTCGGGCCAGGTCCGCGTCGGACACTCCACGAAACTCAGCCGCCGACCAGACGGCGTCGACGGCCCCATCCCGCATGACGATGACGCGGTCGACCAGGCCTTCGAGGTATCGCAGGCGGTGCTCGGCGACGACGATGGTCACCCCTGCCGACTTGAGCTGGCCGAGCGCGCCGATGAGTCGAGCCACGGCGTCGGGCGACAGGTTCGAACTGGGCTCATCCAGCAGCACGACCCTCGGCTCGTGCGCGGTTGCAGAGGCGATGGCGACTTGCTGCTGTTGGCCGCCCGACAGATGGCGCAAGGGCTGGTCCGGCGGCATCCAGGTCGCGAGCCGCGCCACGGTCCGGTCGACCCTGTCCCTGGTGAGCTCACGGGCGAACCCGAGGTTCTCCATCGCGAATGCCGTCTCCTCGCGAACCGAGTCGGTGAAGAACTGCCGCCCGGGATGCTGGAGCACCGTGCCGGTGATGGAACCCAGTGCATCGAGCTCCACGTCGGTCGTGACGACGCCGTCGACCGTCACGGTCCCGGTGAGCACGCCGTCGTCGTGGAAGTGGGGCACGAGGCCGTTGATGAGGCGCAGTGCCGTCGACTTGCCCGAGCCCGACGCTCCGCACAGCGCGACGAGCTCCCCGCGGGCGATGCTCAGGTCGAGTCCGCGCAGGGCAGGGTGGTCGGCATGGGGGTAGGTCCACGTCACTCCGCCGATCTCGATCATGGGATTCCCTCGGCGAGCGGGCTGGGCAGGACCATGCTGATCGCCGCGAGCGCAGCGACGGCTAGCGCCAGAGCAGCGTCGGGCCATCCGAACCGCGGCGGGTCGAGCGTGACGGGCGTCCGGCGGGACCCGAGTCCGCGCAGAATCGTTGACGCCGAGAGATCCTCGCTCGCCCGCAGGCTCGCGGCGATCATCGGGACCGTGAAGCGTTCGATGCTGAGCACGGGATGGCGCACGAAGCCTCGCGCGCCGACGAGCCCGCGAAGCCGCATGGCGTCGAGCACTGCCGCCGAGGTGGATGCGACCACCGGAAAGAAGCGCAGCATCACGGCCAACGTGACCGCGATCGCTCGCGGGATACGCCACGCGCGCAGGCCGGCGCTGAGCCGCGTGGGCGATGTCGTCGCGACGAGGTGCGCCCCCACGCCGAAGGCGGCGACGAACCGGATGAGGTAGCCGCACGCGATGCCGATGGTGGCGGTCAGGCCGTTGGGCCACACCACGGGAAGGATCCACCCCAGCGCGTACATGATCGCCGCCGATGCGAGCAGCACCGCGACCCGCGACCAGGAGGGCTCGGACGCGGCGAGCGCTACGGCCAGCACGATCCCGGCCGGGACGAAGACAAGACCCGACGGGCTCATCACCGCGACGCTGACGACCAGCACCAGCAGGATCCTGGAGCGCGGGTCGAGCCCCCGCCGCGCCACGGCGCCGACGGGAGCCGCGACGTCAGGCGAGGCCAGCGCGGACAAAGTGCTTGCGTAGGACCGCGGTGCCCAACAGGCCCCCCAGGAAGCCGCAGACGATGCACGCGAACCACAGCATCAGGACCACGGGAGCCGACAGCAGTGCGTCCATCTGCTCGACGTAGTCGCTTCCCAATCCGGCGGCTCCCTGTGCCTCGAGGTATGCCTCGCGGTCGAGGAGCAGCGGGATCCAGGGCCCGATCATCCAGGCGGAGAAGATCGTGTAGGCCCAGATGGCGGACCACTTCGACCGGTAGCGGCCCGCGACGATCACGACCTCCGCGAGGAGCGACACCGCCACGATCACGAGCGCGCTCTGCCACGGGTGGCCCCATGCCATGGTCGTGAGCCCGAAGACGACGCCGAACACGGTGACCATGCCCGCATGGCGGACGCGGGTGAGGAACAGCATGTACGGGATGCCGCCCACGACGGGCACGAGGGGGAGCGTCAGCACCATCACGAGTGGACTGATGACGCCGACCATCCCGATCGCGAAGACGACGACGACGTACAGCACGGCGAAGATCGCGATGGTGACGATGTCGCGGGCCGTGAAACTGAACGACAGCGGAGAGCGCTCGGAGGGTGAGGCCGGGGCGCTCGCGGCGGCGGAGGTGGGGGATTCGCTCATGAGGGGACTTTCTGTTCTCGAGAGTGGGTGGGTGCCTCGGACCGGCGAGGCGGGGGATCAGTCCGGTCGGGTGAGCTGCCATCCGGCGGCAGCGACGCGTTCGTTCCAGTAGCGGGCGTAGGTGCCGTTCGCCGCCAGCAGTTCGGTATGAGTGCCGGCCTCGCGGATGCCGCCCGCGCCGTCGAGCATGACGATCTGGTCGGCCGTCATGATTGTCTGCAGGCGGTGCGCGACGACGATCATCGTGCGGCCCTCGCGAGCATGATCGATCGCCTGTCCGATCGCGATCTCGTTGCCGATGTCGAGCGCCGAGGTCGCCTCGTCGAGGAGCACGATGGGTGCATCCTTGAGGAGGGCGCGGGCGATCGACACCCGCTGGCGCTCGCCGCCGGACAGGCTTGAGCCGCCCTCGCCGACCCGGGCATCCCAGCCGCCAGGCAGGCGCTCGGCGATCTCGTCCACGCGCGCCCGCGTAGCGGCCTCGATGACCTGTTCGCGTGTGAGATCCGGGTTGCCCAGCCAGATGTTGTTGAGGATCGTGTCGTCGAAGAGGTAGACGTCCTGGAAGACCGGCGCCACCGCAGCCTCGACGGTTGCCGTGCCGAGCTCCGGCACCGGCACGCCGCCGATCAACACCGCGCCTGCCTCCGGGTCATAGAAGCGGGCAATGAGCTTGGTGATCGTGGTCTTGCCCGAGCCCGACGGGCCGACGATCGCCGTCATCTCGCCGGAGCGCGCTGAGAACGACAGGCTGCTCAGCACCGCGTCGCCGCCGTAGCCGAAGGTGACATCGTCGAAGCGAACACCCCAGTCGGCGGGCTCTCGCGGCGCGGAAGGCTCCGGAAGGTCGGCGACCGCTGCGAGCGCGTCGAGCTGGTCCAGTGTCGTGCGGGCGACGGCGATGCCGCCGCCCAAGTCGCCTGCGTTGATGATCGGTTCGTTGAATCGCACGCCCAGCACCAGCAGTCCGATGAGCGTTGCCACGTCGACGGACCCGCCCACGGCAAGGTACGCACCCACGACGAGCACGACGGTGATCGACAGCTGGACGATGCCCGCAAAGGTCGCGATGCCCACGCCGCCGCTGGCCAGCATCCCTCGGTATGCCTGGTGCTGGCGGTGGAGAGCCTCGTCAACCAGGGTGTCGGCCGCCGATCCCTTGCCCGCGGTCCGGAGCGTGGGCTGGACCCTCGCGAACTCGATGACCCTGCTCGACGCGTCGGCCACCGCCTCGGAGTGGACGGCGTCGGCGCGCGCGACAGCGTTGCTGATCCATCGGTAGCCCAGTACGAGGATCGGCACCATGGCAGTCATCGCGAGTGCCAGCCTCCAGTCGAGAAAGTACATCCCCACCAGCACCGTTGCAGGCGTCACGAAGCCAGTGAGCACAGGCCGCAGCACCGCATAGGGTGCCGAGGAGACGAACATGGCGCCTTGCGTGGCGATGCCCGCCGCCATGCCGGAGCGGTCCTTGGAGAACCACGAGACCGGCAGTTCCACGAGGCGATCGCCCAAACGCTCAAGCAGTGACTCGAGCACCGCGGTGCTCGCGCGCATGCCCACCTGGCTCGCAGTCCACGCGGCGACGACGTAGGCGACCGCGACGACGGCCTCGACCAGCAGCCACGTGCGTGCGCCGCCGAGATCGCCGGAGAACAGGTCCCGCAGCAGCGGGACCAGGAACAGGAACGCCACGCCCTGAAGCACGGCAGCCATGACGATGAAGACGAGCTCGATCATCACCAGCCGACGGGCGTGGTCGGAGCAGTAGCGGAGCATGCGTCGGATCATCCTTCGACCCCTTCCGGCATCGAGCGCGCATGATTGGCCTGGTAGTCGTCCCACATGCGAGCGAAGCGACCGCCCTGCACAACGAGTTCCTCGTGGGTGCCGCGCTCGACTACGCGGCCCTCGTGAAGCACCAGGATCTGATCCGCATTGACGATGGTGTGGAGCCGGTGCGCGATCACCAGGACCGTGCGCTCGTCGGCGAGATTCGACAGCGCCCTCTGGATCGATGCCTCGGAGTCCGGGTCCGCGAACGCCGTCGCCTCGTCGAGGACGAGCACCGGGGCGTCGGCGATGAGCGCTCGCGCGATCGTGACTCGTTGCGCCTCTCCGCCCGACAAGTGCGCGTCCTCACCCACCACGGCGTCGTAGCCGTGCGGGAAGCGGAGGATGCGTTCGTGGATCTGGGCAGCTCGCGCCGCCTCCTCGACCTCGGCATCGGAGGCGCTCGGGCGGCTCAGCCGGATGTTGTCGCGCAGGCTCGCGCGGAGCAGCTGCACGTCCTGGAAGACGAATCCGATGTCGCGGTACAACTCCTTTGAGGCCACATCGCGCACATCCACGTCTCCGATTGCCACGCGGCCTTCGTCGAGGTCGTAGAAGCGGGGCACGAGCTTGGCGAGAGTGGACTTGCCCGAACCCGAGGCGCCCACGAGTGCGATCACGGTGCCCGGTGCGCACATGGCAGAGATCTCGTGCAGCACACGGTGGCCAGCCTCATACCCGAACGACACTCCGTCGAGCTCGATGCCGTGCGAGGACGGGGTCAGCGGAGTCGCAGGCTGGGACACCTCCGGGATCGCGAAGAAGTCCTTGAGAGTCTCCTGCGCCTTCGAGGCATTGCGCAGGAACTGAGCAGAGGCTCCCATCCTCATGAGGGGAGCGGTGAGGCCGAGTCCTAGAATCAGGCCCGGAAGCACGTCGATCGCCGCCGTGCCGGAGTTCACGAGCCATACGCCGACGGCCAGCAGCCACAGCAGTACGATCACCGGCGAGGTGACGACCTCGACGACCGTGAACATCACGGCAGTCTCGCGGGTCCAGTTGTCCACGAATCTGGCGTAGGTCTTCGTCTCGTCGCGATACCTGCGGTGGCTGCGCCCGATCTGCCCAAAGCGCTTGACCACCGCAATGCCATGCACAAACTCGACTGTGGCTCCCGACAGCGCGTGAGCGGCCTCGTCATACAGCTGGTACTTCTCTGCCGTGTCGCGCATCATGAGCCCGTAGAGCACCATGGCGATCACGAGCGGCACGAGCGCTGCAACGGCGAGCTGCCACTGCACCACGAACAAGTACGCGATGCTGACGACCGGTACCGTGACGGCGGTGACGACGTCGTGGATCGAGTGAGCCACCAGCTGGTGCAGCGCACTGACGTCGTTCTCGACCAGCTTGCGGGCGGTTCCTGAGCTGCGGTGATCGAACCAGCCCAGCGGCAGACGCTGCAGGTGACGCACGATCCGGCGCCTGAGGCTGAACTGCAGTTCCGCATCCGCGTAGTGGCTGACCAGGCCGGACCCGAATGCCGCTCCGACGCTCACGAACAGCGCCGCGACGGCGATACCGACGGTGGTCCACACTCGGCTTGTATCGATGGGGTCGCCGTCGAGCGCCGGCAGCAGTGTCCGGGCAAGTTCCACGATCGCGATGAACGGCACCACGCTGGAGATCGCCCCGATGGCGCTGAGCGCGATGATCGTGCCGATGCTCCCGCGGACCGGGGCGAAGAATCCTTCGTCATCGGTTGCCGCCGGAGTGGAGGTGCGGTCGGGGGCGGGGCTGGTCACCGGACGACCCTCCGTTTGCTTGTTGGACTGATAACCATTCCCGCATTGTAGTGTGAACAGTGTTCTAACAGTCAAGGGTGAGAGGGAGAAGCCGTGAGCACACCGACCACATCCGCATCCTTCCACGCAGGCCTGAGCGCGAAAGCTGTGGTGGACGCGGCATGGGAGCTGTCCTGTGAGTCGCACCTGCTCGCGTGGTCGCTGCGCGGTCTCGCCGGCCGCCTGGGAGTCGCGCCGTCGGTCATCTACCATCATGTGGGCGGCAAGGATGAGGTGTGCCGGCGCGTGGTCGAGCGTGTGCTCACGGACATTGACGTCCCCGAGCCCTCGGACGATTGGGAGCAGTGGTTTCGGGATCTGCTGTGGGGCCTCTACCCGCTCGTGACCGGCGTCCCGGGTGTGGCCAAGTGGACACTCATGCACGGGCCCACCGTGCCGTCGATGATCCCGACGCTCGCCCGAGGTCTAGGAGTCCTGAAGCGTGGAGGGTTCGGCGACCGTGTCTCGTTCGCCTATGTTGCGCTGCTCAACACCGCGATGCTCACGATCTCCGTGGGAGACGATCGGCTGCGGCATGAAGGTGATGGCCCGCGCGACCACGCGAGCATGATGGAAGAGTTTGATGCTCTCGTCACCGATGCCGAGGAGCTTCGCGACATGAGGGACACCTTCATGCTGCCCTTCGCGCGCGGCGGTGAGGATGCTGGGCGCATGCGCGAGCAGGCCTACCGCGCGATGATCGACGTGACCATCGCCGGGCTCGCGTCGCAGCTGCCCGCGTCCGGCTAGCCCAGCTGTTCGCTGAGTTCGAGCCAGCGCTCCTCGAGCTGCGCGGTCTCATCCTCGAGGTCGCGCGTCTGCTTGGTGAGCGCTGCGAGCCCGGCGAAGTCGGTCTGGTCGTGCATCAGCATCTCGTGATGCAGTCCCTCGGTGAGTTCCTGGACCTTCGCCATCCGCCGCTCGACCGACTGCAGTTCCTTCTCGAGCGCCCGCCGCTCCGCCCCGCTGAAAGTTTGAACCAATCCCGGCCCTGACACTCCGGCGCCAGGCTCTGATCCGGGGGTCGACCCCGGCGTGTCGCCCGCGGATTGGTTCAAACTGTCGGACGGGAGGGCCG
This sequence comes from uncultured Demequina sp., assembly GCF_913055775.1. Taxonomy (GTDB): domain Bacteria; phylum Actinomycetota; class Actinomycetes; order Actinomycetales; family Demequinaceae; genus Demequina. The sequence continues at coordinate 23,276 of NZ_CAJXJX010000002.1, read as the reverse complement.
ATACGGCGCTTGCCTGGGTGCCGAACGTCCCGACGCCGCCAGTGGCGGCGCGACGGTCACGCGACAGCTTCACGTACTCGTCGACGCCGCCGGGCAGGTGGCGGATGCCGCCGTCCAGCACTGCGTACTGCTGATCCGTCACCCGCTCCATGAGGTAGCGGTCGTGGCTCACGACCACCAGCGTTCCCGGCCACGAGTCCAGGAGGTCCTCCATCGCGGCGAGGATGTCGGTGTCGAGGTCGTTGGTGGGCTCGTCCAGGACCAGCACGTTGGGCTCGCTGAGGAGCACGAGCAGCAGCTGGAGCCGCCGGCGCTGGCCGCCGGAGAGCCTGCCGACCTGGGTCTTGAGCTGGGCGCTCGTGAAGCCCAGGCGCTCGAGCAGCTGGGTGGGCGTCAGCTCCTGGCCGTCGGCGAGCTCGATCGAGCGGAAGCGCTTGACCACGCCCGAGACGCGCTCGCCGACGTGCTCGTCGAGCTCGGCGAGCTGCTGCGACAGCGTCGCGACGCGCACCGTCATGCCGGTCTTCACCCGGCCGCTGGTGGGCTCCTGATCGCCCGTGATGAGGCGCAGCAGCGTCGACTTGCCGGCGCCGTTCTCTCCGAGGAGGCCGATGCGGTCGCCGGGGCCGATGTTCCAGCTCACGTCGGTGAGGGTGTCGGCCGGAGCGCCGGGGTAACGGACCGAGCAGCGGATGAGCTCCACGACGTCCTTGCCCAGGCGCGCGGTGGCCATGCGGGTGAGCTGGATCTGGTCGCGGACGGGCGGCACGTCCGCGATCAGCGCGTTGGCGGCGTCGATCCGGAATTTGGGCTTCGAGGTGCGCGCGGGGGCACCGCGCTGGAGCCACGCGAGCTCCTTGCGCATGAGGTTTTGGCGCTTGGCCTCGGTGGCCGCGGCGATGCGGTCGCGCTCGACGCGTTGCAGCACATACGCGGCGTAGCCGCCCTCGTACTGCTCGACACCACCGTTCACCACCTCCCAGGTGCGCTCGGTGACCGCGTCGAGGAACCAGCGATCGTGAGTGACGACCGCGAGGGCTCCGCGGCCGCGCGCCCAGCGGCGCTTGAGGTGATCGGCCAGCCACGCGACGCCCTCGACGTCCAGGTGGTTGGTGGGCTCGTCGAGGAAGACGGCGTCGTGGTCCTCGACCAGGACGTGCGCGAGGGCGACCCGTCGCTGCTGGCCGCCCGAGAGCGAGCCGACCACCGCATCGGCCGCCAGGTCCGGCACCAGGCCGGACATGACGTCGCGGATGCGCGGGTCCGAGGCCCACTCGTGATCGTCGGCCGTGCCGACGATGGCCTCACGCACGGTGAGCGAGCCGTCGACGTGATCGGACTGGTCGAGGACGCCGATGCGCGTGCCCCGCGCCACGGTGACCTGGCCACCGTGCGGCTCGAGACGGCCGGCGAGCACCTTCAGAAGCGATGACTTCCCCGCGCCGTTGGCACCGACGATGCCGATGCGGTCGCCGTCATCGAGGCCCACCGTCACCTCATCGAGGACGGTGCCGGTGCCGAAGTCGAGGTGCAGCGCCTGCGCGCCGAGGAGATGAGCCACCCGTCAAGGGTAGACGCGCGCCAGGGCGCCGCGTTCAGGACTGCGTGTGCTCGCGGACGTCGACGCGGCCATCGACGCACGGCTCCCACTCAGCCGGTGCGCGCACGACGACCATGGGCCACAGCGGGCTCACCGACATGACGCGGCCGGCAGAGTCCGCCTTGAGGTGCGCGATCTCGTCGAAGACGTCCTCGAGGAGACCGGCGAGGTGCCGGTGCGCGTCGATCGGGTCGTCGCCCAGAGCGGACACGTCGATGGTGTACGTGGAGAAGCCGTTCGCGCGGAGCAGGTCCTCGCGGTCGTACGCGTCGTCCGCGCTCTCGTCCGCAGGGGCGTAGATGAACGGAATCACCGCGCCGTGCGTCGCGGGGTTGAGGAGCGACGCCGAGTGGTCGTCGTACGTGTCGACGGAGACGAACTGCGCCTCCGTGATGACCGTGGCGGCGACGGTGTAGGGGTCATCCTTCGCCGCGGCGATGGCCGCCGCGAGCGGGGATGCGTCCCCGGTGTGGACCACGCGCACGGCCTCGGGTCCGTACATGTCCCCGGGCACGAGGTCCGACATCGGCGTGAAGCCGTGGTCACCCTCGTCGCACATGCCCGCGGTGACGTAGATCGCGCGCAGGCGCCGCTTGTGCGCCGCGCGATCCAGGTGGAGCAGCGCCAGCGAGTGCAGTCGCCCCACGCTCCATTCGCAGCGGGTCGCGGGGCATTCCAGCCCGTCTCGCCAGCGCCTGTCCATCGCCGCGAGGAACTGCTCGGAGGGCTCGCGGCTGGCGTGCGCAGTCCACGTGGTCACGTCGATCAAGGGGGGCTGTCCTCGGGGGATTTCGCGGGGGTTTGTGCTGGATCAGCACCCACGATACGCGCCGCTTTCTCAGACCTTGGAACGCATAGGTGTGACGTTTCTCACACCCCTCGACTCATGTGACGGAGGCCACCGACTGCAGCGCGATCTCGCGCTCCTCGTTGGTGGGAACCACCCAGACCTGGACCTTCGATTCGTCCGCGCTGATGAGGGTCGCCTGCTTCTTGCGGCCGGCGTTGCGTCCGGGGTCGATCACGATGCCGAGCGCCTCGAGGCCCCGCAGCGACTCCAGGCGGACGACGTCGTCGTTCTCTCCCACGCCCGCGGTGAAGGCGATCGCGTCGAGCGATCCCATCTGCGCGAAGTACGCGCCCACGTAGCCCCGAATGCGGCGGCAGTACACCGCGAGCCCCACTGCGGCGTCGTGCGCGCCCTGGTCTGCGGCCGCGTGCACGTCCCGCATGTCCGAGTAACCGGTGAGGCCGATCATCCCGGACTGCCGGTTCAGCAGCGCATCGACCTCATCGATCGACATGCCGGCCGTGCGGGCCAGATGAAGCGTGACGGCGGGGTCGATGTCGCCCGAACGCGTGCCCATCACCAGACCCTCGAGAGGGGTGAGTCCCATCGAGGTGTCGACCGAATGGCCGCCCTGCACCGCGCAGGCGGAGGCGCCGTTGCCCAGGTGCAGCACGATCATCGACATGTCCGCCGGGTCGCGACCCATGAGTCGCGCAGTCTCGCGCGAGACGTAGCTGTGGGAGGTGCCGTGGAAGCCGTAGCGGCGCACGCCGTACTCGGCCGCGACCCTGCGGTCGATCGCGTACGTGTACGCGGCCTCGGGAAGCGTCGCGTGGAAGGCGGTGTCGAAGACGGCCACGTGGGGCAGGTGAGGGAACGCCTCGCGAGCGGCGGTGATCCCCGCGAGGTTCGGGGGGTTGTGCAGCGGCGCGAGCGTCGACAGCAGCGCGATCTGCCTCTCGACCTCGTCATCGATGATCGCCGGGGCGGAGAACTCCGCGCCTCCCTGGACCACGCGGTGGCCCACCACGTCGAGACGGTCGAGGTCGACTCCCGATTCCGGCGCGGAGAGCGACGCGATGATCTCGCGGATGGCGTCGCCGTGGTGGGTGACGCGCTCGATGAGGCCGACCGCGAGGGGTTCGTCCTGAGCGGTGTCGACCACCTGGTACTTCACCGAGCTGGAACCGCAGTTGAGGACCAGTGCCAGGCCCACGTCGTTGACGCTCACGCGTTCTCCTTGTCTGAGTCGATCGACTGCGCCTGGATGGCGGTAATGGCGACGGTGTTCACGATGTCCTGGACCAGAGCGCCGCGCGAGAGGTCGTTCACGGGCTTGCGCAGGCCCTGCAGGACCGGGCCGACCGCGACGGCTCCCGCCGAGCGCTGCACGGCCTTGTAGGTGTTGTTTCCCGTGTTGAGGTCCGGGAAGACCAGCACGGTCGCGCGCCCGGCGACGGGCGAGTCGGGCGCCTTCTTGGCGGCGACTGAGGGCTCGACCGCGGCGTCGTACTGCATGGGCCCGTCCACCACCAGGTCAGGGCGGCGCTCGCGGACGATCCGCGTGGCCTCGCGGACCTTGTCGACGTCGTCTCCCGATCCGGACTCGCCAGTCGAGTACGACAGCATCGCGACGCGCGGCTCGATGTCGAACTGACGCGCGGTCTCGGCCGAGGAGATCGCGATGTCCGCGAGCTGCTCGGCGGTGGGATCGGGGTTGACGGCGCAGTCGCCGTACACGAGCACGCGGTCGGACAGGCACATGAGGAAGACCGAGGAGACGATGCCGACTCCCGGCGTGGTCTTGATGATCTGGAACGACGGGATGATCGTGTGAGCCGTGGTGTGCGCCGCGCCGGACACCATGCCGTCCGCGAGCCCCTCCTGCACCATCATCGTCCCGAAGAAGCTGACGTCCTGGACGCGGTCATGCGCGGCGTCGAGGGTCGCGCCCTTGTGCTTCCTCAGCTCGTAGTAGTGCTGGGCGAAGCGCTCGACGTGCTCGGGGTCGCTGGGGCTGATGATCTGGGCGGCGTCGATCTCGAGACCCAGCTCCGCAGCCCTCGCGCGGATCGCCTGTTCATCACCCAGGATGGTCAGGTCCACCACCTGCCGCGTGAGGAGGCTCGATGCGGCGCGCAGGATGCGATCGTCGTTGCCCTCGGGCAGGACGATGCGCTTCTTGTCCTGGCGGGCACGGTCGAGCAGGCCGTACTCGAACATCAGCGGGGTGACGACGTCGGTCTTGGCGACGTCGAGCAGGGCGGTGAGCGCCTCGGTGTCCACGTGGCGCTCGAACATCGACAGCGCGAGGTCCACCTTGAGCTGTGACTCTCGGGACAGGCGTCCGCGCGTGCTCCAGGAGCGGCGAGCGGTCTGATAGGTGCCGAGCTCCGTGTGGATGATGGGCAGGGTGGGGCTCAGACCCTCGACCAGCCGCCGGACAGGCTCGGGCGCCGCGAAGCCGCCGTTGAGGATGATCCCCGCGAGGGACGGGAATCCCTCGGCGGCGTGCGCGGAGAGCAAGGTCAGCAGTGCGTCGGTCCGGTCGCCCGGGGTGATCACGACGGCGCCCTCGACCAGGTGCTCCAGCAGGTGCTCCGGGTTCATCGCGCCCACGAGGACGTCTCTCACCTCGCGCGACAGCAGCGCCTCGTCGCCCGCGAGCACCGTGCCGTCGACCGCCTCCACGAGCGCGGACAGCAGCGGCGCGACCAGCACGGGGTCCTCGGGCAGCGCGCCCATCCCGATGCCGCTCGGCATCGCTTCGCGAATCTGGTCGACCTGCGCGGCATCGCAGCGGTTGGCGAACACCGCCGCCACGCGGGCGTGATGCTCCTCGAGCTCGGCGCACGCCTGCTCGATGACGCGGGAGATCTCCCGAGGCGTGCGATCGCGTCCGTGCACCACGAGGGCGACCGGCGCGCCCAGGTTCGCGGCGATCCGCGCGTTGAACTCGAACTCGGCTGCGCCGGAGATGTCGGTGTAGTCCGTGCCCACGATGACGACCGCATCGCACTGGCGCTCCACGTCGTGGTAACGCTGCACGATCGTGGTGAGCGCGCGGTCGGGGTCGCGGAAGACGTCCTCGTATGTGACGCCGACGGCCTCCTCATAGGTGAGGTCGACGGACTCGTGGCCGAGCAGGAGGTTCAGCACGTAGTCCGAGCCGTCCGCGACTCGCGCGACGGGGCGGAACACCCCCACCCGGCCCACAGTTCTGGCCAGCAGGGCCATGACGCCCAGTGCCACCGTCGACTTGCCGCTGTCGCCCTCTGCGGACGCGATGTAGATGCTCTGTGCCACGCGACCATCCTTCCACGCAGCGCGAAGTCGTGCCTGCGACGGAAGTCCTGCCGGCTCCGGCGCGATTCCTGTGCTTGCATGCAGATGTGAGGCGTACCACTGTTCGTTCCCCCAGGTCAGCGGGCTGTCCTAGACTCGACCCGCTCCCTGCAGCCGGGGGAGTGGCGCCCGGGGGGAAGCGTCGAGTCACCCTGGGGCGATCCATCGCCGTAGCCGAACCCGAGGGCGCGATATGACCGCGAAGCGAGCACGCGTGCCGTTCTCCCGCGCCGTCATCGGCGTCGTGAACGCCGGTGTCACGCCGCTCGACAGGATGCGCGCGCGGTCAGTGATGGCCGCCAATCGCTTTTTCCTCGTGAGTGCGATCGTGTCCCTGCCCTGGGCGATCGTCATCGCCCTCGCGGATCCGCCCGTCACCGCGGCCGCCGGCCTGACCCACCTCACGATGGTGTGCGTCTGGGTGATCTGCATCGACCTGAACCGCCGCCGGCTGTACCTGTCCGCGACTCTGAGCGGGCTGCTGGTTCCCATCGCCCAGTTCACGTTCCTCGCCTCGGTGTTCTCGATCGACGCTGGTTTCCAGCTTCCGCTGCTCACGGTCGGCGCGATCGCGTTCGTGGTCTTCACCCCGCAGGAGTGGCTCGGCGGCCTGGTCATGACGGTTCTCGCCACGGGCGCCCTGCTGTGGACCTACGGGGGGTCCGCGTTCGACTCCGGAGAGGCGTCAGTCAGCGACGGTCATCTCCGCGGCTTCGCGGTGGCGAACGTGATCCTGGTGGTCGTGATCGTGTCCACGCTGGCGTGGTTCAACAACTACTTCTTCGTGCGCGAGCGCCGCCGCAACGAGCGCCTGCTCGATGAGGCGGAGATTGCCGCGCGGACGGATTCGCTCACCGAGGTGTACAACCGTCGCGGCGTCTCCCCGGTGCTCTCCCAGACCGCGCGAGCGGGCACGTACTGCGTGGCGCTCGCGGACCTCGACCGCTTCAAGCGCATCAACGACCGCCTGGGGCATGGCGCGGGCGACGTGGTGCTGTCGAACGTCGCGAGAACGCTGGTGGCCTCGGTGGGCGATCGGGGCACCGTGGCGCGCTGGGGCGGCGAGGAGTTCCTGGTGGTGCTCCCCGGGATGGAGCTCGACGAGGCGGTGGCGTTCATGGACGAGGCGCGCAAGGCGCTCGAGACCGAGTACCGGTCCGACGGCGTGCTCGAGCGCGTGACCATCTCCGTGGGCGTCGCGCATGCGCCCCGGTACACGAGCAAGGACGAGGTCCTCCGTCTTGCCGACGCCAAGCTCTACGACGCGAAGGCCTCGGGACGCAACATCGTGGTGGGTGCGTCCCTCACTCCACAGCGACGGGGCTGAACCGGCGCCGGCGCCAGCCCACGAGCGCGGGCGTCGACCGTGGCGGTGCCGGCTCCTCGGTAGGCTGGTGATGCTGCAGTGAGGGGGACGCGGGGTGCGGGGGCATCTGCGTGCTGCGGCAGGGGAGGAGAACCATGGGGGCACGGCCTGGCGCCGCCGACGGCGGGCGCCACCTGACCGACGTGGCCGGACGGCTGTTCGACCGTCGGATCGGCAGGCTCGGCGGGGATGCCGGCCGGGCGGTCTCGACCACGCACGCGATCGCGGTGTTCGGCCTCATCATCACGCTGTCCTACACGGCGTTCTTCATCACCTACGACTTCACGACATTCGCGGGCCTGGTCGCGATGAACCTGGGCTTCTCCATCCTGTACGTGCTCGTCATCCTGCTCGCACGCCTGGGTCGCCAGCTGGGCGCCGTGCTCACGATGCTGACGACCGCGATCGTGCAGCTGCTCACCGTCACGTGGTGGGTGGGATGGGAGGCGGGGCTCCACCTCTACCTGCTGCTGGCCGCCCAACTGGTGTTCCTGGTGTTCACGGACCGCCAGCGCGCACTGCGCTGGCTGTACGCCGCCGCCGCGCTTGCGGCCTTCCTGTTCGCGCAGTTCACCATGCCGGCCTCCGAGGGGCGCGGACACATGCCGGAGGTGCTGCTCAACGCACTGCTGTCCGTCAACGCCGTGCTGACGGCCGCCATGCTCTTCTTCCTTGCCGCGTTCGGTCACTTCCGCGGCGAGCAGGCCCGCGCCGAGGCGGCCGAGAACGCGGCTCGCGCCGAGTACCTCGCGAACACCGACGCGCTCACTGGCCTCGCGACTCGCCGACCCGTGATGGAGCGGCTCGAGCTGCTCAGCATGCCCGGCGGCGAGCGATACTCGCTCGCGATCGCGGACCTCGACCACTTCAAGGCGATCAACGACACCTACGGTCACGCAGTGGGCGATCGGGTCCTGGCGGAGGTGGGCGCTCGACTTCGCGGGTGCCTGAGGGTGTCCGACACTGTGGGACGCTGGGGCGGTGAGGAGTTCATCTTCGTCCTGCCCGAGGCCACCCTGGGCGACGCGACCATCATGATGGAGAGGGTGCGCTCGAAGGTGGGTGCGGAGCCCATCGCGTGCGACGGCCACGAGCTCGCGATCACGGTGTCGATCGGTCTCACCGACGGCGACTACGAGGGCACGGCCGACCACGCGATCCGGCGCGCGGACGACGCTCTCTACCAGGCCAAGACCGCGGGCCGCGATCGCGTCAGCGTGGTCAAGGCCTCCGCGCCACAGCCCTCAGAGCCGCGCTCGCGCCGCCGAGGCTCATGACAGGACGACCCGAGGCCGCGCCCGCCCGTGTCCGCTGGTCCCGTGTCGCGCCGGCGCTGGCGCTGGCGACGGCCGCGTTCGTGGTCTGCGGTGCCCTGGGCCTGTGGCAGTGGAACCGCGCGTCGGAGCAGGGCGAGGTGCGCAGCCCGGACCCGGCCGTGCCCATCGCGGCGATCGTCGAACCGGCCTCGAACGCCGGACCCGGCATCGGCCGGGCGGTGTGGACGGAAGGGGAGTGGGCCGACGAGGACGTGGCGCTGGTTCCCGACCGCGAGGTCGACGGCGAGGCGGCCGTGCTGGTGGTCCGCGCGTTCCGGGTCAGCGCCGACGCGTCCGGCACGGGGCAGGAGGCGACGCTCCCCGTGATCGTGGGGTGGCTCGCGCCCGAGGACGTCGACGCGTTCGACACCGCTGCTGGGCAGGCGTCCAGGGTCGAGGGCTACCTCCAGTCGAGCGAGGGCGCCGCGCCGGTGGCCCCGCCTGAGCAGGCGCCGCCCGACGGGGCCTTCTGGTCGTCGGGGCTGTCCCCCGCCGTGCTCGCCCAGACGTGGGAGAGCCCGCTGTACTCGGCGCTTCTCGCCTCGTCCGAGGCGGAGCAGGGCACGCGGGCGCTCCCGTCGCCGGAGCCCGAGTGCAGCCTCGACTTCCGTTCGCTGACGTACGCGCTCGAGTGGTGGCTGTTCGGCGCGTTCTTCGTGTTCATCTCGGCACGGTGGATACGCGACAATGGGCGGGCAGCGCCCGCGTCCGACGCGGCTGCCGCGCCAGACGAGCCCCACGGAGGATCCGCGTGACCGAACCCGCAGCCGACTCGACCGCTCCGGAAGCCGCCCAGAGCGCGCCCTCGACCCGCGCATCGGCCGTGACTGCAGGCGCCCTGCTGCGCTACCGCGTGATGGCGATCGTCACCGGCGTGCTGCTCATCGTCGTCTTCGCCGGAATGCTGCGCTACGTGGGGGTCTTCGAGGCCACCGAGAGCGTCGAGACCGGGCTCGGGATCCTCGCGCAGGTCCACGGCTTCGTCTACATCGTCTACGTCGCGACGGTCCTGCAGCTGTGGATGCAGGCGCGGTGGGGCTACGGACGCCTCGCGACCATGTTCCTGGGCGGCATCGTGCCGGTGCTGTCCTTCGTCATCGAGCGCCGCGTGACCACCGAGGTCCGCGCGTCCCAGTCCCAGGAAGGATGAGCGTGAGCCCGACTCAGCACCGCCCCGTCCTGGTCGTCGACTTCGGCGCCCAGTACGCCCAGCTCATCGCCCGCCGCGTGCGCGAGGCGAGCGTGTACTCGGAGATCGTGCCGCACTCGATGAGCGTCGAGGACATGCTCGCCAAGGATCCGGCGGCGATCATCCTGTCGGGTGGACCGTCGTCGGTCTACGCCGACGGCGCCCCCTCCGTGGACCGCGCGCTGTTCGCTGCCGGGGTCCCCGTGATGGGGATCTGCTACGGCTTCCAGGCGATGGCCGCCGCCCTGGGTGGCACGGTCGCGCAGACCGGTCTGCGCGAGTATGGGCGCACCACGGCAACGGTGGCCGATGCGGGCACGGCTCTCGCGGGAAGCCCGGCCGAGCAGCAGGTGTGGATGAGTCACGGCGACGCCGTGCACGCTGCGCCGGAGGGCTTCCGCGTCCTCGCCACGACCGAGGGCGCCCCCGTCGCCGCGTTCGAGAACCTCGAGCTGCGCATGTGCGGGACCCAGTGGCACCCCGAGGTCAAGCACTCGCCGCTGGGCCAGGCCGCGATCGAGAACTTCCTCTACGAGGTGGCCGGGCTCGAGCCCGACTGGACCAGCGAGAACGTCATCGACGAGCAGGTCGAGCGCATCCGCGCGCAGGTGGGCGACAAGCGGGTGATCTGCGCGCTGTCCGGCGGCGTGGACTCGGCGGTCGCGGCCGCCATCGTGCAGCGCGCGGTGGGCGATCAGCTCACGTGCATCCACGTCGACCACGGCCTCATGCGGGCTGGCGAGGTCGAGCAGATCGAGAAGGACTTCGTCGCCTCGACGGGAGTCCGGCTGATCATCCGCGACGAGAAGGAGCGGTTCCTCAGCGCGCTCGCGGGCGTGTCGGAGCCCGAGGAGAAGCGCAAGATCATCGGGCGCGAGTTCATCCGCGTGTTCGAGGACGCCGCGCGTCAGGTGGTCGAGGAGGCCGGCGCTCACGGCGAGCAGGTCGAGTTCCTGGTCCAGGGCACGCTGTACCCGGACGTGGTCGAGTCGGGTGGCGGCGAGGGCGCCGCGAACATCAAGAGCCACCACAACGTGGGGGGCCTGCCCGACGACCTGCAGTTCTCGCTCGTCGAGCCCCTGCGCACGCTGTTCAAGGACGAGGTCCGCGCGGTGGGTCGCGAGCTCGGCATCCCCGAGGACATCGTCGGCCGGCAGCCGTTCCCGGGTCCGGGCCTCGGCATCCGCATCATCGGTGAGGTCACGTGGGATCGGCTCGAGACGCTCCGCCGGGCGGACGCGATCGCGCGCGAGGAGCTCACGAAGGCCGGGCTGGACCAGGAGATCTGGCAGTGCCCGGTGGTGCTGCTGGCCGACGTTCGCTCCGTGGGCGTGCAGGGTGACGGCCGCACCTACGGCCACCCGATCGTGCTGCGACCGGTGTCCTCGGAGGACGCGATGACCGCGGACTGGTCACGCCTGCCGTACGAGGTGCTCGCGCACATCTCGAACCGCATCACCAACGAGGTGCCCGAGGTCAACCGCGTGACGCTCGACGTCACGAGCAAGCCGCCGGGCACCATCGAGTGGGAGTGAGGCGGGCGGGCCGAGGTCAGCCCTTCGGCTGATCGTCGGCGCCGGGCCCGTCTCCGGAGGCCTCGCCTGCGTCCTCGAGCGACGCGTCTGTGTCGTCCGAGCCCTCCGTGGAGTCGTCGGGCGCGTCATCGCTCGGCGGCGTGGCGCGCATCGGCTCCTCGACCACCGGCGTCGTGGCGGCACGGACGTCGCGCTGGCGGCCGAGGCCGCGCAGCATGCCGGCGAGCAGCAGCCACCCTCCGACGGCGCCGAGCGTGATGATCGCCGCCAGCTCGAGGTCGATGTCGTATCCGGAGAACGCGGCGATGAGGAGGCCGCCCGCCCCGGCGACGAGCAGTCCCCAGACGGCCGATGCGATCCTCTGCCCCGCGCGACGGCGCGGCTCTGCGGTGGTGATCATGGCTGGACCTCCTCGATGAAGACGGCGGCGCTCTCGCCGGTGGCGGCGATCGTGACGACCGGTTCGCCCGGATTGGTGGCGCGGAGCTGTTCGGTCGGGTCGGACGCCGAGTCCGCTCCGCTCCATTCCGCCGGCCAGGCGTCGCACGCCAGGTCGCGCTGCTCCCACACGAGGTGGACGTAGTCCTCGGCGGTGACGATGACGCCTGTGCCCGCGGGAACCTCGAGGCGCGTGGCACCCGCACCGGCGGTGATCGTCACGTCTTCGGTGACGCCATCGAGGCGAATGCGCGACTGGCCGGCGCCGTTCCATGCGCTCGCGTCGCTGACCGATGCGGGATCGTCGGATGAGGACAGGGCCCAGCAGCCTTCGCCCACGTAGATCCGCGAGTAGTCGTCGACGAAGCTGGCCGTCGCGTCGAAGGGCTCCTCGGCCTCGGCCTCCGTCATCTCGACGTCGGGCTCGGTGTCCTGAGCGCCGTCGTCCCAGAAGTCGCCGGTGGCCCACGGCTGGTCGGTGTCTGCGTAGTCTCGCCGAATCTCATCCGCGTTGGCGGTCAGCACCAGGCTGACGAGGACGGCGACCACGGACAGGAAGCCCAGGAGGCCGAACCGGCGACCGGAGATCGCCACGACTACGAGGATCGCGCCCAGGCCCACGGTCAGGCAGGCGCCCCAGGCGAGCGGCGGCGCCACGGCGAGCTCGCCGGCGCGCATGATGCCGAACACGATGGCGGCAGACAGGACCATGACTCCCAGGAACGCCAGGTACGCGCCCTTGCCCGGTCCGGGCACCCGGGGCGGCCGCGGCGGCGCGGGCGGGCGCGGAGGCTGCGGCGGCGCGGAGTACGAGGGCGGCGGCGGCACGAGGCCGGCCGCCGGCTGCGGCGCTGCAGGCGCACTGGCCGGCGGGCGCGGGACTGCGCGGCTGGACGGAGCGGCGCCGGCGCGCGGGTCGCCGGGAAGCAGCGCGGGCTCCCAGGGCTGAGGAGCGCCCGTCGCTGGCGCAGCGGGAGTCCCCTGGCCGGCGGCGCCGACCGCGACGGCAGTAGTGCCGAGCGCTGCCGCAGCGGCCGCGGTGCTCGGGTTTGCCGGGTCGTCGGTCGACGGGTCGCCGGTTGTCGGGTCCTGCGGGCTCTCGTGCGCCGCGTCGTCGGTGGCTGCGGACGATGGCGCCGCGCCTTCTGCTGCACCAGGAGCCGCGCCCGGTGCACCCGGTGCGCCCGGTGCGCCCGGGGCCCCCGGACCACCCGGTGCGCCGTTGCCGGATGCCCGGCGCGATCGACGCACGAGCACCACGACGAGAACGGCCACGCCCGCGAGGAGGGCCAGCGGCACCAGCACGGCGAACACGCCGAAGACGCTGCCGATGCGCCCGGTGACGCCTCCACCCGCGGAGTCGAACAGGTCGCCTGCGTTCCAGATCGAGAACACGGGGCCCCAGTCGAGAGCGCCGAACCCGAGGAGCGTCATGACGCCGATCCCGAGCAGGGCCCCGACGTTGGTGACGCCGCGGCCGAAGTTCTGGATGATGATCGCGCCGCGGCGATCGGGCAGCAGGCCCCACGCGGCGGCGTAGGCCAGCAGGACCAGGCCCGGGAAGATGAAGCCCGCGAGCACGGTCAGCAGGCGCGCCGGCACGGCAGCGAGGCCCACACGCTCACCAAGACCCTCGACCACGCCGCCGAGCACGCCGTGCTCGCCTCGGGTCAGTCGCCATCCGCGGATGGCGGTGAAGAATGCGGCCTCCTTGGGGGGCTGCGGCGCGTCGGTCATGGCACTCCTCGTCTGTCCTGGTGCCGCACACGGGTGCGGCGCTGATCCCAGTCTCGGAGGTGGTGCCCGTCCACCGCTATGAGGTACCACCCTGATTGACACCCTGACCTTGGTGCGGGAGCGCCCCTGAGATCCGTCCCCACCACCTCGGCACCGCCTGCCCTTGTGTGACGATGTCTCCATGACCACGAGCGAAACGCCTGCTCGCCGCGTCCACGGGCCGCTCGCGAGCCCGCTCGCGCGCCGCCGCGGCGTGCCCTCGGTGTGGCTCGTGCTCGGCGGCCTCGCGCTGCTGATCGTCGCGGGCGTCATGGCGGTCGACCGCTGGGGCACCGGGGAGCTCGCGCCGTGGGTGATCCCGCTCGTCGTCTTCCTGGCGGCGCTGGGCCTAGTGTGGAGTCCGCTCGACGGCGCCTTCGGCCAGGACGCTCGTCGGCTCGACGTGTCGGGGATGCTCCGCCGGGATGCGTGGCTCCGGCTGCTGGTGGGCCTGGCGCTCGGCGTCGCGGCGCTGTGGTGGTTCGCGGCCTGGGAGTTCACGGACAACGCGGTGGCCCGCGCCATCATCACGCCGGCGGTGGTCGTCGTCGGCATCGGGCTGCTGCTGTCGCCCTGGTGGCTGCGGCTGATCCGCCAGGTGTCGGTCGAGCGCGAGGAGCGGATTCGGGAGCACGAGCGAGCCGAGATCGCCGCGCATCTGCACGACTCGGTGCTCCAGACGCTGACCATGATTCGTGCTCGCGCGAGCGATCCCGACGTGGTGGCGCGGCTCGCCCGCGCGCAGGAGCGCGACCTGCGCACCTACCTCTACCAGGACTCCCGCTCTCCCGACGAGTCTGTGGCGACCGCGCTCGCCGACGCGGTGGGCGAGGTGGAGGACGTGCACGGCGTGGCTGTCGACATCGTCAGCGTGGGCGACGCCCCGACCGACGAGGCGCTGTGGGCGGCGGTGCAGGCCACGCGCGAGGCGGTCTCGAACGCCGCACGCCACGGCGAGCAGCCCATCTCCGTCTACGCGGAGCTCACCGCGGACGGGTACGAGGTGTTCGTGCGCGATTCCGGGCCCGGCTTCGACCCGGATGAGGTGCCTGAGGACCGGCTCGGCATTCGCCAGTCGATCGTGGGACGCGTGGGGCGGCACGGCGGCACCGCAGAGGTGCGCAGTGCGCGAGGCGACCGAACCGAAGTGACGATCAGAATGCCGAGAGAGGTGCGCAGATGAGCGTGTCAGTGGTGATCGTGGACGACCACGACGTGATCAGGGTGGGGGTGCGGGAGTCGCTCGACGACGACATCGTCGTGCTCGGCGAGGCCCGCGACGTCGAGTCGGCGATCGCGGAGGTCCTCGACCGTCGCCCCGAGGTGGTGATCCTCGACGTGCACCTGCCCGGCGGCCAGGGTGGCGGCGCGATCGACGTGCTCGAGGGCATCAAGGGCCGGGTGGAGGGCACCCGGGTTCTCGCGCTGTCCGTGTCGGACTCCGCCGAGGACGTCGTATCGGTGATCCGCGCAGGCGCGCGCGGGTACGTGACCAAGTCGATCTCGGGTCCGGACCTGTCCGATGCGGTGAGGAGGGTCGCGTCTGGCGACGCGGTGTTCTCGCCGCGCCTCGCCGGCTTCGTGCTCGACGCCTTTGGTGCGGCCGGCGGGGAGGTGGCGAGCGCGGATGAGGACCTCGACAAGCTCACCGCTCGCGAGCAGGAGGTGATGCGACTGATCGCGCGCGGCTACACGTATCGCGAGGTGGGCGAGAAGCTCTTCATCTCGATCAAGACGGTGGAGACGCACGTGGGCAAGGTGCTCCACAAGCTTCAGCTGACCAACCGCCACGAGCTCGCCCACTGGGCGGCTCAGCGCCGGATCGTGTGAATTCGCGACCGGGAAGGCCAGGTCACAGAGTGGTGAACTTTCTCCTCCCGGCTCGCCGGAACGGGCGATATGTGGAGAAGATGACGTATGAGCATGCACCTGGGGGAACGCAGTGAGGCACGTCGACTGAGGTCCACGCTGCCGCCGCTCGAGCCGGAGCCGACGGCACGGCGCACGTACCGAGCCATGCTCGAGCGCCAGATCCAGCCCGTGATGTACGGATGGGGATTCGACGGGTCCGACGAGCAGTACCGCTTCCCGAGCGAGGTGTGGCACCTACTCGTGGGCTTCGCTCCCATGGCGTGGAGCACCGTGGGCGCGGTGCGCTTCGAGGTCGGTGTGCTCGCCGTGCCACGCGAGGTGTGGAGCCAGTGGCGTGCCAATGAGCCCGCTCTCCCTGAGGAGCCGAATCCGACGGTCTACTACGCGCACGACGCCACGGCCTCGGGCGGCCTCGCCGCGCCTCTGCGCGAGCTCGCGGGCGAGTCCGGCGACGTCCGATGGTCGGTGCATGCGAACGCCGATCCGGCCCCCACGGCCGCGGCGGTGCTCGGGGCGATCAGGAGGCACGTCCTGCCCGCGTTCGCGGGCCGGTCTGAGGCGCCGCCGATCGCGGTCTGACGTCACCTGCGCCGCTCGACAGTCGCGGTGGCGGCGGCATACCCTTCACCGCTTGCACTCCGGAGGGTTTGGGGTAGTTTGTGCCTCCAGGAGCGGGTGCGAAGCGGACACACCCGGACAGGATGGCGACGATGGCGGGCCTCTCGGGAGGTCAGACGGACGAGGACGCGCGCCTGCGCGCGCTCGCGTTCTGGGTGGGCCACCACCAGGCCGGCGCCCCCGCCCCGCGGATCGGTCCCCCGCAGGCGACCGCCGCATCGGCCCCTGCTCCGCGCGACCCGGCCGTCGCATCGGCTCCCCTGGGGTCCTCGCCGTCCGACAAGGCCGAGCGTGCCGCGGCACGGGAGCAGCGCATCGGCGAGCTGGCGGCGATGGTTCCTCAGCTCAAGGTCATGTCTACCGACCGCCGCGCGCCGGTGCGCGCGACCGTCGCACGGTGCTTCGGCATCCTCGCCACCGCCGGCCGCGCGCCCGCCGACCGGGAGGTGTGGCGACTGCTGCTCGGGCTCGCGAAGTACGACGACGAGCCCGAGGTGCGTGCCGCGGCAGAAGCCGCGCTGGCCGCGCTCGAGAAGCACGGGACCGTGGCGCTCCAAGCGTCCTAGCCGATCTCGGCGAGCGCCCGCTCCGCCTCGAGGCTCTGCTTGAGCTGCGCGTCCGTCAAGGTCCAGAGGGTCAGCTCGTGGCGGATGGGCGTCGCCGCAGAGATGTCGACGTCCGCCTTCACCGCTGCCTCGAGCCCGGTGATGGTGACGCCGGAGACGACCATGAGGTGACCGTCGTCGAACGACCAGTGCGCCGAGCAGCGCATGTCGCGACCGGGGGCGACGCCCTGCGAGCAGAGGCTGTCCGCCGCGGGCGCGGCGCCGAGGCCGGCCTCGAGGTCGGCGACGACCCGGTCGAAGCGCGTGGTGAGCCCGTCGGTCTCGACGAACTCCCAGCACCGCAGGGGCGCGTCGGCACCGCCATCCCAGTCCTCGAGGAGCTCCGAGCAGTCGACCGCCGTGATCTCGGGGTCCGATGGCTCCCAGCCGTCGAGCGACTGGGCGGCCTCGGGGGCATCCGCGGAGCATCCGGCGAGGAGGGCGGCGGCGATCAAGCCGAGGGGGACGAGCGTGCGCATGGCCTGACCCTACTGAGGGCGGCGGTGCACGCCGGGAAGGATGTCGCGACCGTCGGCGGGTGTCCGCCCCACCGCCTAGACTCGTCGGGTCATGGACGCGCTCTTCGATATCTCCGACGGCTCCCCCGCGACCCCTCAGGCGGCCGCCCACTCCGCGCTGGTGGAGGGCCTCAATCCCTCGCAGGCGGAGGCGGTCCTGCACCACGGCGAGGCGCTGCTGATCATCGCCGGCGCGGGGTCGGGCAAGACCCGCGTGCTGACGCATCGCATCGCCCACCTGCTCGAGTCCGGTCGCGCCCGCCCGCACGAGATCCTCGCGATCACCTTCACCAACAAGGCGGCGGGGGAGATGCGCGAGCGCGTGGCGGCGCTGGTGGGGCCCGAGGGCCGGCACATGTGGGTCGCCACCTTCCATAGTGCGTGCGTGCGCATCCTGCGCCGCGACTACGAGGCAGCCGGCCTGAAGTCGACCTTCTCGATCTACGACTCCGCGGACTCCCAGAACCTCATGAAGCTGGTCATGAAGGAGCTGGACATCGACCCCAAGAAGTTCACGGCGAAGGCGCTGCTGAACCGCATCGGGACGTACAAGGACGAGCTCATCGACCCTGCGACGGCACTTGCCGGGTCTGAGATGGCGAGTCGGTTCACGATCGAGCACGCGGCGGGGCGCGCGTATGGCGAGTACCAGCGGCGCCTCGAGGCCGCGAACGCCGTCGACTTCGACGACATCATCGTGAAGACGGTGCGGCTGCTGCAGGAGAACCCGCAGATCGCGCGCGAGTACCGCGAGCGCTTCCGTCACATCCTGGTGGACGAGTACCAGGACACCAACCACGCGCAGTACGTGCTGGTGCGCGAGCTCGTGGGGCCCGCAGACGACGCCAGCCTGCCGCCCGGCGAGCTCACCGTCGTGGGTGACGCGGACCAGTCCATCTACGCCTTCCGCGGCGCCACGATCCGGAACATTTTGGAGTTCGAGAAGGACTACCCCAACGCGCACATCGTGCGCCTCGAGCAGAACTATCGCTCGACGCAGAACATCCTGTCCGCCGCGAACGCGGTGATCGCGAACAACGAGGGCCGCCCGCCCAAGAACCTCTGGACCGATGCCGGTGCCGGGGAGCGCATCCAGGGATACGCCGGCGAGAACGAGCAGGAGGAGGCGCAGTACATCGCGGACGAGATCGCGCGGTTGATTGCCGCCGGCGAGGTCGCGCCCGCCGATGTCGCGGTCATGTACCGCGCGAACGCTCAGTCCCGCGCGATCGAGGAGCGCTTCATGCGCGCGGACGTGCCGTACAAGGTCGTGGGCGGCACGCGCTTCTACGAGCGCAAGGAGATCAAGGACATGCTCGCCTACCTGGCGGCTGTCGTGAACGAGGATGACGACGTCGCGACGCGGCGCATCATCAACACGCCCAAGCGGGCGATCGGCGATACGTCCGTGGAGGCGGTCGACAGGCTGCGGCGCAGCCTGGGGACGGCCGATGCGCCCGTCAGTTTCGGGGTCGCGTTGCGGTCCGCGTCGGAGGCAGGGCTGCAGGCGCGCGCGGTGCGCGCGATCGAGCAGTTCGTCGCGCTCATGGATGACCTCCGCGCGCTGGCGAGGGACAACGGTCCGGCCGGCGTCCTGGACGCGATTGCTGACCGGTCCGGGATGCTTGCGGCCTACCGCGCTTCCGAGGACCCGCAGGACGCGTCGCGCGTCGAGAACATCATGGAGCTCGTGTCCGTGGGTCGCGAGTTCTCGGAGGAGAATCCCGACGGCACCCTGCCGGACTTCCTCGAGAAGGTCGCTCTGGTGGCCGATGCCGACCAGCTTCCGGACGCGGACGGCAGCGGCGGCGTGGTCACGCTGATGACGCTGCACACCGCCAAGGGCCTCGAGTTCCCGGTCGTCTTCCTCACCGGCATGGAGGACGGGACCTTCCCGCACATGCGGTCCATCGAGTCCGGCGCCCCCAAGGACATGGAGGAGGAGCGCCGCCTCGCGTACGTGGGTCTCACGCGTGCGCGCGAGCGGCTGTACCTCACGCGCGCGCAGATGCGCGCGAGCTGGGGTGCGCCCCAGTATTTCGGGGCGTCGCGCTTCTGCGAGGAGATCCCGTCCGAGCTCATCGAGTGGAAGGTCTCCGAGACCACGATGTCCTCGCTGCGCGCGCGGTCCGACCGGAGGGGGTCGTCGTCGTGGTCGTCCGGGGGATGGGGCTCGGGTGGATCTGGCGGCTCCTACGGAGGCTCTCAGGACCGCGATGACGGCAACACCTACGCCAAGGCGGGGGCCGTTCGCTCCCGCCGCGTGCCGCCCTCGCCGCCCGGCGCATCGGCCGGCGATGTGGGCTTCGAGGCCGGCGAGCGCGTGCTGAGCGACAAGTTCGGGATGGGCAAGGTCGTGGGCACCGAGGGCTCGGGCCGCAACGCGGTCGCGGTCGTCGACTTCGGTGACGCGGGCGTGAAACGCCTGGTGCTGCGGTTCAACTCGCTCGAGAAGCTCTAGCGCCCGGGGCATCCCGGGCCCGTGGGCGGCGATCTCGGCACTCAGGCATCGGGGAGCGGGTTCGAGCTCTCGATGGGTCGCAGCGGCTGGATGGTCGCTGACGAGTGGTGCCTCCGCGTCGAGATGTACGCCATGTACGCCGAGCGCGACGTCGCGACCAGCGAGAATCTCGGCACTGACGTCACATCCATGTGCCTGGAGGCAGCTGGCGTCCGGTCTCGCGTCTCCCTGGTGGGTTGCCGGGCTGCCGCTCGATGTCAGAGGTCGATGGTGGGATGTTCCCATGACGGTTTCGACGGCAGATCTCGAGCGGCTTGTCTCGCTGCTGAGCGCTGTCGCGTCCGAGGACATCTCGGGGCTGTCGAGGGCGGCGCTGGTGGACCGCCTCGAGTGGGTGGGCAAGGTGTCTCGCACGGTGGGGGCGGTCGAAGCCCGCTATGCCGGCGAGGTGGCCCGGCGCACGGATCCCGACTTGCCGGGTGGGGGTCTCGCCCGAGGGGAGGGCCACGGGGATGCGCCCACGATGTTCTCGAAGTTTCAGGGCGGGACGGTGCCGCGCGCGCGGTCGACGGTGGAGGCGGGGGATGCATTCACGCCGATCGAGGACAATTCCGCCCCGATCGCGGAGCCCTCGGCTTCGACTGAACCCCAGCAGGCGCCCGCGGCGAAGACGCGGCCCAAGTATCCGCTCGTGGCGGGCGCGCAGATGGTCGGGGATCTGGCGGTGGAGGCCGCTGCGGCGATCGTGAAGGGGCTCAACGAGCTCGCAGGCCGGGTATCGAATGAGGCGCTGACCGAGCTCGAGACGCGGTTCGTGAACAAGGCCCGCACGCTCAATGTCGCTGGCGTGAAGCGCATGGTGGCACGCGCGGTCGCGAGAGTCGATGTCGAGGAGCACCGCAAGCGCGAGCAGGTCAACCACGAGCAGCGGTACTTCTGGTGGAAGCAGGACCACACCGGCAAGGTGGTCTTCCACGGTGAGATGGATGCCGTCACCGCGGCCCCGATCCTGACGGTGCTGGAGCAGATGGCCACTCTGCAGGTCCGCCAGCAGTCGCGGCCGGACCAGTTCCACGAGACTGCTGGCGACGGGGAGGTCGTCGAGCGCCGCACGATCGGGCAGATCCGCGCCGACGCGCTGCACGATCTCGCCCGCCACGCGCTGGACTGCGAGGGCACCCAGAAGTCCGGTGTGCGTACCTCGCTGGTCATTCGGATGACGCGCGAGCAGGCCGCGACCGGCGAGGGGCTGGCCTCGATCGACGGCATCGCCACGCCTGTCTCGGCGCGCGAGGCCATGCGCCTGGCCGGCGACGCCTGCACCATCCCCGAAGTCGTCGATCGCGATGGAACGGTGCTCAACTGGGGCAGACGCAAACGGCTGTTCACCGGCGCTCAACGCACCGCGCTGCTGGGGCGCGACGGCGGCTGCGCCAGGTGTCATGCCCCGCCTGAACACTGCGAGTCCCATCACATCGTGTTCTGGGCGATGGGCGGGCGCTCCGACCTTGAGAACGGCGTCATGCTGTGCACGCGATGTCACCACGACATCCACACCCAGGGGTGGCAGGTCGCCGTCACTGCCGGACGCGTGCACTTCGTCCCGCCCGCACACCTCGACCCGACGCGAACACCCCAACCGGGCGGTGACGCCGTCTTCGACATCGACCTGGGTGGCATCCACCTGCTCGGGAACGAGCCATTGCCGCCCGTGACCCCCGAGGATGAGGCCTTCATCCGTGCGCTCGACCGCGAGGCCTGGGCCCTCGAGGATGCGTGGCACGCGGCGCACCCGAACGCGACCGAGATCATGTGTGCGTAGACGCTGGTCCGGCGGGCATCAGCCCGGGCGGTGTGACGGCCGTCCCGCTAGGCTGGCGAGGTCACCCCGACTGCTGGAGGAATAGTGGAAGCCAAGACCTCGAAGGTGTCCATCGTCGGCGCGGGCGCCGTCGGTGCAACCCTGGCCTATGCAGGCCTGATGCGCGGTTTCGCGCGGACCGTCGCTCTGTACGACATCAACAAGGCCAAGGTCGAGGCGGAGGCTCTCGATCTCGCTCAGGGCATCCAGTTCATGCCCGAGGCGACGGTGCTGGGATCGGACGACATCAGCGTGGTCGAGGGGTCGGACGTCGTGGTCATCACCGCCGGAGCCAAGCAGCAGCCCGGCCAGTCGCGTATGGACCTCGCGGGTGCCACGATCTCGCTCATGGACAAGGTCCTGCCGCCGTTGATCAAGGCCGCGCCGAACGCGATCTACATCCTCGTCACCAACCCTGTGGACGTCGTGACGCTCGCCGCGATCAAGAAGTCCGGTATGGATCCGGCGCAGATGTTCGGCTCAGGCACGGCGCTCGACACCTCGCGTCTCCGCCACCAGATCGCGGCGAAGTGCGACGTGGCCGTGGGCAACGTCCACGCGTACATCGCGGGCGAGCACGGCGACTCCGAGGTGGCGCTGTGGTCCTCGGCAACGATCGGTGGCCAGCCGCTCACGGAGTGGCGCGGCCGCGACGGCGAAGTCGTGATGACCGAGGAGGTGCGGGAGCAGATCCACCACGACGTCATGCGATCCGCCTACACGATCATCGAGGGCAAGGGCGCGACCAACTACGCGGTCGGCGCGGCCGGCGCGCGCATTGTGGAGGCCGTGCTGGGCGACCAGCGGCGCATCATGCCGGTCTCCACGCTCATCGACTACCCCAATGTGGGCGAGGTCTGCATGTCTCTGCCCGCCGTGATCGGCCGCAACGGCATCGAGCACCACGCCGTGACGCCCATGGACGCTGCCGAGGAGGCCGCGCTCGAGGCGTCGGCCCGCTCGATCCGCGAGACCGCGGAGCGGTTCGGAGCGGTCTAGGCCCCGTTCGCGAGTGGGAGCGGCGAACCGTCAGGCCGAGCGCGACTGCGAGACGATGACCGGGGTGCCCACGGGAGCGGCGGCTCCCAGGTCGAGCGCGACAGCGTTCGGGACGCGGATGCAGCCGTTCGACACCGCCTGACCCACGAGATCGGGCTGGTTGGTGCCGTGCACGGCGATCTGTGGCGGCCCGCCGTTGAACTCCTCCAGGACCTCGGAGAAGCCGTTGAGCCCGAGCGCGTATGCGCCGTAGACGCCGGTGTCGTTGGTGCTGAAGTCCAGCGGATCCGTGACCCAGAAGGTCCCGAGCGGCGTGGGTGATTCGTCCGCCCCGATGACCACGGCGCTGGTCAGGACAACCTCCGCGCCATCCACCAGCTCCAGCTCCCGCTCGTCGAGGTAGATGTGGATCGCCATGTCTGTGGAGGTGACGGTCACGTCGTCGGCTCGCACCCATGAGCGCTCGTGATTGGGGGCGCCGATGCCCTCGACCTCGATCCACATGGCGCCGTCGATCTCCACGGAGTCGAACCCCAGCAGCGTCGTGGGCGACCCGTACAGTGACCACTCGCTGAGCTCTCCGCTCGGCTCCTGGTCACCAGCGTTCGCGAAGATCGCGATCGGAGCTCCCGTGGTCTGGACGACCATCTCGCCGGGCGCGATGCCCGCCTCTGACGAGGTCGCCGAAGGCGATGGCGATGGCGTGGTGGACGGCGCTGGCGTCGCTGGGGACGTGGACGGCGTGCCCGACGCCTGGACGTCGTCGTCGGGCCGCGGCCAGAACACGATGGCGACCACCGCGACAGCCGCGGCGACGGCGGCGGCGACGATCGCGGCCACGAGCGCCCGGTTGCGCTGCTTGGGCTCGGTGGCCGTGGGCTCGGTGGCCGTGGGCTCGGTCGCCGCGGGCTTGTCCGCGGGCACACTGTCCGCGGGCTCGTCGGCGGCCGCTGCGGAGTTCACATCGGAGGGCACCGGACAAGGGTA
>NZ_CAJXJX010000001.1 GCF_913055775.1 uncultured Demequina sp. | reverse complement strand
CTGCTGCTCGAGCCACTCGCGCGCGTAGCGGGGGTGGGTCTGGGTGCGCTCGGCGAGCTCGTCGGCGGTGAGCGGCCCCGTGACTGCGAGGGCGCGGTACCAGCCCAGGCGGTCGCCCAGGTGGATGGCGAGGATGTCGATCGCGCCGAGCGCTGCCGAGAAGACGTGCTCGGTCCAGTCGTCGGCGGCCGCGTGCGCGGGTGGCGAGATGGTCATGGTGGTCCCCCTTGTGGTGCGTGCCCGATTCGGGCCTTATCAAGAGTGCCCGGAATGTGCGGTTTCGCCAATGGGGAGAGCGTGGGGAGATCTGAGGAAAGCGTGGCACGCCGTGCTTCGAAGCGGCCACTCCGGTGGTGGCCATCCGAGCACCCGTCAGATCGCGTCTATGCCTCCGAGCGGCCGCTCGACTCTCTGACCACCAGCCGAGCCGGGGAGACCAGGTGCTCGGATTCGTGCTCGGCGCCGTGCGAGGCGATGCGATCCCGCAGCAGGCGGACGGCCATCTGTGACATCCAGTCCATGCCGGGGTCGACTGACGAGAGTGCAGGGTTGAGCAGGGTGTCGATCGCGAGGTTGTCGAATCCGACCACCTGGAGTTCGGTGGGCACTTCGCGGTGCACGTCCCGGGCACCCGCGAGCGCGCCTATGGCGATGGCGTCGGCTACGGCGAAGATGCCGTCGATGCTTCGATCGACGCGCAGGTGCTCGGCGACGAGCGTGCGTGCCTCCGTGGGCGTGTAGTGCGGCGTAGGGATGACCAGCGCTTCGTCGGCGACCAGCCCCGCCTCACTGTGGGCCTGGCGCCACCCTGCCGTGCGCGCCTCAGCCATGCCGTGGGTGGTCGTGGTCTCGGAGCCGCCGAGCATCATCACCCGACGGCAGCCTGACGCGAGCAGGTGCTCGACCGCCTGCCGAGAGCCGTCGATGTTCGCCATCATGATGTGGTCGAACCGAGGTGGCGCCTCGTGCTCGCCCATGATGACGAGCGGCAGGTTCACATCGAGGCTGTCCATCTGTTCGTAGGACAGTCCCACGGAGCTCAGCACCACGCCGTCGAAGCGCTTGAGGTGTGCGCCGGTGAGTGCGCCGCGCTCGCCACCGGGGTTGAAGCGGCTCTGCTCGATGACGCAGTGAATCCCCTCGGAAGCGAATCCCGCCGCGAGTGACGAGGCGAGCGCGGAGAAGTACGGATCGTTGATGTCCAGCCCGATCACCGTGACGAGGCCGCTGCGACCGGAACGGAGCTGTCGCGCGGTCAGGCTGAGTTCGTAGCCGAGTTCGTCGACAGCACGCAGCACGCGCGCACGGAGTTCCTCGTCAACGGTCGGCACATCTCGCAGCACGTTCGAGACGGTCATGGGAGACACGCCTGCCGCGTTCGCGACGTCCCTCATGGTTACTGCCACAGCACTCCTTTGCGCCTGCAGGCCAGCGTTCGTGGGCCGAGGACTTGACTCGACGGCGAGCCGAGTCTAGCATCGATGTATCGCTACATGTAACGATACATCAGGCGCATCTGGCGATTGACCGCAATGAGGCGGCGAACAAGACAAAGGAGTTCTTGATGGTGAATCCGACGCGAGTGGTAGCGACGGTGTGTGCGGTGGCGGCCACGGCCCTGGTGGTGTCCGCGTGCTCCGCGGGCGAGGAGGAGAGCGGCGAGGTGACGTTCTGGAACCCCCTGACCGGTGCCGACGGCGAGTTCATGAGCACGCTCGTTAGCGACTTCAACGGCCAGGCCGAGGCCTGCGTGGTTGACTTCCAGCCGATTCCGGCTGACGACCTCTATCCGCGCCTCTACAGCGTCGTGAACACGGGTGAGGACATACCTGAACTGCTGCTGATCCACGGCCCGCGTGTGACTGAGTTTGGCGGAGCTGGACTGCTGGAGCCCCTGGCGAGTCTGCAGGAGATCAACCCCGAGCTGAACCGCGACAACTACCTCGACGTCGCCTGGGATGCTGGCGTGTTCGACGGCGTCGAGTACGCCGTGCCCCTGGACTTGCATGGGATCGTCACGTACTACAACGCCGATCTTCTCGCCGATTACGGCGTGGAGCACTGGCTCGACGACGGCATTGTGACAACGGAGGAGCTCTTCGAGGTCGAGGGCCAGCTCCCTGATGGGGTGTACGCGATGCCGGGCCTGTTCGTGCCCGCGGTTGTCGAGTCCCAACTGTTCAACGTGGGCAGCGAGTTCGCGCCCGGTGGTGAGCTCGACCTCACCCAGCAGGCGATGGTCGACATCTACTCCGACCTGCTCGCTCTGGACGAGGCTGGACTGATCGCGCCCGAGGACTCGGACGACTACCAGGTATTCAACAGCGGCCAGGCGCTCGTGTTCCCCGACGGCACGTGGGCGATCTCGAACCGCAACTCGATCGACGGACTGAACTGGGGGCTGTCGTACAACCTCCAGGCGGATGCGTCGTCGCCCGTGAACATGCTCGAGTCGCACTCGTTTGTGCAGCTGATCGATGGCGGGCGAAGCGAGGCTGCGGACCGATGCGCGGCCGACTTCCTCGAATACCTGCGGTTGAACTCCGCCTACTGGGGTGAGGCTGGGCAGGTCGTTGCCAGCAACGTCGCGTTCGAGGACCCTGCCTACTCTGAGCTGCCCCAGGCGCTGCTCACCAACACGGAGGAGGCGCGGTCGACCCTGGCGACAGGCGAGTACATCTACACCTCCTACGTGATGAGCGCGCTGTGGGACAACTCGCAGGACATCGTGCGCGGCCGGATCCCCGTCGAAGAGGCGCTGGCGGCGATGCAGAACGAGGTTGCCGGCAAGATCGCCGAGGCCGAAGCGGCCTCCGGCAACTGACGAGCACGCGGGGGCGGCCCTGGGCCGCCCCCGCCGACTCGGGAGAAACCGTGAAAGCCACGCTGCGCGCGCTGCCCTTCATCGGGCCACACCTGGTGATCTTCGCGATCTTCGCGCTGATCCCCACCGTCTACGGCTTCTACATCGCGTTCACACGATGGAACATCATCGGCGAGCCGACGTGGGTCGGGTTCGACAACTTCCAGCAGATCCTTTTCGAGCCCGAGTCACCGTTCTACTCGCAGTTCCGCTCGGGGTTGGCGAACACGCTCATCTTCGTGGGCATCGCCGTGCCGCTTCTGATCGTCGTCCCTCTGCTGCTCGCGCTCGCGATCGGAGGCATCAACGACAGAGGCGCGAACATCTTTCAAGGAGTCTTCTACATCCCTGGCCTGATCTCGGTGTCCGCCGGCGCGCTCGCGTGGAGCCTGATGTTCAATCGTGACTTCGGCTTCATCAACAACGTGTTTGGGACCGACATCTCGTTCACCACCACACAGCCATGGGCATGGGTCACGATCTTCACCCTGACGGTGTGGGCTGGAATCGGCGGCAACCTCATCATCTACCGCTCCGCCATCGCCAACGTTCCCGAACAGCTGCGTGAGGCCGCGCAGCTCGATGGCGCCGGGTCTGTGCGCCAGTTCTTCGCGGTGGTGCTGCCGTCGATCCGGTTCCCCCTCCTCTACACGCTCGTGATGACGACGGCTCTGTCGTTCAACGTCTACGGCCAGCCCGTGATGATGACCGAGGGTGGGCCTGCAGGTACGACGACGGTCCTCATGATGGACATCCGCGACCTGGCGTTCGGCGACGGCCCGGCGATCGCCGGTATCGCGGCCGCGATGTCGGTGATGCTGGGGCTGGTGCTCATGGCGATTTCGGCGATCCAGTTCCGAGTGATGTTCAGGAGCAGCGATGACTGACGTGATGCAGGTCAAGCAAGCGGGCGTCGAGGACGCGACGCCGCAGTCCACCGGAAAGCGTCACCGCAGCCGTTCCAGCGTGATCCTCCTCGCCATCGCGATGACCCTGGTCACGGCGCTCGCCGCGATCTGGATCATCCCGATGCTCTTCGCGCTCACCACGTCGTTCAAGTCGCCGACCGAGATCGCGTTCTCCGGTTTCAGTCTGCTGCCCGCGAACTGGGTCGCTGAGAACTACCTGGCGCTCTTCGACGGCGTCTCGACGTATCCGGTGATGCGGTGGTTCGGCAACTCGCTGGTGATGTCCACCGGCCACGCAGTCCTGATGGTGGTGGTCGTGTCGATCGCCGGCTACGGCTACACCCGCATGCGCTTCCCCGGTCGCGATGTGCTGTTCTTCGTTCTCCTGGCTGTCTCGCTGTTCCCGAGCGTGGTGAACTTGATCCCGCTGTACAAGGTGGTTCAGACGCTGGGCTGGGTGAACTCGCCGTGGGCGATGATCGTGCCGGGTGTCGCCACCGCAGCGAACATCTTCCTGGTGCGGAGCTTCATGAGCGGGATCCCTCGCGAGATGGATGAGGCGGCAAGGATTGATGGCGCGGGGGACTTCACGATCTTCATGCGCATCATCCTGCCGATGATCCGGCCGATTCTGATCGTCATCTTCTTGTTCGCCTTCACCGGGTCCTGGAATGACTTCCTGTGGCCGACGATCGTGTTCAACGACATCTCGAACATGCCCATCACGGCGGGGCTGCAGCTGCTGCAGAACCTCTTCGGGGACTACACGGCGTTGGGGCAGTTGATGGCGAGCGCGGTGATCGCGATGATTCCCACCACCGCACTGTTCCTGGTTGCTCAGCGCTACTTCGTGAGTTCTCTGAACCTGACGGCGGGGTTGAAGGGATGACACAGATGCGCATGTCAATAGTGCCTCGACGCATGGTGTTCGCGAGCGGGACGTGGATGGTGGTTCTCGCGGTCGTGACCCTGGTTCCGTACCTGCTGTGGTTCCGGTCGACGGGAACGTCGCTTCTCGAATCGGGCTCGGCGGAGAGCACGGCTCTGCTGATCTCCGAGACCTCCGCAGTGATCGGCATCTACGGCTCCGTGCTCCTGATCGCCGGCTTCGTCACGGTGTGGATGGCGTGGCGACGTCCCATGCCGTGGTCGGGCGCGCCGGTCGCATGGCTCGTCGCCTGCGGCGCCGGGGCCGTCCTCACGCGTGACGTCATTGGCGCGATCCTGCTCATGGTGACGGTCGCCCTGGTCGTGGCCCAGCGCCGTGCGCTCGCCCGAGCGGCGAGTGTCCGCGCATCGGCTGCATGAAAGCCCTCCGTCCGGTGCCCCCTAACCCTTGTCCTCCTGCGCCTGCGTGCGCGGTCCAGAACGGAAGTCATGTCTGAAACCCATCCCCGGTCCCTGTCTGTGTCGCTCGGCGATCCCACCGGAGTGGAGGTCGCGCCGGACCTGTGGGGGCTGTTCTTCGAGGACATCAACTGGAGCCTCGACGGCGGGCTCAACGCTGAGCTGCTGCGCAACGGAGACTTCGAGTTCACCGCTGCCGACCGTCCTGGCTGGGGGCCATTGACGGCGTGGCACCACACCGGAGCAGGCTCGGTCGAGGTCCGCAGCGAGGATCCCGTGCACCCGAACAATGGCACGTACGTACGCCTGGCTGGGCCGGTGCGCTTGGAGAACGAGGGTTTCGACGCTGTCCGCGTCGCCGCGGGCCAGTCCTTCCGTCTGGCGGCGTTCACCTGGCGGGTCCAAGGCGTGGGCCACGCGTCCGTCTCGATTGTCGATGACGCGGGTGACGCGATCGCGACCGCCGAGCTAGTGGTTCCCGAGCGTGGATGGAACGAGGTCGGCGTCGACCTCACCGCTCACCGCGGGGGCAACGGGCGACTGCAGATCGACGTCCCCCGCGGCCTGGTCATGGAGATCGACGTGGTGTCGCTCCGTCCCCGAGGCGACGACGGCGAGCCGCTCACGTTCCGGGAGGATCTCGTGGAGGTGCTGCAGGAACTTCGGCCGTCATTCCTGCGCTTCCCGGGAGGGTGCGTGGCGCACGGGCTGGGCCTCGCGAACCTCTACGACTGGAAGAAGACCGTGGGACCCCGGCACGAGCGGGAGCCCAGCTTCAACACGTGGGGATACCACCAGTCTCGACAGATCGGCTACGTCGAGTATTTCGAGCTGTGCGAACGGCTCGGTGCGAGCCCGATGCCCATTGTGGCGGCGGGCGTCAGCTGCCAGAACCTCCGAGGTCGTGCCGCGTGCATCCCGCTCGAGGACATGCCCGCGTACGTGCAGGACATCCTCGACCTGGTCGAGTTCGCCAAT
The DNA here is from genome assembly GCF_913055775.1 of uncultured Demequina sp. GTDB lineage: Bacteria > Actinomycetota > Actinomycetes > Actinomycetales > Demequinaceae > Demequina. The sequence continues at coordinate 53,347 of NZ_CAJXJX010000001.1, read as the reverse complement.
GGCGACGTCGGCACCCGGTGGGGTGCGCGGCGCGCGGAGGTGGGCCACCCCGAGCCTTTCGGGCTGCGCATGATCGGGGTGGGCAACGAGGACGAGATCACTCAGGATTTCGAGGTGCGCTTCGCGATGATCGCCGATGCGCTTGCGGCGGCGCACCCCGACGTCACCGTGATCGGCACTGCAGGCCCGCAGCCCTTCGGGCAGGACTTCGAACGCGGGTGGGAGTACGCGCGCGAGCAGCGGGTCGCGGTCGTGGACGAGCACGCCTATCGCACCCCGCGGTGGTTCCACCAGAACCTCGACCGGTACGACAGCTACGACCGCGGGGGGCCAGCCGTGTACTTCGGCGAGTACGCCGCCCGCACCAACCGCGTGCGCTCGGCGCTCGCGGAGGCGGCGTTCATGATCGGCATGGAACGCAACAGCGACATCGTGACCTTGGCGTCTTACGCGCCGCTGCTCGCCAGGATCGGGACGACGCAGTGGGTCCCTGACCTCATCTACTTCGACGCCGATACCGTCCTGCCAAGCCCGTCCTACTACGTCCAGCAGATGTTCTCCGTCGAACGCGGCGAGCGCATGATCGAGGTCGACCTCGATGGAGATCTCGACGTGTCAGTGCCGTCGCGCCAGCCGGGAATCGCGCGCATCAGCGCTACCGGAGCGCATGTGCGGGTCTGGGATGTGACGCTCGATGGCGCGCCCGTGGGAGACGTGGACGTGAACGGGGGAGAGGCTGTCCTGGGGCCGGTCGGTGCGGACTGCGCCGTCGACTTCATGCTCGAGCGCGTGACCGGTCAGCGGGGTGTGGCGGTGCGGATCGGCGGCGCGGGCGACGAGGACTACTTCGAGGTGGAACTCGGCGGCTGGCAGAACCAGTCGACGGTGGTGCATGCGCACTCCGACGGCATCTCGAACGACGTCGACGGCCCGCACCCGTGGTCCGGGCTCTCGACCGGTGTGGCAGTGCATGTGCGTGCCGCTCTCGAGGGCGAGCGGCTGCGAGTGTGGGTCGATGGCGAGCTTCGCCATGACGTGCTCGACGACAGGCGCCCTGAGCGCCGTGTGGTCGCCGGGTGCGCCGCACGAGTCGCCGCCGACGGGCAGGAGGAGTACGTGCTCAGGCTCGTGAACGCGACCGATGACTCGCGCGACCTGTCGATCGCCCTGCCGGGCGGCCCCAGCCGGGTGGTCGGCAGCGCCACGGTTCTCGCCGGAGCAGGGCCCGACGAAGGCGAGCCGTTCCAGCCGTCGCCCGTCACGCCTCATGCGCAGGTGGTCGATGTGGCGCCCGAGGAGACGTGGCGGGTGCCACCGTGGTCGTTCACGGTGGCAGTGGTGCGCGCGCTGGGGTGATTCTGCGGGGTGCGTCACGCACGCGGCCACCGATATCGTGGAACCTCGCCGCGGAAGCCAGCCCGCGCATCGTCCCGCCGTACGCCCCTGGAGGTCTTCTTGCCCGCCTATGACCTGTCCGACCGGCTGGTGGTGGGCGTCGCGTCCTCCGCGCTGTTCGATCTGACGGAGTCGGACGCGTTCTTCCAGGAGAACGGGGTGGCGGCGTACTCGGACTACCAGGACCGGCACATCGACGTCACGCTCGAGCCAGGGCCTGCGTTCCCGTTCATCCAGCGGCTGCTGCAGCTCAACGACCTGCGCCCGCGGGATCCGCTCGTGGAGGTCATCGTGCTGTCGCGCAACGCCGCGAACACGGGGCTGAGGGTGATGCGGTCCATCGAGGCGCATCAGCTGCCGGTGACGCGCGCGTTCTTCACGCAGGGCCGGTCGCCGCTGGACTACATCCCGGCGCTGGGCATGAGCCTGTTCCTGTCGCAGAACAGGGACGATGTGCTGGCCGCCGTCCGCGCCGGACACCCTGCGGGGCACGTGCTGCCGAACTCGGCGGCGTATGAGGTGGGGGACCGGGATCTGAGGATCGCCTTTGACTTCGACGCGGTGCTCGCCACGGACGAGTCCGAGCGCGTGTTCCAGACCGACGGCCTCGAGGGCTTCGTGGCGAACGAGGTCGCCAAGCGCGACGTCGCCCACGCGCCCGGGCTGCTCAAGCCGCTGGTCGAGGATCTGAATCGGATCCAGCGCATCGAGGCCGCCCTGCAGGCCGAGGACCCGGACTATGAGCCGCGCGTGCGCATCGCGCTGGTGACGGCCCGTGCCGCGCCCGCGCACGAGCGCGCCGTGCAGTCGCTGCGCTCGTGGGGCGTGACCATCAATGACGCGTTCTTCCTGGGCGGGATTGAGAAGGCGCGCGTGTTGGAGGTCTTGCGACCGCACCTGTTCTTCGACGACCAGGACGGGCACCTGACCGGGGCGCTGACGCATGTGGCGGGGGTCCACGTGCCGTATGGGGTGGCGAACGAGACGCTGGCCGAGGCCGCGGGGATCGAGATCTAGTGGCGCTAGGTCACAGGCCGGTGCTTCTGGTCACTTGGTCGGCGCGACGCGCACTTCGACAGTGCGCCCATGCTGTTCTCGTTTGATGGAGGATATTGTCCGTCTTCTTGATAGTCGACGGACTCAGTGGCGTGCGCTGGGCCGATGCGCGGGTCGGGTCAGCGCTGGAGCGCCACCTGGACGTCGGTGTGGGTGAAGTCGTCGCCCACGAACAGCAGTGGCTCTTCCCGAGCGATCGCGAGTGCGTAGCTGAAGCAGTCTCCGAAATTGAGGCGGGCGGGGTGGCCGGAGCCGCGTCCGTAGTCGCGGAATCCATCGATCGCTATCGCCGTGTGTTCGGCGGTGAAGGTTTCCGTGGTGATCTCGAAGCGTTTGAGCCACGACTCTGAGCGCCGTTCCGCCGCGCTTCCGATGGTGTGCCGGAGCGCGACGGTGAGCTCCACGCGCGTGGGAGCCGCGATCACGCACGACGGCGCGTCCGCGATCGCGCGGAGCACCTCCGGGCGTCGAGGCTCCGCAAGCAGGACTGCCATGATCGCCGAGGTGTCGATCACCATACGGGCAGACCGTCCTCGTCGTACATGTCGTCCTGTGCGGTGCGGAGCCTCTCGCGATCCTCGTCCGTCAGCGATGCATCGATCTCCTTGACAATCGCCATCGCCCGGTCGTAGCGCTCCTGCGCGCGGCTCGCGTGGTCGTCGTCGGCGACCCGCTGCAGCGCCTCGCGCACCGCGGACTCGATGGCGCTCGTCTGGGACTGGCCGGTCTTCTCGGCCAGCTCGCGCACGAGAGCGACGGTCGCCTCGTTCTTGATGTTCAATGCCATGGGTAGAAGTCTACCCCCGAAAGGGTAGACAGGGTAGATCGGCCGGGTCAGCGACCGCGAGAACTACCCCTGCTCCACCATGCGCCGACCCCCGGTGTACGCGACCGTCAGCCGGAACACCGACCACACCACGCCCATGACGGCCGTGGCGGTCATGACGAGTGCCATGTCGGGCTGGAAGACCCGGAGGGTGGGCAGGGGAGCGCCCATGAGGTTGGGCACCAGCCACAGGATCACCACGGCGGCGGCGATGGTGGTCAGCAGCGGGAACCACAGGCTGAAGAGACCGCCGATGTTCGACCGCTTGGCGCGGATCGCAGGGCGGTGCCACCACGCCCACGCCATCGCTGCGAGGTAGAGCAGCGGAAGGAGGGTGAGGGACACGAACAGCGCCTGCTGCGCCAGGGCGGAGCCCTCGCCGTCGTAGTCGCGCCCCAGCGCGAGGGCGGTGATGCCGTTGCGCAGCTCAGTGGTCTCGCCGAAGCCGATGCCGCTGCCGCCATTGGTCAGCACCGCGACGCCCGTGCCGTCTCCCGGGTCCATGGTGAGCAGCGTCTCGATGCCTGGCGTGGATCCGGAGTGCCACACGGTGCCCGCGGCGGTGTCGATGAACCAGCCGAGCCCGTACCACGAGAAGGCGGCGCTGGCAGGACGCATCATCGTGGCCTTGCCCTCGGCACTGAGGACGTCGTCCTCGCCGTTCATCATCGCGGCCATGTACAGCGCCAGGTCGTTCGCGCTCGCGATCACCCCGCCCTGCGGTGCGTAGAGGGGCTGGGTGGGGCCGTCCGGCACCGGGCGCTTGGTGACGAACCACGGGGTGTGACCGGTGGCCATCGACGGGTGCTCCTCGCCGTCCGCCACGAAGCTGCTGTCCATGCCCAGCGGCTCGAGGATGTGCGACTCGACGTAGTTCGCGAAGCCCTCGCCGCTGACGACCTCGATGAGCCGCCCCGCGATCTGGTAGTTCGTGTTGGAGTACTCCCACTGCGAGCCTGGAGCATAGGCCGGTGCGACGTCGGCAAGCGCGTCGACGGCGCGCGCGAGGTCGTCGGCGTCGCCGGTGGTCTCGACCGGCGGGGTGTTGCCCTGCAGGGTGGAGTATCCGCTGGTGTGGCTCAGGAGCTGGCGCACCGTGACCGGCCCCGCCGGCTGTCCGGCGAACCCGTCCAGGTACGTCTCGAGCGCGCCGTCGAACTCGACCTCGCCCGCCTCGACCAGCTGCATCACGGCGAGTGCGGTGAAGCTCTTCGAGATCGAGCCGATGACAAACGGAGTGTCCGGCGTGACCGCTACGTCTGTGCCCTGGAGGGTGACGCCGCGCGCATCGGCCACAGCGGTGCTGCCCTCCTCGACCACGGAGTACGCCAGGCCCGGCACCTTGGACTGCGGCATCGCAGAAGCGATGAACGCGTCGATGTCCTCTTGAGACGCGGAGGCCGCGACGCTCGCGGTCGCGACAGTGAGGCTCGCGGCGAGAGCCGCGATGGCGAGCATGGGTCGCACGGGACCCCCCCAGCTTGTCGGACGCGCGATTGGCCTTCTGACAGTAGCGAACGCCCCTGGTGCGGGCAAGGGTGGGGGAGCGGGAGGTGCGCGTGCAACGATGGCGGGGTCTCCCTCGGTCCGAGCGGGGCGGAGGGGAGTGCGCACGTGCAACAGCAAGAGCCGCAGTCACACGGTGTCCTGACAGAGACCGACGTGGACGACAACCGCGTCGCCTACGAGTCGCTGCGCACCCGGCCGGACACCCGCGCCGAGCGCTACGCGCTGGGCAAGTCGCTACGCAAGAACGTCCCGCGTCGCGCCCTGGCCGAGTGGCGCATCGGCGCACAAGACCGCGACCCCATCGGGCTCATCGAGAAGAACCACGAGGGCCGCATCCCTGACCTGGTGGCCGTGCGCGTGGCGCGCATGGCGGCGTCGCCGTACGGGTTCCTGCGGGGCTCGGCGGTGGTGATGGCCGACGACGTGGCTCGGCTGCCGTCCACCGGCATCACGCCGGTGGTGTGCGGGGATGCGCACCTGGGCAATGTGGGCTTCTACGCCTCGCCCGAGCGCGACCTGGTGATGGACCTCAACGACTTCGACGAGTCCCACCCAGGTGCCTGGGAGTGGGACCTGCGCCGGCTGGTGGCCAGCACCTGGGTCGCGGGCCGTGAGAACGGCACGTCGGAGAAGAAGTGCGAGGAGGCGGTGCGCGCGTGCGCAGGGGCGTATCGCGACGAGATGCGCTACCTGGCCGAGCAGCCGCTGTTCAGCCGATCGTTCGAGCGTCTCGACATGGACCGCCTGGCCCATCACGCCTCGGACAGCTCGCTGGACTCCGAGCTCAAGCGGGCGGCCAAGCGTGCGCGCAAGCGCACCTCGGACCGTGCGCTGCCGCGCTTCACCGCGGAGGACAAGGGCGAGCGGCGCATTGTCGAGGAGCCGCCGCTGATCCCCCGGCTGCCGGACGCGGAGGCGGAGATGCTCGCCGAGGGCCTTGACGACTACCTGCAGACGCTGGACCCGCACTGGCGGCGCATGCTGGGCGGCTACACGCTGGTGGATGTGGCGCACAAGGTGGTGGGCGTGGGGTCCGTGGGCCTGCGCGCGTATGTGGCGCTGCTCGAGGGCTCGAGCGGGGACGACGTGATCTTTCTGCAGCTCAAGCAGGCGCGACGCTCGGTGCTCGCGCAGTACGTGCACGGCGAGAACGCACGTCACGGGCACCAGGGCGAGCGCGTGGTCGAGTACCAGCAGGCGCTGCAGACCGTGAGCGATCCGCTGCTGGGCTGGACCACCGTGGACAGCCGCGACTTCTACGTGCGCCAGTTCCGCAACATGAAGGGCGCGGTGTCGCTCAAGAAGATCTCCGCGAGTGCGCTGGCCAACTATGCGGGACTGGCCGGGCGGCTGCTCGCGAAGGGCCAAGCGCGCACCAGCGGAGCGTCGATGATCGCCGGCTACCTGGGCGCCGGCAAGAACGTCGACAAGGCGATGGCCCGCTTCGCGCGCGCCTATGCCGACCAGACGGAAGCGGACCACGAGGCGCTGCTGGCGGCGGTCAAGTCTGGGCGGCTGCCGATGGCTGAGGGCGCTTAGGCGCACGCGGCTCGGGAGGGCCGATGCGCGGGCTGGCTTGAGTTTCGAGGCGTGCGGGTATCGGAGCTCAGGGCTGTCCTCCACGCCCCGAGCTCCGGTAGGACTCGAGCAGGCTCTCCCATCGCCGTCGCTGGTTCGTCGCGATCACTGCCGAGAACCCAGGCACCATCGCGAATGCCGCGAGAACGGCTCCTACGAGCACGTTCGTCGCGATTTCCGTCGCGCTCAGCGGGCTGCCCTCACTGATCCTCCCGACGAGCAGCGTTGCGCCGATCGACACGACAATCGTCGAAACGGTCGCGAACGTGGTCGCCCAGAGGCCACTCGTGCGCACCTTGCCCTCGAGCGATGCAGCGTAGATAAGCCGTGACGACTCCTCCATCTCTTGAAACTGGCTGCGCGAAGGGTACCCGCGGACTTGCAACTCAGTGAGCGACCATGCGACCTCCTCTGGGTCGACCGCTGAGAACTCGAGATTGCGTTCTATCGGAGGCACGCCAGAGAGACGCCGTGTGTACTCCCGCCTTAGTGCCACAACCTTGATGACGTATCCCGCACTGAGGAGCAGCGAAGCCAACAAGAGGGCCAATGCAACTGCTCCGAAAACTGTCTCACTCATCTATACTCACCCGCACCTCGAGGTCGGGGTTCGGTGCGAGAGACATGGCTATGAGCCAACATGCTGTTGAGCAGAGCCACAGGATTGACAGCACCGACAGTGCGCCGATATGAGACTCCGCTGACTCCGAAGTCAGAGAAAGTACCAGGAGAAAGACTAGGCCTGTTGCCAGGCAACACGAGGTTGCAGCCACCGCTCCGCTCCAGACTAGAAAGCGTTGGCTCGACCTTGCATAGGCCTTCTCTGAAGAACTGGCGTACGGCGGCATCCACTTGAGGAAGCGTAGGAGCCGTGAATATGCGGCCCTCCTAGAGCTCTCGCTAGTACCAGATCGCACTGGGCAGCCCATCGGAGAAGACTTCGGGAGCGTTCGGCTTGCTGTCTACCTCTCCACGCTCAACCCGCCGCGCCGTCCATGCCATCGCGGCGGCATCGTGGAGGTCGTCGAGGTCGCAGCCCTTGAGTTCGCGCTCGATGCCCTCAGGAAACGCTACTCCTTCGCTTGCAAGCAACTCTCGCCTCAGGAGGAGACCAGACAGCGACTTCTTGTAGTGGTCGATCGACTCTCCTGCCATTGCGCGGAATGACACTTCCGGGTGTCCTTCGAGAATGCGAGCGGAGGCGTCACCCGACTTGATGTGAGCATCCACCTCGCGAATCTTCGGCGTGATTGCCCAAGCCTGCTTGCTGAGGCTCTTGCCAGACGCAGCGATTGATGCTGCTGATGCCTCGAGGTACGTAGACGACTCGACCGCGTTGCGCACAGGGGTGGGGAAGACGCTGTTGCGGCGGGGCCCGATGAACTTACGAGCCTCGATGTCGGCTTGTCGAGGGCCTCTATCCGGCAGTCCGATGGGGATATCGACCACAATCGTCGCGACGTTCCAGCGCGCATTCGCCTCGGCTTCCACATCGGCAATGCTCGCGGCCACGAACGAGCCAACAAGACCCTCGTCGTCAATGGCGACGGCGGCCCATCCGCCCTTGCATCCGTCCAAGCCCAACACTGTCATGGCGTGAGCCTGGCAGAGCCCTGTGACATTGCCAACCGTGGCACGTCGACCTGTTGGAAATGTCGCACCATTGCGCCAGGATCACATCATGGCTTCGGCATTCGGATGGCTCGACAATGACGACGAGCAGCGCCGCCGCATGCTGGAGGTCGTCGACCTCTTCCGGGAGCAGGGGACCATTGACGAGCTGGGCATCGGCGCGATCCGCGACACCCTCGCGAATGCCATGTTCCCCGGCACGTCCACCCTGCACACACGACTTCGGTATGTCCTGTTCCTGCCGTGGCTCATGCAAGCCGCGTCGCGCAAGCACACGCCTGCGGAGATGTCTGCGGAGTTCCGGCACCTGCAGTACCGCCTCATCGACAGCCTGCTCGCGGGTGGTGAGACCGAAGGCGTCATGGGCAACGTCGCGCGGCGTTCACTCAAGAGGCTACCTAGTGACGTCTACTGGTCGGCGCTCGGCAACTGGGGCTTGGTGGACGCATCTTCCCCGAACGCCTACTACCGTCGCCTGTCGGACTTCAGGTCCCTGAGGGATAGGACCGCCGACGCCGACGACATCGACTCGCACATGACGCTGCCCGGCGACGGCATCGACGCCGAGCTTCCTCCGCCACCCGATGGACTTCTGGGCCAGGTGACCTTCGAACTGACTGCCCGCGAGGAGGAGTACCTCTCGTACCGGATCTCCTCGCGAACACGCGGAACGCTTCTCGCGTGGCTTACGCGCAACCCACCGCCCAACATGGACGGTCCGGATTCCGCGGGCTACCCGTGGGAAATTGGCAATACGGATCAGCTCCCACAGGATCTGCGCGACCTCGTCGACCACGCCCAGCGCTTCAGCGTCCTTGTTCACGGCGCCGCACTCGTCTACAACGTGGCGCTGGCGCGCAAAGGCGCACGAGAGGATGTGCTCGTCGGCCACGAGCATTCGCTCGCCGAGTGGCAGGACTCCGGCGCACGCGAGCTCGCCGCGACGTGGGACCGGGCTGCATGGTGGCGTCTCATCGGAACTCACAACCCTCAGCTTCGCCACACGACGCGGGCCTTCGTGGATTCTTGGGTGGACATCGCGAGCTCCCGAGGCGATCTCCTGACGAGCAGCGACGCGGCGCGGCTCGCCGAGACCCGCGAGCGCCAGATCAAGGGCAGCCGTGCCCGGTTCGTGAACCAGTCGGCGCTCGATCGCTGGTCAGGATCGAGCGGCCTTGGTCATCTCGACTTCCGCTGGGCCAACACTTCAGCGCATCTGCGCGACCTCTACCAGGCGAGGGGCGCCGCATGACACTCACCCCTGAGACGCGCGTGCTCCTCACAGATGCGCTGCGCCCGCCCGCTGGCATGGGCGTGGACGTCGCGGTCGGCACCACGTACTCGATGGACCTCACCGCAATGCTTCTGGCGCCGCTCTCGTTTGCGCTTGAGGACCGTATCGCCGGCTCGGACCTGGACGCAGCGGACCCTGTGCGATTGCTGGAGGCTGTACGCCGCTACGCGGACCGGACCACAGTGTTCTGCCAGGCGGGCGGCATCCATGTCCCGCCGAACTACCGCAGCATCTTGCTGTTCGTGGAGGAAAGCGTCCGCGAGGTGGTGGCGCCACGAGACGGCGCGATCTTCCATCCCAAGGTCTGGGTGCTTCGATTCGCGGACGAGTCACGGTCCTCGTTCCTTCACCGGGTCGTCGTGCTGAGCCGGAACATCACCTTCGATCGGTCGTGGGATACGGCGCTCGTGCTCGACGAGGCCCCGGGCGGGACCATCGACGCCGCGCCGATGGCCGGTTTCGTTGAGGCCCTGCCCGGTCTCGGCTTGCGCCCGCTTGCGACGGACCGCGCTCAGCAGATCGCCAGCCTCGCGAGCACGCTCCGGGAGACTCGGCTCGTCGTGCCGGCGCCTTTCACCTCGGGCGAGCTGCTGCCGATCGGCATTGACGGCGCCGAAGTGTGGCCCTTCCCGGACCGTGCTCGACGAGTCCTCGCAATCAGCCCGTTCCTGTCGCGCGCTGGGGTTCGCTCGCTCGGCACTCTTGCGAGCTCGCGGACGCTGATCACCCGGCAAGAGTCGCTCGACCTTCTTGGCGCCGATGCGCTCGCCGGCTGGGACACGAACGTCCTGCAGCGCTTGGCAGAGGTAGAGGCCGGCGCGGAGGTTGGCGAGGCCGAAGCCGTCGGCTTCGAGTTCGGCGGCGCCAACGAAGGACTTCATGCCAAGACCTTCATCGTGGATCTCGACGGAGGCACGTCCGAGGTCGTCACTGGCAGTGCCAACCTCACGAGCGCGCGTTGGGGAGGGAACGTCGAGTTCGACGTCGTACTGCGCGGCGCGACGCGCGAATGTGGCGTCAAGCAAGTACTCGATGGGACCGAAGAGGCGCCGGGTCTCATACGTATGCTCGAGCCCGCATCGGCTGCCGAAGCGGACGGGATCGACGACGCCCAGATCGCGACCACGTATGAGATCGAGGCATTCCATCGCGCCATCGCGGAGGCAGGCGTCTCTGCTCACGTCGCGACGATCGACGACGATCGCGCGCAGGTGGCTGTCGCGCTGGTGGTGCCGCCCGAGCCGCCGGGCAGCACCGTCGCATGGCCGATCTCCATCGCACGTGACGGCCATGCTCGCGAGCTCGCTGAGGTGATGGATTGGACCCTGGCGACGGATAACGTCACGCCGTTCGTCGCCCTGGAGACGACGGCGGGCATTGGCGACGCGAAGGTGAGCCGTCGGTGCGTGGTGAAGGCGGAGCTCACCGGCGACGTCGGCGACCGTCGCAAGAACGCTTTCGCTTCGGTGCTCAAGTCTCAGCGTGACGTGCTGCGATACCTGATCTTCTTGCTCGGTGACCCCGCGTACGACGCGCTGCTCGCGGAGCTTGCTGGCGCCGATGCGGTGGCCTGGGAAGGCGGGTACCGCGGTACCAACGAAGACGTGGCGCTGTTCGAACCGCTCGTGCACGCGGTCGGGCGCGACGACGCGGCGCTTGCGCGCATCGCCGGGGCGATGGACGAGCTCAGGCAGGCGCGCGGCGGTGCCGAACTGATGCCAGAGGGATTCGAGGACCTCTGGAACGTCGTGTGGTCCGTCCACACGGAGAAGCGCTCATGAGTGCGTCCCGAGAGCGTCCAGACACCGAGAGAATTCTCGGCAGCCTCAAGGACTTCCAGCGTCGCACGGTCGACTACGCGTTCCAGCGGCTATGGGCGGATGAGGACTGGACCAAGCGGTTCCTCGTGGCCGACGAGGTCGGGCTCGGCAAGACCATGATTGCGAAGGGCGTCATCGCCAAGGCTGTCGAGTACTTGTGGGACAAGGAAGACCGCATCGACATCGTCTACATCTGCTCGAACACCCAGATCGCGCGACAGAACCTCAGCCGTCTCAATGTCGTCGGAGGCGCCGAGCTGCGGCACGCTGACCGGCTCACGCTCCTACCCAAGGCGCTGCAAGACCTGCGCGCAGAGAAGGTCAACTTCATCTCGTTCACGCCTGGCACCTCGTTCAGCGACGGCGCGTCTGACGGCGCGTACCCAGAGCGGGTCCTTCTCTACTGGATGCTTGCTGCGCACTGGGGAAGGCGCAAGCTTGCGACTCGCCCCTGGAGGCGTTTCTTTCAGGGGCGAGTGGGAGAGGAGAACTTCCTGAAATACCTCCGAGACTTCGATCGCGGCACCCTCGACCATGAGTTGGTCTCCTCTTTCGGTCGAGCCGTTGAGCACGCGATCGGGCCGCGGGGCCGACCTCTCGTTGACGAACTCGAGGCGTGCGTCGATAGGTTTCGCAAGACCCGCGGCCAACCCAATTCGACCCTCCGCAACGAACGCAACCTCCTTGTTGGCCGGCTACGCCACGTGGTCGCCCGCGCTGCGGTCGAGCACCTCGAGCCCGACCTCGTGATCCTCGATGAGTTCCAGCGGTTCAAGGACGTGCTCGACGGCGAAGGCTACGGATCGGACCTCGCGCGAGAGGTGTTCGATCACGAGAAGGCGCGTGTGCTGCTCTTGTCCGCGACTCCATTCAAGATGTACACACTTCCCGACGAGCCGAGTGGCGATGACCACTACGACGACTTCCAACGCACCGTCGGCTTCCTCGCGGGTGAGGACGCGGCACGGGGTGTCCGCGACGATCTGCGCGTGATGAGGGAAGCGGCAGTGGCTGGTGGGCCGACCGCTGAGGCGCTCTGCGCCCGCGATCGCGTCGAGCAGACGCTGCGGCGTGTGATGAGCCGCATGGAGAGGTTGGCCTCGACACCCGACCGTGACGGGATGCTGCGCGAGGCGCCGATGCCCGGAGCGGTGATCGATCGCGCGGACCTACGGTCATGGGTGACCTTCGACGCAGCTGCCAGGCATCTCGACCGCCACGATGTCTTCGAGTACTGGCGTTCAAGTCCGTACCCGCTGAACCTGATGGAGCGGGGGACCTACCAGATCCGCAAGCGCTTCGAGGCGGCTGTCGAGACCGGTGACCCGTCGCTGGCACGACTCCTCGAGAAAGCGTCCGGGATGCTCAGCCGAGTCGACATCGCGTCGTACGCGCGAATCGACCCAGGCAATGCCAAGCTCCGAGGGCTGTTCGCCGACGTGCTCGACCGCGGAGCATGGAAGCTCGCATGGCTCCCGCCGTCGATGCCCTACTACGAGCTCGGAGCTGACTACGCGGACGAGCAGCTGCGTCGCTTCACCAAGCGGCTGATCTTCTCGGCATGGGCTGTGGTTCCCAAGGCCATCGCAGTGATGACGAGCTACGAGGCCGAGCGGCTGACGCTCGAGCACGCCGGGCTCGCCGGGCGGACGTACGACGAGCAGCGCGCCACCACCGCGCCGCTCCAGTACCGGCCTGCGGGCACGACCATGACTCTGCTCTACCCGTCGACCGCGCTTGCACGCGTCGCCGATCCGCTCGCCATCGCACGAGAGGTTGGCGCGATGCCGATGGATCGCGAACACATGATCGGGATTGTTCGAGAGCGGATCGAGACTCTGCTCGGTCGCTTGCCGCCGCTTCCGGACGTCGGGGGCGCGACGGACTCGCGGTGGTACTGGGTTGTGGCGGCGATGCTCGACCGGCACGTCGAGGGCGTGAGCGCGCGTGAGCTCTCGCGCTTGATCCGGGCGCGAGCGATCGACGAGGGCGATGGCACCAGCCGGCTGAGAGAGCACCTCGAACTTCTGGCACGTCTGGACTCTGTCGAAGAGCCGTCCGGCGCGGTCGCGCTCGGCCTGGGCGCCGTTCCGCACGACCTCGCCGGGGTGCTCACTGACGTCGCTATCGCAGGTCCTGGAGTCGTCGGCTTGCGCGCACTCTCGCGCATTGCAGGCGGCGCTGATGCACTCGGCGACGCTGCACTTCGAGGCGGCGCAGTGGAGATCGCACTGGGCCTGCGGTCGATGTTCAACAAGCCGGAGATCATCGCGCTGCTGCGGTCGCACGACGGCGAGGCGTACTGGCGCGGCGTCTTGCACCACGGCATCGACGGCGGCTTGCAGGCAGTGCTCGATGAGTATGTCCACGTCCTGCTCGAGTCGGAGGGGCTCCAGGATGCCGCTCCGGGCGCGCGCGCCGACCGGCTATCTGCCGTGATCGGCGAGGCGCTCTCGACACGCACCGCGACCAACGTGGTCGAAGACGTCTCGGTCGAATCGGGGCGCATCGAGCTCACGCCACATCGCGTCGGCAGTCACTTCGCCGCGCGCTATGGCCGCGCGCAGTCCGATGACAAGGCAGTGGTGCGCGAAGGTGCCGTGCGCGTCGCCTATAACTCGCCATTCAGGCCGTTTGTGCTTGCGTCGACGTCCGTGGGCCAGGAGGGTTTGGACTTTCACACTTATAGCCACGCGATTGTCCACTGGAACTTGCCCGGCAACCCGGTCGATCTTGAGCAGCGCGAGGGGCGGGTCCATCGATACAAGGGTCACGCAGTGCGGAAGAACGTGGCGCATGATCATCGGGCGGCGGCTCTCAATGCCCGCTACCACGACCCCTGGGAGGCCGCGTTCTCGTCCGCGGTGGCACGCCGGGCCGATGCCGAGTCCGAGGTCGTGCCGTTCTGGGTCTACCCGAGCTCCGACGGCGCCGCTATCGAGCGCTATGTGCCTGCCCAGCCGCTGAGTCGAGAGCTCCAGCACTACAACCGCTTGCTTCGGACGGTCGTCACTTACCGTCAGTTGCTTGGCCAACCCCGGCAGGACGATCTCCTAAGGGCGGTCGGCGAGTCGGCGGAGTGGATGCGAGTTGACCTGTCAGCGCCGAAGACGCGCGCCCTGCGGTTCGACGTCGTGCGCTCCCGGCGAATGCCGCCATCTGTAGGCTAGCCTCCATGGCAGAGCAAGTGAGGGTGCTTTTCCTGCACGGAATCAATAGTGCTGAGGTAGTGGACTGGCGCACGCCATTGAATGAGGCGCTGGCGGACTGCCAGCGTTCGCCCGTTGAGTTGACGGATGCCGTGGAACCGCACTACGACGATCTGCTCTCGACCGGCGCCGGCGATGAAGGGACATTGCCGCTCGAGGCCACTGATCGTGTAGCCAGATCTGACTTCGCTGCGCGGCAAAGCGTGGTGGCGCATCGCATCGCAGGTGCGAGGTTTGCTCCCGGCCGAGGGCCGCTGGACGATGCGACGCTGGAGAAGGTGAGCGTGGCGGCCTTCCCGATGTTTGCCCAGGTACGTGCGTTCCTCGCCGCCGACAGCCATCCAACTATCATCAGGCGTGTACTCCACGGCCTCGGAAACGCTGAAGGTGACTGGGTCGTTATCGCGCACTCTCTTGGGACCGCGGTCGCGTTGGAATTGCTCGGTCAACTTCCGGAGCGCATGAATATCAAGCTGCTCCTGACTCTCGGCTCGCCGCTCGGGCGCCAAACCTTCAGAAAGTTCGCAGAGAAGTCGTACAAGCACGCGAACCTTGCGGCGGTGGAAGCGTGGGTCAACGTGTACAACTCGTTGGACTTCGTGCCGAACGCGGGCGGGATTGGCGGCCCGATCCCGGAGGCTGTCAATCTTGCGCTCAATGGGCGATTCAGGGACCACGGCGTTGCGCATGCGCTGCAGCAGCCGCAGATTTGCAGGGAGATCGGCAACGCCCTCTATGGTGTCCGAGAGCGCGGGGTCGTGCCGTCTAGGGAAGGTCCCGATCGGGACGAGTGGTCGGGCAGCGACCTCCTGACCGCTGTCACGATGCAGCACTCCTACCGCATTGAGATGGCTCTGCAGACTTCGCCTCAGCGAGGCGCTAAAGACAAGCGGGAACGTGTCCGTGGTATACGCGAGTGGTTGGCCTCGCAGGCGCTGAAGGCCGCAGAGGATTCTGGGTCGCGGCCGATCTTCAATGACCTCGACCGAGACATGAAGCCTTGGCTGCACGGCAGGGTTGCTCCGGAACAGATCCCGATGTTCTTGGTCCACCTTTATCGAGTGGATCCCTTACTGCCATTCAGCGTGGACTACTCCAAAGTCGCGCCCGGAGTGCGTCGCCAAGTAGCGATGGATTTTGGCATTCTCGAGAATTACGTCGACATCGTCGAGAGTGCGGTCGACGAGGTCAAGACAGTTGGGGAGGAACAGGGACGGGCAGTCAAGCGCGTCGCGACGCTGGCAACGGCAGTTGTTCTGGCAGGTGTGGCGGTGGTGGCAGCACCGTTTCTTGCCGTCGCGGCTGCACCTGCAGGTCTTGCCGGAGGAGCAGCCTTTCTTGCAGGGCTGTCGGCCTTGGGGCCGGGAGGCATCGCAGGCGGCCTGATGGTGGTTGGTGGCGTCGCCGGCGTAGGGAGTGGCGCCGCGGTCACGCTCGGGAGAACGCTCGGCGCTCAATCGTCGGAGGCGGTTCTCGCGGGACTCCGAGACCTCCTCGCGGCACGCCTCGTCGCCGAACGCATTGGAGTCGACACGGCACCGGGCTTTGAGTGGGTAGCTGCCGGCAATGCACTCATCGAAGCGACCGACGAGCTGCTTGCCTTCGAGGAGCTCAACGACTCTTCCGGGCAGGGCAAGAAGCTCACGCAGGATGCGAAGAAGAAGGTCGACGGCGTTCAGCGTCTGATGGAGTGGATGGTAACCCGAGGCATGGTGCCGCCAGACAGCGTCATGATCGAGGCCGAAGCGCACAGCGAAGGTGCCTGAGTGCGACGCGCGTCACACGGCTTCGCCAGCGGATCGACGCGCCCGATAGTCTCCGAGAAGCTCCAACTGCACGCCCGCGTGCTGCCTCGCGATAGGGAAGATCCTTGACTGCCGTACCTACCACGCCAGAGCCCGGCCAGATCGTTGACGTCCGCGGAGAGGTCTGGGCCGTCTCCGACGTGCGAGAACAGGCGTTGCCACGCAGCCCTGCAGACGACGGTCGGCCGCGCCTCAACCACGTGGTGTCGCTCCAGTCCCTCGCGGAAGACCGCCTGGGCGAGGAACTCGACGTGGTTTGGGAACTCGAGGTCGGTCATTCGATCGCGCCGGATCAAGGTCTGCCGGAGGTGATCTCCGAAGACGGCTTCGATGACCCCAACATGCTCGCGGCATACGTAGACGCTGTGCGGTGGGGAGCGGTCACCACCGCGAACCCCTCGGCCTTCCAAGCTCCCTTCCGTTCTGGCGCAAACGTCGAGGCCTACCAACTCGAGCCACTGCGGAGGGCGCTTCAGGCACCGCGCGCCAACCTGCTGCTCGCAGATGACGTGGGCCTCGGAAAGACCATCGAGGCCGGTCTCGTCATCCAGGAGCTCCTGCTCCGTCACCGGGCCCGCTCCGTGGCGGTCGTGTGTCCTCCGAGCCTCGCCACCAAGTGGCAGGAGGAGATGCGGGACAAGTTCGGTCTCGACTTCGTCATCGTCAACAGCGAGCTCATGGCAGAGGTCCGCCGCACCCACGGGCTCGGGGCCAACCCGCTCAAGCTCTTCCCCCGGGTCATCATCAGCATGGCGTGGCTCCCCGGCCTGCGTGCCCAGCGCCTGGTGCGCGACGTCCTGAGCGACGTCGGCATCGAAAACTCAGCGCGGCGTTACGCGTTCGACATCCTCGTAGTCGACGAGGCTCACCATGCCGCGCCCTCGAGCCCGTCGCGGGTTGGCCAGGCTCGCGGCTACGCAGTGGACAGCCAGCGCACGAGAGCGGTACGCGCGCTAGCGAAGCAATGCGAGCATCGCCTGTTCCTCAGCGCCACGCCGCACAACGGGCACACCGAGTCGTTCACCGCTCTCCTCGAGATGGTCGACGACCGCCGCTTCAGCCGCGGCGCACTCGTCGACGAGAAGGCTCTCGCCGAGGTCACCGTGCGCCGACTCAAGCGCGACATCGCGGAGAAGAACTTCCGCAAGCGCGAAGTCAAGACGATCACCTTCAGCCCCTCTGATGACGAGGCGGAGGCGTTCGAAACGCTCGACAGCATCTTGACCGAGAGTGCACGCGCCAACGACACGAAGCGCGGCGGCGACATCGTGTCGATGCTGCTCAAGAAGCGTTTCCTGTCGAGTCCGTACGCGTTCGCGTCCACGCTGAGTCTCTACGCCCAAGCCGCAACAGGGAGCTCGGAGTGGGAACCGGAGGATGACTACTACCTGGAAGTCCTAGGGAGCAGCCAGAGCGACGAGGAAGAGGGCGCCGTCGAGCACCCGGAGTTCGATGCCCTCCGCAAGTCGAAGGGCAACAATCCCTTGGTCGCGGCGACGCCGGAGCAGATCGCGACACTCAGCGCATGGGGCCTGTCGTACGAGCACAAGCCGGACTCCCGCCTGAGCGCCCTGATCGAGTGGCTCGACGCCATCTGTCGCCCGGCCCAGCCTCACTGGTCCAACGAGCGCGTGGTGATCTTCACGGAGTACGCTTCCACGCTCGAGTGGATCGTCAGCAACCTCCGGCAGCGCGGATACGACGAGTCTCGCCTGGGAGTCATCCAGGGCTCGACGGATGCGGAGGAACGCGCCGACGTGCGCGCGCGTTTCACCGCCAATCCCGCCCAGGATCCCATTCGCGTGCTCGTCGCCACCGACTCGGCAGGCGAGGGCATCGACCTTCAGAATCACTGCCATCGTCTCGTCAACTTCGATGTCCCGTTCAACCCGTCGCGGCTCGAGCAGCGCATCGGCCGCATCGACCGGTACGGACAGACCGAAACTCCGCAGATCTTCCAGTTCTTGCCCGAGTCGACCGCAGCGACGTATGCCGCAGACATGGACTTCATGCGGCGCGTCGCCGAGAAGGTGTCCACCATTGCGGGTGACCTCGGTTCCGTGAACCCCGTCATCGACTCTGACATTCAGGGTCACTTCGGCAGCATCGCGATAGCAACGGAAAAGGCGGGTGCGGACAAGAACACCCAAGCCGTCAACCGCGCGATGGCGGGCAGCGCCCAGCTCAATCGAGAACTCACGCAACTGGCTCGCACCTTCGACTCTCAGAAGGAGCGCATGCACCTCACTGCGTCTAACGGCAGGAGGGTCGTCGACACAGCCCTCGCCGTGACCGCGCAGCCTGCGCTTCGCGAGGTCGGCAGTGACCTGACAGACGCTGAGGTATTCGAGCTCCCTCCGTTGGCTCGCGGCTGGCAGAACGCGACGTCAGGGCTCGCCACGCGCCTGCAGCCGGACACGCTCCGTCCCATCACGTTCGCAGACGACATCGCTGAGGACGATCCCGACGAGACCATCGTGCGGGTGCACCTGGGTCATGCGCTCATGCGGAAGGCGTCGCGAACCCTGCGGGCATCGCTCTTCAGCGCCGACGCCGCCATGAACCGCGTCACGGCCGTGGTGGTCGACGATCTCGAGGAGTCCTGCGTCGCCGCCGCGAGCCGTCTCGTACTCGTGGGTCGCGGGGGTCTCCGCCTTCATGAGGAGGTCTTCCTCGCGGGCGTACGTCTGCGAGGTCAGGCGCTCGCGGAGGCGAAGGTCGAGGCGCTGCTCGAACGCACCTTGGACGACCCGGATCTCACGCTCGCCGACGCAGACCTTCGCAGTCACGTCTCGCAGCTATGGACTGCCGAGGGAGGGCGTTTGCGGACGCGTTTGGAAAACGCGATGCATCGCCGGGCCGATGCGCGGCGCGAGAGCGTGAGTAGCGACCTTGAGAAGCGCGAGGCCGCGGACATCGCGCGCGCGGAGCAAATCTATGGCGCATTCCGGCTCAACTTG
Organism: uncultured Demequina sp.; assembly: GCF_913055775.1. Lineage (GTDB taxonomy): Bacteria > Actinomycetota > Actinomycetes > Actinomycetales > Demequinaceae > Demequina. Next base: position 34,263 of record NZ_CAJXJX010000001.1, on the reverse strand, counting down.
CAAGAGTCCGTGGCGACGATGCGGCGCTCGCTCGAGGAGGAGCGCGAGGCCCTGTTCTCGATGAACCCCGACCAGTTGCGCCAGTACCGCAAGGACATCGAGTCGATTGAGCGGCGACTCAACGAACTAGCCGACGAGGAAGCGCGAGAGATCGCCGAGCTTCGGGCGCGGTACGTGGATGTGCAGCCGTACGTCTCTGCGGCGGCCGTCGTGTTCGCGCTGACGCCGGCCGATGCGGCGGCAGGGAGGGTGTCATGAAGCCGCCTGTGAAGCCGGTTGCCCAGCGCTATCGCGAGTGGCTCGAGTTGGTCGATCGCGACGGACCTTTCGTGTCCGTCCCCGCATTGCGCAAGGTGTGGCCGCAAGGCGTTCCGGCCATGGACGACGGTGCCAAGGCCGCGCTTCGCGACGCGAAGCCGCAGTTTGAGCGTACGTGGGACGCGCACACGAGCGACCCCTCAGCGGAGGGCGCGGCAGTCTCGTACCGCGACGCCCGGGACGCGTGGGTCAGGGTAGTTCTCGAGTCGACAGCGGGGTGGGGCACCCATCTGGTTGACGCAGCATCCTCGCCTCACCTGAAGCCCATCGAGTCTCCAGACGGCTCCGTCTCAGTGGCTCCCACGCTCGCCTTCTCGCGAGAAGGCTCGGCGCACATGCTCGTTCTAGCCGTCGACGCGGCCACAAACCTGCGCGAGCCAGGAACCGATGGCTGGGCGGCGAGCCCCATCGATCGCATGGAACACCTGTTGCGAGAGAACAAGGTGCCCGTCGGGGTCGTCACGGACGGCCGATGGTGGGGTCTTGTCAGCGCGCCGGAGGATGCCCTGGTGGCGTCCGGAATCGTCGACGCCCAAACGTGGATCGAGGAGCCAGACGTGCGCGACGGGTTCCTCGCGCTCCTGAGCCCCATCCGACTCGCAGGAGGCAAGCCCGAGGAGCGAACGGCCGCCATTTTCGCGGACTCGGTGACAGCAGCTGAGGACCTCACGGTCGCCCTGGGCACTCAGGTGCGCCGGGCGGTCGAACTGCTGGTGGGCGCCTTCTCGGACGGACTGCTGTCAGCGCGTGAGACGGGCAAGCCGGATCCGCTGCCCGCGGATCGCCATCGCGTCTATGACGCGGCGGTGACGGTGATGATGCGCGTCGTGTTCCTGCTCTTCGCCGAGGACCGCGCCATGATGCCGCAGTCCGCGCTCTACGTCGATGGTTACGGTATGGGCGGCCAGTTGCGAGCCCTCGAACGGCGCCTCAACCACGAAGACGCCGAGTCGCTCGACGCGACAAGCGACACCTGGCACCGGCTTCTGGCGACCTCGCGTGCCCTATACGAGGGCGTCAGTGCTGAAGACATGCGGCTTCCCTCATACGGCGGGTCCCTGTTCGACCCGTCGAGGTTTGAGTTCCTCGAGTCCCGCGACGAGGTCGGGGCCCTTGCCGTGACCGTCTCCGACCGCGTCATGCTTGAAGTGCTCCGGGCACTGCAGTACGCCACCATCGGCGGTCAGCGGCGTCCGGTCTCGTTCCGAGACGTGGATGTCGAGCAGATCGGCTACATCTACGAGGGTCTGCTCGGCTATACGGCGCGGGAGGTCGATGAGACGACGCTGGGCCTGCTCGGACGCGAAGGTGAGGAACCGGAGATCCCCCTTGAGACGATGGAGGGCCTGGCCGCGGAGAGCCCCGACCTCAAGAAGCTTTCCCAGAGCGTGCTCGCATGGGTCAAGGCTTCTCAGCCGGCGGCGAAGGCGCCCTCAGGAGCCGCTCTGGCAAAGGCACTCGCAGCCGACATTGACGACGACGCCGAGAGGGCGCTCGTGGCAGTGACGCGCGACCTGGTCCTGCGCGACCGTCTGCGACCATTCGCTGGGGCTGTCCGCCGCGACCTCCGTGACCGCATGGTGGTCATTCCGGTAGGTGGCCTTATCGTCGCCGAGACGCCGTCTCGAGCAACGTCAGGCGCGCACTACACGCCCAAGGACCTCGCGCGAGAAGTAGTGCTGCACGCGCTCGAGCCCGTGGTCTACCAGCCTGGGCCGTATCAGACGCCCAACAGGGACGAGTGGCGCCTCCTCTCCTCGGATCAGATCCTCAATCTGAAGGTCGCGGACATCGCCTGCGGCTCTGGAGCGTTTCTTGTCTCGGCTGCGGAGTACCTCGCCGACAAGGTGATCGAGGCGTGGACGGATGAGGGTGTTGCATCCGCTCAGGCCGAGCACCTCCGCGTGAGAGCGCGCCGCCAGGTGGTCGCGCGCTGCCTGTACGGCGCTGACATCAACGGCATGGCAGTCGAGATGTGCAAGATCTCACTGTGGCTTGTCTCGCTCGACCCGGACCTGCCGTTCTCCTTCGTGGACGACAAGGTGTTGCATGGCAACTCGCTCCTGGGCATCACGTCGACGAAGCAGCTCGAGGCGCTGCACATTGATCCCGATGCGGTCGCTTCCCGGTCGCGCAGCCAGCACGCCGGCCTCCTCTGGGCGGCCGAAGGGGATGAAGCGGGCTACGTGGAGTCGCTCGACGTGGATGCGACGATTCGTCGTGCGGTCGACCTGCGGCGCAACCTCGCGACGGCGGTGGACGATGCGGATCCCCAACGCTCATCGCGCACGAAGCGGCGCCTCTGGGACGAGTACCAGGAGACCGTCGCGCAACTTGCGCACGTCGCGGACGGGATCATCGCCGCAGGGCTTCCACTCGGCGGCAAGCCAGGCAAGAAGCTGAACGAGGCGTACGAGAGCCTTCGCATCGCTGTCGACCGTGCTTATGGCGCGGGTGGAGGAGACTCCACGATGCTCGACTCCATCGTCGACGTGGGGCTCACGCCCGAGGTCGAGACGGACTACGAGCGCTGGAAGCCTCTCCATTGGCCGCTCGCCGTGCCGGACGTCATGGAGCGCGGCGGCTTCGACGCGGTCATCGGCAATCCGCCATTTCTTGGCGGGCAGAAGCTGACGGCTGCTGTTGGTGCCAGAGTCCGCGACTGGTTCGTAAACGTACTCGCTGGCGGAACTCGCGGATCCGCTGACCTCGTTGCCTACTTCCTGCTACGTGCACATTCGCTGGCCTCTCCTCACGGCTCATTGGGTCTTATTGCGACAAATACGGTGGCGCAAGGGGACACGCGAGAAGTCGGACTCGATCAGTTGGTGTCGTCGGGTTTCACGATCGCACGTTGTGTCCAGTCGCGCGCGTGGCCTGCCAAGAGTGCAAACCTGGAGTACGCGGCTTTGTGGGGGAGCGATGGCGCGGTCTCGGAGCTGGTGTCGAGATTCGCTGACGGCCTGGAGGTCCGACGCATTTCATCCTTGCTCGAGGCCGCGGGGCGAATTGATGCGAGACCCGCGCGTCTGAGCGAGAATTCTGGCATCGCGTTTCAGGGGTGCATCGTTTTTGGCGACGGCTTTGTGCTCGACCCGAGCGAAGCGGAAGCGCTAATCAAGGCGGATCCAAAGAACCGAGAAGTAGTCCGGCCCTACCTAAACGGCGACGATCTCAACTCCCGACCTGACAGTGCGCCGTCGCGTTGGGTCATTGACATGCGAGACCGCACATTGAGCGAAGCGGAGTGTTTCAAGGAGCCGTTCATGCGGCTGGACAGGATGGTACGTCCTGATCGGGCAAAGAAGACCAAATCGACGGGATCAGTGCCATGGTGGCAGTTTCTTCGAAGTCGAGCAAAGATGCGTTTGGCAATCGCAGGTCTTAGCGAATACGTGGCGATTGCGCAGACGAGTAATACCCTAATGCCCGTGCGAGCATCCGCGGGAATCGTTCCGAGCCACGCGCTCATTGTGTTTGCGACCGAGTCTCGGGCGTTCCAGGCGGTAGTCAGCAGTTCCCTTCATCAGTTGTGGGTATCAAAATACGGCACCACCATGCGCAAGGATCTGCGCTATACGCCATCGGACGTCTTTGAGACTTTCCCCCGGCCCGAGTCGACGGATGAGCTCGATGAGGTTGGCCGTGTGTTGGAATCTGAGCGCCGCGAGATCATGCTGCGCCGCGATCTCGGTCTCACCAAGCTCTACAACCTCGTGAACGACCCGTCGGTCGTGGACTCGGCTGACGCTGACGTTGCGCGCATGCGAGAGATTCACGTCCAGCTCGACGAGGCGGTCATGGCGGCCTACGGCTGGGACGACGTTCCACTCGACCACGGTCTTCACACCTACCGTCAGATGGAACGCTGGACCGTGAGCCCTGCCGCTCGCGTCGAGGTACTCGATCGACTGTTGGAGGAGAATCTGCGACGTGCCGGCGCTCAAGGCGACGCGGCACTGGTCGAAGACGACGACGAGGAAGAAGGTGACGTCGAGTGACGGACACGCCCACCACGAAGCCTGACCGTCCCGTCGAATACGCGCTGGCACACGCGCCGGATGGGGCCTCGTGGACCGACCGAGAGAACCTCACCGACATCCTCGAGCGCGAGCTGCTCGGTCCCGCCAATGGCGAGAACGAGGTGCTCGAGGCCCAGCCCGACGCGCTATACCTGGTCGGTCGCATCGCACCCGCGAAACTCGTCGAAGGGCCCACTCCTGCAGCGGGCGGTGACGACGAGACTGACAGCGAAGTTGTTGATGACTCCGAGCATCTCGACCGCGGCGTGCCCGTCGAGCCGGACGGCAACGATCCCGTCGCCAATGATGACGACGGAGGCGAGGACGCCCCCCTGCGGCGCGGCCTCATGATCCCCGCCTCGATGGGGCTACGTTTCCAGGTGCCCCGCGACCTGGAGTCGGTGACGGTTCACTCCTCGTGGGGGACCTATCACTCGCAGCGCTCAGACGAGGAGACGCCTTCTGGCCGCCCCGTACGCCGCTACGCGCGAAAGGACCATCTTCACCACAGCATCGTCCCGGTGCAGTCGTTCACGCCCGGCGAGACGGAGACCATCGTGCTCGAGGACCGAGTGGTGCTCCGTGTCGACGTGATGGACCAAGGCGACATGCGCATCGTCGAACTCGCCCTGTGCAACGACAAGCACACCCCGCGTCGCATCCCCGTCGATGCGTGGCTTTATCAGACGCGTCTCGACATCGACGCCGGTGGCAACGACGTGTTCCTGCCGGTCACCGATCCGCTCGCGGACGGTGGTGCTGAGACCGACTACGAACTCGCGCGACTCGAGCTTCAGTATCGTGACAGGCTCGAGTTCGCCGTGGGCCGCACGTGCTCGGTGGACTGGGCGCCGATGAATCCTGAATCGCGTCGTACGACGCACGTGCGGACCACGTGGCTGCCCGTCTCCGAGACGCCTCAGACTCGCGCTCGCGAGATTGAAGGTGCCACTCTGGACATGCTCGCACTCGCCGATCTCGCCGACGCCGGTGACGGCACAGCGTTGGCGAACGCGCTGCGCCCCATCGTCGACGGCTATGACGCGTGGATTGCCGAGCGTCAGTTGGAAGCCGAGGGGCTGCCGGAGCACCTGCGCGAGACCGCCCTCGACGCCGTTGAGGATGCTACTGCCGTTGCGGTGCAACTTCGCGCAGGCCTGGACTTCCTCACTGTGGACGCGGAAACGCAACTGTGCTTCGGATTCATGAACCGTGTGATGGCTGACCAACGTATTCAGAGCCAGGCCGCTGAGAAGCGAAAGGCGAAGCCCGGGTTGTCATTGGCGCAGGCCGTCGAGCAGGTCAAGGCAGACGGCCCCAAGGCGCACTCGTGGCGCACGTTCCAGATTGCCTTCGTGCTCATGCAAATCGAAGCGCTGGCCAAGCCTCACTTGGACCGTAGGTCAAGCGACGTCGCCCGAGCCGAGCTTCTGTTCTTCCCGACCGGTGGTGGCAAGACCGAGGCCTACCTGGGCCTCGCTGCATTCACGTTCGCGATCCGGCGGCGCCAGGGTGTGATCGAGTCTCCCGACGGCAAGCTCGACGGGTGCGCCGGCATCGCGGTGCTAATGCGCTACACGCTCCGCCTGCTCACGGCGCAGCAGTTCCAGCGAGCGACGGCGCTGGTATGTGCCGCGGAGGTTGCACGACTCAGGGCTCCGGAGTTCTGGGGCGACGAGCCCTTCCGCATCGGCCTGTGGGTGGGCACTGCCGTGTCCCCCAAGCGCTACCCCGAGGCGGCTGCGCAACTCGCGAAAGCATCGTCTGAAGGCAGCAAGCGCGGACTGACGGTCCTGCAGCTCAAGCGCTGTCCATGGTGCGGGTCGCCGATTGACGCCAAGAACGTCAAGGGTTCCGACGTCGAGCGCCGCATCCGCGTGTACTGCGGCGATGAGTTCGGCGATTGTCCCTTCTCCGAAGGTGGCTCTGCGGGGGAGGGGCTGCCGGTCCTCACCGTCGACGAGGAGATCTATCGACTCACGCCCTCCTTCGTGATCGCCACCGTTGACAAGTTCGCGCGGTTGGCGCGCGAAGGGGAGGCGGCCTCCCTATTCGGGTACGTGACGGAGAAGTGCGCGCGACACGGTTGCGTGCACCCCGACTCCTCGGGCTGTGACCTGTCGCCTGGCGGCAAGCACCCGGCCAAGGATGGCCGACCAGCCGAGGGCAAGGCCCCCGTGGAGCGGCTACGTCCGCCCGACCTGGTCATCCAGGACGAGCTACACCTCATCACGGGCGCACTGGGAACCGCTGTCGGCGCCTTTGAGACGGCGATCGACCTGATGTGCAGCTGGAGGGACGGCGAGGGACGGCCGGTGCGGGCGCTTGTCGTGGCGTCGACGGCTACGGTTCGCAACGCTGCTGCGCAGATCCGGGGCCTGTATGGCCGCAAGCCGACGATCTTCCCTCCGCAGGTTCTCGACGTTTCCGACACCTACTTCTCTGCCGAAGTCCCGGTCTCACGTGAGACACCCGGCCGCCGCTACGTGGGCGTGAGCACCACGGGGGTACGTCTGACTGCTGCCGAGATTGTCGTTGCCGGGACCCTGCTCTCGGCGGGCCAGCTGCTGGGGGACCGGGCTTCGGCGAGCACGCCATTCAGCGCGGACCCCTACATGACGCTCGTCGCCTACTTCAATGCCACCCGTGAACTGGCGGGCATGGCCCGCTACATGCGCGATGACGTGCAGACTGCCGTGCGGAAGAAGCGAGCGGGAAAGAACTTCCCGCAGCGCTTTGGCACTGAACCGAACGGGCTGCACATCGCAGAGCTGACGTCCCGCGCATCGTCTACCGACATCACCGCCACCTTGGATCAAATGGCGGTGGAGTTTGGTGCCGAGTGGGACACGACAGCGGCACGTCGCGCCCGTGCCGAGAACCGCAGGGCAGGAGAGACGATCTCGTATCGAGACGTCGTTCCGTTCGACACGGTGCTCGCGACGTCGATGCTTCAGGTGGGTGTCGACGTCACTCGCTTGGGTTTGATGATGGTGGTGGGCCAGCCCAAGAACACCGCCGAGTACATTCAGGCGTCCTCTCGTGTGGGTCGAGACGCGGGCCGGCCCGGACTCGTCGTGACTCTGGGGAACTGGGCACGGCCCCGCGACTTGGCGCACTTCGAGCAGTTCCGTCACTACCACGAGACGTTCTACTCGCAGGTGGAGCCGCTCTCGGTCACGCCGTACTCGTTGACAGCGATCGAGCGCCTGTTTGATGGTGTCCTTGTGGGTGCCGCACGCGTCCTCGACACTCGGGCGGAGGACACGGTGTCCACCGAGAAGGGTGCGGGCAATGTGTCGACGGCCAAAGACCGGCTCAAGGGCATGATCGAAGTGATCGTCTCGCGTGCCAAAGTGGCCGGCGGGGAGTCGGAGGCGAAAGAGGTGTCCGAGCGGCTGCTGAACCGGCTTGGCCAGTGGGAGAAGCGAAAGGCGTTCGCGGTCTCGCACGGCAAGGAACTGGTCTATGAGCGGGTGACCGATGAGACGAAGCAGGCTGCCTTGCTCTTGTCGCCTGAAAGTTCGCGAGCGCTGTCCGACACGCCCGACACGCCTCCGCTCATCGTCGCCAACTCCATGCGTGAGGTGCAGCCGGAGATCAACGTGCTCGTGACGCCGCTCAAGGAGAAGCTGATGGCCTTCGAGTTGACGCATGCTCCTGCTTGGCAGGCATCCCAGGGAAGTGACGATGACTGAGACATCGCCGAATGAGGCAGTCCTCGATCCGCTTGGGGACCAGGACGCGACGAGTGCGCAGAAGACGTCGCGCAATCGCGCAAAGGTTGGCGCGGCTCGACCGTCGTCGTTGCTGTACACCTACGGTCCCGGCGCTGTGATGGACCTGCCGCAACTGACAGCCATGCCCGCAGGGCTCGACGACTGGGACCGCATCTGGGACCGACGTGAGAGCGTGCCGACGATTCACGCGCCGCGCCTCCTAGCAGTAGTGAAGAACTTCCTCCCAGGTGTCACACAATTGCGCCCCTTCCCCTGGGCACCGAGCCGGTCCTTCGCGGACAAGGAGGGCGAGGACCTTGGTGTTCCGGCGCGGATCTTCCCGCAATGGCTCAGGTGCACCGGGTGCAACAAGCTGGGGCCACTCAGCCAGTTCAACTACGTCAACACGAACCCCTTCCGCCCCGACGAGGCACGCTTTGAGCACCGGAAGTGCCCAGGTCCGGACGGCCGCATCCGCAAGAACCCCTCGCAAGTAGTCGCTGCACGTTACCTATTGGCGTGCACCGACGGTCACCTCGACGAGTTTCCTTACGACTGGTGGGTGCACCAGGGGCAGGCGTGCTCATCCGGAGCGGAGATTCGTCCACTTGCGATGCTCGAGCGCACCGTCGGCAAGGGTGCGTCCGCCACCATCGAGTGCAAGGCCTGTGGGCTTCGGCGTCCCATGAACGAGGCTCAAGGTGACGCTGGCCGCGACAAGCTGCCGCGCTGTCGTGGGCGGCACCCGCACTTGGCGGCTTTCTCCAAGAACGGGTGCGTGAACCAGGCGCGTGTGATGTTGCTCGGTGCCTCGAACCTGTGGTTTCCCGCCACCCAGTCGGTCATCGTGATGCCCGAGAGCGAGACCGAAACCGTCATGACTCGTGGTGACGAGCTGCGGGCCGCGATCGGTCCGAAGAAGCTCGAGAAGTACCACGCCGATGTGGACCGCATCCGCGAGGAGCTGGACGATGTCGAATCGCGCCTGGTGGATCTGTCGGACGACGACCTTGTTGCTGCTATTGCCGCGTCGATGGCGCCACCGCCGAGCGAGGAAGAGCGTCAAGCGGAGCTTGCGCGATTCGATCCGATCGACCTACTGGTACCGGAGTGGAACTACCTGCAGCGGGATCCCGCTGGTGCTCATCATGTAGATGAGCAGACTGGCCTGGCGCTTACTGGGTTGGGCGACCTCCATCGCGATCTGCGTGAACTCGGGGTGTCCCGGGGGCTTGCGGTCGACAGTCTGCGCAAGGTTAATGCTCTTGTGGGATTCACGCGCATCGACGAGATGGAGCGCGCGAACGACCTGCCTTCGAGGCTGGTGCCGCTGACTCGGAGTGCCCGTGCAGAGTGGGCAGTGGCGACCGAAGACCGTGGCGAAGGCATCTTCCTCCAACTTGACGAAGCGCGGGTTGCGGAGTGGGAAGCCAAGATCGAGTCGACTGACCTCTGGGAGGCGCACCGGGCGTCCCACCAGCGGAACTTCGATGCTCGGTTCTCGGAGACCTCGAAGGATGTCGACGCGGACTCGAGGTTCATGCCCGCGCGGTACTGGCTGGCGCACACGTTTGGCCATCTGCTGATTCGTGAGATGGCGATGTACTCGGGTTATTCGGCGGCAAGCCTGTCCGAGCGTGTGTACGCATGGAAAGCGACTGACGAACGCCCTGCTGCTGCGGGTCTGCTCATCGTGACGACCGCATCGGACTCGGACGGGACGCTCGGCGGCCTGGTGAGCCTCAGCGAGCGGTCGTCGCTCAACCGGATCGTGGATCGGGCGCTGACGCGTTCGCACCGCTGCTCGTCCGACCCAGTATGTGCGCAGCGAGTGCCCAAGGACCCGGAGGACTTTCTCCACGGGGCGGCGTGTCACACCTGCGCAATGGCGTCCGAGACCTCGTGCGAGCGGGCCAACCGCTTCCTTGACCGCCGGCTCGTAGTGGACCTACCTGGGTACGGCGGGTATGGCTTCTTCTCCTGACCTCGGGGACGCAATGCGCCGTCTCGGAGAGACTCTGAGCGGGACGGAGGCACGCCTTGTTGCGTCGTCACTTGATGCGGACGAGAGTTTCGGGTCAGCGCTGAGTGTCCTGGGAGCGGAGCAGCGGGCTGAGGTATCTGCACTGGCTGTGACGCACGGCTTGCGTGCTCGACGGGAGGTCCTTGTCGCGGCTCTGTGGGCGATCGAGGGTGCCAAGTCGCAGGTGACCTCGGTGGACGCGATCTGGACCATGCCGGGGCACCTGGCTCAGTCAGGTGCGTTGACAGGCTCGCTGGTAGATCTCGTTCGGAGCGCGCGGCACTCCGTCGTGGCATCAACGTTCAATTTCCAGGAGTCATCCGGGATGTGGGACGAACTCCAGGCGGCCGCATCGCGCGACGGAGTCTTGGTCACTGTCTACGTCGACGCAGAAGCAGCCGGCAGTGGCTACGGGCCGAATGCGAGGCAGATCGCCGAGACGCTTGCTCCTGGAAAGATCTACGCGACCAAGCCCTTCGATGGCAGGGCCGTGCGCAATCACGCCAAGTTCATCTCAGTCGATCATCGGTTCGTAGTGGTCACGAGTGCAAACATGTCCTGGAGCGCCGAGAACGCCAACGTCGAGCTGGGTGTTAGGGTCAATGACTCGGCTTTCTCCGAGCGCCTCGAGCGTCAAATGCGCGAAGCCCGCGGGTCGCTGTATTCCCAGGTCTCCTCGGATCTTTGAGGCTCGTGAGACCCGCACGCGCGGTTGTAGCAAGCCAAGTCAATCCTCCTGGGGGAGACCGCCGGAATCGCCCGTCTGGCGTCGCGAGACGGGGGGTATCTTCGCGCGGGCCGGGGTGATCTCGAATCCGCTTGGGCAGGGCTTGAAGCCAGTCACATTTGGGTCCGGCCGATACATGGTTTGATGAACCCGGAGTGAATCGATATCGAGCTTCGCAGCGACCACATAGTCGCGTGTACCGCGGGATACGCGCACGAGGTCTCGTTGGTAGTCCTTCTTCCGCGGAGCACGCACTCTACTGTCTCCGAATCGCCTGTCATTGGCCTGCACGATGTAGGCATGAATGTCCAGCGCCGACGACTCCACCAGAGAAGAGAAGCTCTTTGTGTCTTGGTTGTGCTCGGGAACAAACAGGGCATCGACTTTTCCACGAAGGTACGCCCGCGCAGAAATGTCGGTCAGCTCGTGGCAGATTAGGAGGCTGAAGTAGAAGCCTCCGTGGTCTATGACAGGAATGTCCTCAGGACCATTGCGGCTCGCGCTCGGCTCGAGGCGCAGATTTCCGAGTTCAGTAAGAGCTTCCTCCTCGTGCGGAGCTGGCAGTTGTTTGTCCTGCTTGTGGATGTACATGGACGGTACCTCGGCGTGATGAATGGGCAGCGCGGCCCAGACCTGATTCGCCACAAGGTTTGGGTCGCGGCGTACGTACTCCACTCCCGAGATCAGCCCGATGTTGTGAGCGCGAAGCTTGAGCGCAATGCGCATGAACCACGCGCTTGGAATGGCAAGCTCGTGCAGTACGAAGTAGTCAATGGGATCCCGGGTTCCTATCGCGTCGTTTACGAGCCGTGCGAGCCGATTTCGCTTGGCGAGCGTCAGTTCTGGGACGCCTAGCGCCGCGCCTTTCCAGGTGTCGCCTTCGCTTTGCGTAACGCCGAGCGCCACATGCACCTTGCGGGCACTGGAGAGCTTGCGTCCCCCCTTTACCCTCAGCACCGAGTGCGTGAGGTTTCGCGTCCTGGACCGTGTCGTGGGTTCGTCGACCGCGGTAGCGAGAGAGTCGCGCGGATCGTACCCACGCGCACCAATCATTGCGCGCGTGAGCGAATCGCTCGCGGGCCTCGAGTCGCCGTCTGCCTGGGCTAGGTACAGCTCATCGAGACGCACAGGCCGAGTGGCGAACATCACCCCTGCTTGGACGCCAGCCGGTATCGCGAGAATGTCGGAGATCGCCTGCACACTCTCCACCAGCGCAGTGGGGTACTTGGCGCCCTTTCCAAGGCGCGGGAGAGGGCCCGTTGCTCCGAGGCGCACGTTCTCCCCATGCAAGAACTGGCGCCGAAGCGCCACGTAACCGAGGTCTCTAGCATTGATTGCGCGAACGGTCTCGGTTAGTTCGTCGTCCGGGCGAAACCAATCCCTGGTGGGGTCCAACGAGGACAGAGCGTCCGCAATTGTGCCCATATCCCAAGCTTCTTGGCGGGTGACGGGCAGTGACACGACAACACTCGTAAACGCCTCCTCGGCAAGATCTCGACGCCACGCATTCCAGACGGAAACTGATTCGATCGTCGCTTGGCCGGCGCCGGGGTCAACGCCGCCCGCGATCGACACCGGATGTGTGGCCGTGGCATGTGCAACGAACGTGGCAACGCCATTGATAAGGTCCGCGACCTCCTCGTAGTCACCACAGGCGGTGGCCAGAGCAACGACGCGCGAAAAGGTAGAGCCGAGCTCGAAGAACGCGTCAGACTCGAGAACCTGATCCTTGACAGCCCGTAGGAACCGCTGGCGCTGGGGGGCCCACGAGGCCGAGGGGAGGTCTTGAGCGTAAGCCTCGTAGTCGGACACACAGATCGCAAACCGTGATCGAGTCAGCGTGACCACGTCCGCATCGCGGAGAGTTCCGCCGTGGTCTCCGCTGGGTTGGACAGCTCGTGCGACCTCGGCTCCTACAGCCTCAGGCTTGTCGGGGACGGTGGACATCAAGCGCCACTCGCTCGACGATTCGCGGATGCGCTCTGCGAGCGCGTTGAGTTGGTCTGCTCCCTTTGTGCCTGCGAGCTTGAGAAGCGAGTTCTTCCGATTCCCAAACTTGACGCTTGCGCCACCCAGATAGGCGGGCGAGAAAACTGCGACGTCGCCTGTCAGTACCTGAGAGATCGGCTCCACCCGTGGCTCGGCGGAGTCTTCGTCCCGCGCCAGGACCTGGATCGCGCCCGCGGATCGCTGTGCGATCCATCGCCATACGTCGCTTGCTTGCGTGAAGCTGGCGTCGTTCTCGAGCACTATTGAGATGTCGTCGACGTAGCGTGCGTACTTGATCGGCTTGATCTCCGTCTCGATGAGACGGTCGAGCTCGATAAGTGCGGCGTTGGCGACTACCGCGCTCGCAGGCAACCCGACTGGCAAGCCCTGTGCATTCCAGGGCCGCTTGCGCGACACGCATTCTCTCCAACTGTCGAGTGCTCGCACGAACAAGCGATTGACGCGGGTTTCGTGCGCGTTTAGTTCTACTCCCGATCGCAATAGGAAGTCGGCGTTTGCAAGGAAGCGCGGGTCCAACGAGTGGAAGAACCTGGTGGCATCGCCCGTGAGCACCGCCACTTCCCGACCGTCTTCGAGCGCCTTTCTAGACGCTTCCAGTGGGCCATCGCGCCACTTGCGGTATCGCGGCATGTATGAAGGGAAAGACCCACTCCCAAGAAGGTTGAACCGCTCGCGGGTAGTCCTGCGCAACCTGTAGCCGAGGACGCTGCTTGAGAGCGCGGCATCGATCTTCTCGCCGACGGTCATCATCCAGTAGGTGGAGAAGACGTGGAGATCGATGCTGCAGCGCGCCATCAGGCGAAGCTCAATGGTCTCGTCTGTTGTGCTGTTGTTCGAGTCCTTCAAGCCCTTCGGCGCCAAGTAGCTGTCCCCGACAAACTCGGGGTCATCGACCCAATCGCTGCATTTGCCATTGATGCGGGTGCGCAGCGAGCGTAGGCGCTCGCCCAAGTCAGCCTCGTACGCAAGCAAGTCGAGAGCGCGAGCGTTCTGGGTGAAGTACAGATCGGTCTTGGCGAGTCTGTAGGCGAGCACGACATCGTGAGTTGTCGCAGACGTGCGGGCATCCGTTTCGTTCACGCGGTAACACACCTCCAAGTGACCTTCAGTGCACGCTCGGACGGCTCGGTGTGGAGCTCAGCTTTGCACTTGAGCTTGCGACGGGCGATTGTCGCCGTCTCAACTCTTATCGGGCGCTTCTGCAGATCGCTCCAGTCTCGAGTCGCGATGAGCGAAGCGTCCGGTGGGCACATTCCGGGACGTCGCGGGCTTGCGGCCCGACACCGGCCGGTGCGAAGGAGTCAGGCGAGACGATCCGATGTGATCTCGGTCGCACCGCCCTCGACGACCCTAGTAGCTGAGATCGCCTCGCGCGGCAGGTCGGGACCAACGTCCCTAGCGCCTCGCGCACAGCGGCATAGCGTCGCAAGTGGAGGCGTGTCATGGACGACATCCGAATCCTCTCGACATCGGGGCTCGGCGCCCTCATCGACGAGTTGCGGCAGCGCGGCTATCAGGTGATGGGGCCCACGGTCCGGGGCGATGCGATCGTCACCGGCGAGATCCGTGCGGCCTCCGACCTCCCGCAGGGGGTCGGGGACCAGCAGGACCCCGCCCGGTACCGCCTGCGCGAGCGCGGCGATGGCGCCTACTTTGGCTTCGCCGCCCCCGCCCAGTCCTCGAAGCCCGTGTTCTTCCCGGCGGAGGAGGTCATCTGGCGCGGCCGCCGCGACAACGGCGAGGACGACCACTTCACCGTCGAGCGCGACACCCCCGACACCAGCCGCAAGATCGCACTCCTCGGCACGCGCTCGTGCGACCTGCGCGCCGTCCAGATCCACGACACTGTGCTCGCCAGCCGACAGTACATCGACGCCCACTACGCCGCCCGCCGCGACGGCACCTTCGTGGTCGCGGTCGCCTGCTCGGACCCGGCCGCGACGTGCTTCTGCGCCTCCATGGGCACCGGCCCGCGCCCCAGCGACACCAACCCCCAGACCGGCGAACCGTCGTATGACCTGCTGCTCACGGAGATCGCCCCGAGCGACCCCGACCTGCACCACTTTGTCCTCGAGGTCGGCAGCGCCGCCGGCCTCGAGGTCGCGGACGCGATCGACACCACGCCGGCCACCCTCGACGACGCGCACGAGGCCCTCGCCGTCACCTCCCACGCGGCCACGCAACAAAGCCGAGCCATCGACACGGACACGGTCGCGGACACTCTGCGCGCATCAGCCGAATCCTCCCGCTGGGAGGAGATCGCTACCCGCTGCCTCGCGTGCACCAACTGCACGCTCGTATGCCCCACGTGCTTCTGCACCACCGTCTCCGACGTCTCCGACCTCACCGGAGAGAACGCCGAGCGCCACCGCGTGTGGGACTCGTGCTTCTCCGAGCAGTTCAGCTACATCCACGGCGGACCCATGCGCGAGTCCGCGAAGTCGCGCTACCGCCAGTGGATCACCCACAAGCTGTCCTCCTGGGAGGACCAGTTCGGCATGCTCGGCTGCGTGGGATGCGGCCGCTGCATCACGTGGTGCCCCGCGGGCATCGACATCGTGGAGGAGGCCGCGGCGCTGGGACGCGCACGCGGCGTCGCTCCGACTCCGGCCACGGCAGAAGCAGGGTAATGTCAGTTGTAACTGGCACTCAGTTGCATATGTCAGTGTAGGCGCGCATACTTGTATCTTGACCGTGGCTTGGGAGGCTGCCGTGACTGGGACCGCATCGTCCACTGTGTTCGCTGACGAGGCCGAGCGTGCTGAGGCGCAACTACTCGTCGACTTCCTCGAGCGATCGATGCCTGCGCACGGCGCATCGCTCGACCTGCAAACTGCTCCCGAGCTCTCCGCTGGCTTTGTCCAGTTCCTCTCGCGCGTGCTCCACGAAGTTGCGGATGGTCACAGTGTCACGGTTGGTTCCGTGCCGCCGGAGCTCACGACGACGGTGGCTGCCGAGCAGTTGGGCGTCAGCCGCACCACGCTGATGAAGCTGATCCGCGACGGGGAACTGGCCTCACACAAGGTGGGCACGCACACCCGAGTCAAGACTGCCGACGTCGCTGACCTGCGCGCCAAGCGAGTGCGCGCGCAGCGCGAGGCCCTCGAGGAGCTCCTCAAGTTGGAGGACGAGTTCGACATTCAGTGATGTCGAACGTGCTGTCAGGCGCGGGAGAAGTATCGCGAATGCGTGCGCTTGACTGACTCGAGAGAGTCGCCCACGATCTCAAGGTCAGGGTCGTGGTTGGACTTCTCGATACGCAACCGTTCCGCGAAGGCCTCGCGGTGACCGTTGGGACCCTCGAACGACTTGACTTCGCTCGCGCCGCTCTTGCGGTGGTACGAGATCACGTAGCCAGACACGCCATTCACCGCCCTTCTTCAAGTATCAAGAGTACGGGGGCGAGGTCGAGGGGCGCGCCGCTCCGGAGAGCGCCGTGCCTGCTCTTGCACAACGGCTCTCACGCTGTTTCAAGAATTCGTGAAGCAGCCGCGAGTGACCCCTACGCCTCTCCCCGGACCTTGGTCCCTGGCGCTTCTACCTCAGCGGCATAGCGTCGCAAGTGGAGGCGTGTCATGGACGACATCCGCAACCCAGCCATACCCGGCCACGGCGCGACCGTCGCGGCAGGGTCAGTTGCGGACACGCTCGCTCCGCCGCCGGCCCCGATGGTGCCGCGCCGCTTCGCGATCACCCGCGTGCGCCAGGACACCCGCGACACCTTCACCCTGTTGTTGGAGCCGCTCGACGGCGAGCCGCTGCGCTTCGCCGCCGGCCAGTTCACGATGCTCCACGCGTTCGGCGTGGGCGAGGTGCCCATCAGCATCGCCGGCGACCCGCGCGGCACCGACGCCGGCGAGCCTCTCGAACACACCATCAGGAACGTCGGCGCCGTCACGCGCGCACTGGTGAATGCCGCGCCCGGCACCGAGATTGGAGTCCGTGGCCCCTTTGGGACCACCTGGGATGCGGCCGATGCGCGGGGCGGGGACGTCGTCTTCGTTACCGGCGGCATCGGCTTGGCCCCCCTGCGGCCGGCCATCCTGGACGTGCTGGCCGAGCGCGACGCCTACGGCAAGGTCCTGCTGCTCTACGGCTCGAGGACCCCCGACGACATCCTCTACGGCGACGAGATGCGCCGCTGGGCCGACCTCAACGACGTCAACGTCCAGATGACCGTCGACAACGCCCCCTACGGCTACAAGGGTCGCGTGGGCTTCGTGACCGAGCTCATCGGTCGCGCCGGCTTCGACCCACGCAGCGCGTGGGCGTTCGTGTGCGGGCCGGAGGCGATGATGCGCGCGTCCGCCCAGGCGCTCACCGCGCGCGGCGTCGCCGCGAACCACATCCGCATGTCGATGGAGCGGTCCATGAAGTGCGGGATAGGCCTCTGCGGGCACTGCCAGCTGCGCGAGCTGTTCATCTGCGTCGACGGCCCCGTGCTGAGCTACGACCGGCTCGAGCCGCTCATGAGCGTGAGGGAGCTGTGAGATGACCGCCGCCACCCACGACCACGCGACCGCCAACCCGGCCCCCGCATCGGCGCGCCCCAAGCTGGCCGTCTGGAAGTTCGCCAGCTGCGACGGGTGCCAGCTCTCCATCCTCAACTGCGAGGACGAGCTGCTGTCCATCGCGGAGAACGTCCACATCGCGTACTTCCCCGAGGCCACCCGCGCCGTGGTTGAGGGCCCTTACGAGCTGAGCCTGGTCGAGGGCTCCATCACCACGCCCGAGGACGTGGAGCGCATCCACGAGATCCGCGCGCAGTCCGGGACGCTGGTGACCATCGGCGCGTGCGCCACCGCCGGCGGCATCCAGGCGCTGCGCAACTTTGCGGACGTCGACGAGTTCCGGTCCATCGTCTACGCGCACCCCGAGTATCTGTCGACGCTGGACACGAGCACGCCCATCGCGAGCCACGTGGACGTCGACTACGAGCTGCGCGGCTGCCCCGTGGACAAGAAGCAGCTCATCGAGGTGCTCGCGGCGTTCCTCAACGGCCGCAAGCCGCGCATTCCGTCGTATTCGGTGTGCGTGGAGTGCAAGCTCAAGGGCAATCTCTGTGTTCCGATCGCGACCGGAACTCCTTGTTTGGGACCCGTGACGCAGGCCGGCTGCGGGGCGCTGTGTCCGTCGTATGGGCGCGGGTGCTACGGCTGCTTCGGCCCGCAGGACAGCGCCAACACGGACTCCCTCACCCAGCAGCTGACGGAACTGGGCATGGCCGATGCGGACATCGTCCGCGTCTATCGCACCTTCAACGCGGGGGCGCCCGAGTTCGAGGCCGCGAGCAACGCCGTCGAGACGGGAGGCGCGTCATGACGCATCAGCTGAAGGACGGCGGACAGGTTCTCAACGTCGGCATGCTCGCGCGCGTCGAGGGCGAGGGCGGCATGCACATCGAGATCCGCGATCGCCAGGTGGTCGACGTCAAGCTCAACATCTTCGAGCCCCCGCGCTTCTACGAGGGCTTCCTGCGCGGCCGCAAGTACACGGAGCCTCCGGACATCACCGCGCGGATCTGCGGCATCTGCCCGGTGGCGTACCAGTCGGCGTCCACGGAGGCGATGGAGACCATCTGCGGCGTCACCACCACGGACGCGATCCAGGACATGCGCCGCCTGCTGTACTGCGGCGAGTGGATCGAGTCTCACGCGCTGCACATCTTCATGCTGCACGCGCCCGACTTCCTTGGGTACGAGTCCGTCATCGAGATGGCCAAGACGCACGGCGACGTGGTGAAGATGGCGCTGCGGCTCAAGAAGGCCGGCAACGACCTGATGGAAGTGGTGGGAGGCCGTGCGATCCACCCCGTGAACGTCAAGGTGGGCGGCTTCTACCGGATGCCCACCGTCGCGGAGCTGCAGGGGTTGCGCCCGGACCTGGAGCGCGGGCTCGAGGACGCGCTCGCCGCCGTCGAACTGGTCGCCGGCTTCGACTTCCCCGACATGGAGCAGACGTACACCTACGTGTCCCTGCGCCACCCGCAGTGGTATCCGCTTGAGCGCGGGACCGAGGTGGTGGCGTCGAACGGCACGCGTTTCCCGGTGGCGGAGATTGCTTCACACATTAAAGAGTTTCACGTCGAGCACTCCAACGCGCTGCACGCGACCTTCGACGGCGGCATGTACTTCGTCGGTCCGCTCGCCCGGTATTCCAACAGCTTTGACCAGCTAAGTTCTCGGTGTCAGGAGGCCGCGCTCGCCGCGGGGCTGGCCGAGACCTGCCGCAACCCGTTCAAGTCCATCATCGTGCGGTGCGTCGAGCTCGCGTATGCGTTCGAGGAGGCGCTGCGCATCATCGACGGCTGGACGGACGGCCACCCGCCGTCGGTGCCCGTGGAGCCTCGGGCGGGGGAGGGCGTGGGCGCGTCCGAGGCTCCACGCGGCACCATCTGGCACCGCTACCGGATCGACGCCGACGGCATCATCGAGGACGCGCAGATCGTGCCGCCCACCAGCCAGAACCAGGCCAGCATCGAGCACGACCTCCGCACCGCCGCACAGCAGTGGGTCGACCTCGACGACCACACCCTCACGCACCGCTGCGAGGAGGCCATCCGCAACTACGACCCCTGCATCTCCTGCGCGACCCACTTCCTGGACCTGAGGGTGGAGCGGTCATGAGCGCCCGGGACGTGATCGTGATCGGGCTGGGATCGCCCGACAGGGGAGACGACGCCATCGGCGAGGTGGTCGCGGACCGCATCCGCGCGGCCTTTGGGGGCATGGTGACCGTCACCACGCGCGAGGACCCGACCGCGCTGGTGCACACCTGGGAGGGCAAGCGTGCCGCCGTGGTGGTCGACGCCGTGATGTCCGGACGCAACCCCGGGACAGTGCGCGTGATGGAGGCTGGCGCCAAGGCGCCGCCGCTGCCGACGCACGCCTTCACCGCATCCGGCCGCGGCGGGAGCCACGCCTTCGGGCTCGCGGGCGCGGTCGAGCTGTCGCGCGCGCTCGACACCCTGCCCGAGCGCGTCGCGATCGTGGGCGTTGAGGCCGGCACCTTCGCGTACGGGCACCTGTCCGTGCCCGTACGCGAACACATTGACGCTGCCGTCGCCGCCGTGGCCGACGTGCTCGCCCAAGAAGGCATCAAGGAGGAGTCATGTGTCTCGGAACCATCGCCCAGGTGATCGAGGTCCACCGCGACGGCAGAGCCATCGTCGAGCACGACGGCGTGCGCCAGGAGGTGCTCGAGATGACCGTCGCCGATGACGACATCGAGCCCGGCGACTGGGTCGTGGTCCATGCGGGCTTCGCCCTCGAGCGGCTCACGGAGTCGCAGGCCGTGGACGCGCTCAAGATCCGCGGGAAGGAGGCGTCGACATGAGCACGCGCAACCGGGGCCTCGCGCTCGCGGGCGTGACCGCGCTGATCTCGGGCGTCGCGATCTGGGTCAACTCCAACGGCGTGGCCGCGTATGGGTCCGCCTCCGCGTACACGACCGCCAAGAACACGATGGCGGCGGTGGTGATCGCGCTGGCGTTCGTGCTCGCGCGGGCGGTGGGCAGCGCCGATGCGGTGGCGGTGACCCGCCCGTCTCGCCCCGGGCAGTGGGTCGGGTTGGCATACGTGGCCATCCTGGGAGGCGCGGTGCCGTTCGTGCTGTTCTTCGAGGGGCTGGCGTCGACGGCGTCCGTGCAGGCGGCGTTCCTGCACAAGACGCTCATCGTCTGGGTGGCCGTGATCGCCGTGATCGCGCTCAAGGAGAAGCTCACGTGGTGGCACGTGGGCGCGGTCGCGCTGATCGTGGTGGCGCAGTTCGGGCTCGCGGGCAACGTGGCGCTGGCCGCGGACGTGGGCACGGCGCTCATCGCCGGCGCGACTCTGCTGTGGGCGGTCGAGGTGGTGGTCGCCAAGCGGCTCCTGCGCGACGTGACTCCCTGGACGGTGTCGATCTGGCGCATGGCGGGCGGGACTCTCGCGCTGCTTCTGTGGTCCGCGGCGACCGGGACGCTGGGCGCGATCTGGCCGACCACCGCGGTGCAGTGGGGGTGGGTGCTGCTCACCGGGGTGCTGCTCGCGGGCTACGTCCTCACCTGGCACCAGGCGCTGTGGCGGGCGCCCGCGGTGGACGTCACAGCGGTGCTGGTGCTCGGCGCGATCGTGACCGCCGCCTTGGCCGGCGCGTTCGACGGCGCGGCCGTCGGCGCATCGGCCCCCTGGCTGGCGCTCATCGCCGCGGCGGGCGTCATGATCTGGCTCGCCCCGCGCCTGCCGGGCGCGTACGGAAGGCGAGGTGCGACATGACTGTCACCCCGCATCGGCCGGACGCAACCGCCACCCGGCCCACCGCCGATCCCGCGCCGGTCGAGGCGGACGGCGCCGTGCTGTTCGGGCGCTACGCCCTGCCGCCGAACGAGCGCGGCTACTGCGGTCCCGACCGCGCGTCCGAGCTGCTCGAGCGCGTCAGCGAGGGCGCCTCCGGACAAGAGTTGGAGCACGTCGCGCAGGGCTTCGAGGGCGCGTGGCCGTACCTCGAACTCATCTCGGAGTGCCTGGGGCGCGCGCCGCTGGACCCGCTCGTCGTGCGGACGTATTGGCTGGGAGGGCCTCCTTTGGGCCGATGCGGTGGTGCCGTTTTCGTCGACTCGCTCGAGACGCGCTTCAGGCCGCGCTTGTCGCGCGAGGAGTTCGAGCGGCTGGTGGAGGCCGCGCGCGTGGGCGCGACGCCGCACCACAGCTTCCATGTTTTTGCGGTCTACCCGTGGGTAGGGCTGCTGCGCGGTGGGTACGGGCGTGAGCCGCTCGAGGTGCTGGACCGGTGCCGGATCCGGTGGGGGCAGGTGACTGCTGTGACCGGTGATTCCGCCACCGTGGCGAGCCGGCCGCTGACGTGGAACGGGCGCCGGCTGGGGCTCGGGGCTGCGGTGTTGGAGAGCGTGCGCGTGCGGCGTGATGGGCACGCGCTGGTCGACGGCTTGGCCGTGGGGGACGTGGTGTCGCTGCACTGGGACTGGGTGTGCGACCGGCTCTCGCCGCTGGATCTGGCGGATCTCAAGAGATCGACCGCGCACGAGCTGGGCGCGGTGAATGCGTGTACGTACTCGGCGCCGGCGGCGGTGCTGAGCTGATGGTCAAGGGAGACGATCATGCACATTCCTGATGGGGTTCTGGACCCTGGTGTTCTGGCGGTGGCCGGCGCGGCGTCGGTGGGCGCGGTGGCGTGGTCCGCGGTGGCGGTGCGGCGTGGTGCCGTGCGAGGCCGGGCGCCGCGCTGGGGTCTTGCCGCGGCCGGCGCGGGCGCGGTTGCGGTGGCCCACATGGCCGACGTGCCCCTGTATGGAGGCCATACCGCGCACCTCATCGGAGGCACGCTGCTGGCGGTGGCCGTGGGGCCGGCGCTCGCGGTGCTCACCATGGCGGGCGTCCTGGTTCTTGAGGCCGTGCTGCTGGGTGATGGCGGGATGGCCGCGCTGGGCGTGAACGTGCTGGTGATGGGCGTCGTGGGTGTGCTGGTGGGGTACGGGGTCTATCGCGGCGTCGTGCTGGTCGTGGGGCGCCTGCGCGGCTCTCCTGACGTGCCGCCTGACGTATCGCCCGGTGTGGCCGCCGTGGCGGCCGCGGCAGGTGCGTGGGTGAGCGTGACCGCATCGGCCCTCACCCTGGCCACCGCGGAAGCCGCTGGGGGAGCGGCGGTCTCCGTCGCACAGGCCCTCCTGCCGCAGCATGCGGCGTGGGGTCTGCTCGAGGCGATCGTCACCGGCGGTGCCGTGGCGGTGGCGCTCGCGTGGGGCGGGCAGGTCGCGCGGCTGCGGGAGTCGCCGCGGACGCCGCACGCGGTTCAGGCGCGGGATGGCGAGGTGCCGGCCGTCGTGTAGGGCGCCCCGCCCGGCGCCGCGCGTCATTCGCGGTGCGAACGGAGCGAGCGACTCGCGCAAGGTCCTGTCGAAACGGGCGTCGAGCCGATACGGTAAGTCCGATTCGTCACTCGTTCGGGGGTTCAGTCATGACCTGGCGCCGCGCTGCCGCATCCGCCTTCACGGCTCTCGCTCTCATGCTCGGCGGGCTGGTCAGCGCCTCGAGCGCCGCGGCAGCACCCTCGTTCTCGGACGTCCCCCAGGGCGCGCCGTTCGCCAAGGAGATCGAGTGGCTGGCGGGCCAGGGCATCTCCACCGGCTACTCGGACGGGACGTTCCGGCCGCACCTGCCCATCACGCGTGACGCGATGGCGGCATTCATGTATCGCCTGGCCGGTGAGCCGGCGTTCACCGCGCCCGCGAAGTCCCCCTTCCGCGACGTGACGCCGCGCACCAAGTTCTACAAAGAGATCACCTGGTTGGCGAAGAGGGGCATCAGCACCGGATACGCAGACGGCACCTACCGACCCTTCGAGCCGGTCAAGCGCGACGCGATGGCGGCCTTCCTGTACCGCCTCGCCGGCAAACCCTCCTACACGGCGCCGCGCTGGTCCCCGTTCGCGGACATCTCTCCCACCTCGAAGTTCTACAAGGAGATGACCTGGCTCGCTCAGACGGGGATCTCGCGAGGCTGGTCGTCCAACAACACGTACCGGCCGCAGTGGAACATCGCGCGGGATGCAATGGCGGCCTTCATGTACCGGTTCGAGCACCGGACCGGCGGCACCGGGG
Organism: uncultured Demequina sp.; assembly: GCF_913055775.1. Taxonomy (GTDB): domain Bacteria; phylum Actinomycetota; class Actinomycetes; order Actinomycetales; family Demequinaceae; genus Demequina. The sequence continues at coordinate 10,847 of NZ_CAJXJX010000001.1, read as the reverse complement.
CCGGAGTCGTGAAGCGCAACGGCTCGAATGTGGTGGTGGGCAACGGCACCCCCGCGTCGTGCACCTCGGCGGCCGTGGCCCGCGCGGTGCTCGGTGGAGGGAACGTGTCCTTCGACTGCGGCCCACGCGCCCTCACCATCCGGCTCAATCAGACGCTGATGACGTGCAACACCGATACCTGTGAACACTTCTGGCAAGGGGGAACCCGCGTTGCCTCGATGACGCTCGACGGCGGAGGGCTCATCACCTTGAGCGGCGGGGGCTCTCGCGGCATCTTCTACGCCAACAGCTGTGAAGAGTCGTTCGGGTGGCTGTCCTCGAGCTGCCAGAACTCGACCACGCCGCACATCACGTTCCGCAACATCGGCTTCACCCAGGGCAACGCCTCCATTTCTCCTGCCGGAGTCGCCGTGCTCCCGGGCGGCGGCGGTGGCGGCGCCATCGCGATGCGCGGCGGCACGCTCACCGTGGAGGACGCGTGGTTCACGTCCAACCGCTGCGTGACCGCCCACTCCGACGCCGGCGGTGGCGCGATCCGCGTGACGGGCGTGAGCGGAGGCGTCACCATCTCCGACTCCCGTTTCTCCGACAACAGGTGCGCCAACGGGGGAGCGGTGAGCTCGCTTCAGGCCCCCATGAGCATCACCGACTCCACGTTCACGGGCAACGTGGCCACGGGCCAGGGTGCCTCCAGCGGGCGCGGCGGCAACGGCGGCGCCATCTACTTCGATGGCACCAACCAGAACGTCACCATCACGAGGTCGACCATCACCGGCAACAAGGCTCCCGAGGGCGGTCCCGCCGTGTTCTACGTCTCCAACAACCTCACGGGCTCGCTCACCATCCGAAACTCGACGCTGACCGGCAACACCGGCCAGCGCTTCTACACCTCGCCCTACCGCAGCATCTTCTTCAAGGGCAGGAACTTCACCGTGAGCGGCGGCACCGTCACGTGAGTGCCGCCTGCGCGCATCGGCCCTGTGCCGTGTGCTCGTGCTGCAACGCGTGCTTGCGCTGCACCGTGTGGCGCGCCGGCGCTAGATTCGCCTCGTGACCCTCGACTGGCTCCCGGAGAGCTTCGCTCATCCCCTCCACGTGCCGCTGGCGGACGGCGTCCATCTGCGCCCCATCAGCCCTGACGACACCGACATCGACATGGTGGCTGTCATGGGCAACCAGCCGATGCTGTGGGCCAAGTACGGCGACGCGTGGGGCTGGCCGCCGGCGACCATGACCGCCGAGGCCGACCGCGAGGACCTCGACCGCCACGCGCGCGAGATGGTGACGCACGAGTCCTTCAACTACGCGATCCTGCCCGCTTCTGAAGCTGCGCTCTATGGGTGCGTGTACATCGATCCGCCTGAAGGCGCCGATGCGGTGGCTGGCCCAGCCGCCGACGTCAGCTTCTGGGTGGCGGCCGATGCGCCGGCTGGCTTGGGGGAGACGGTGCGGGAGTTCCTGCCGGGTTGGCTCGCGCGGGAGTGGCCTTTCGCGGCGGTGCGGTACCCGTTCGGTGAGGTGGGCTGAGCCTTCCTCCTGTGGAGAACCGTGCCTCGTCGCCGCCGATGTCAGACCCCTCTGATGTGATGGATCCATGACCGAGGCACCCGCTCTGCTCGCTCCCCCGGGGAGCGACGCTGGCGTGCCTGCTGGCGGCGATTGGGATGGTCGCGTGCGGGCCGCGCTGGCGGAGCGGCGTGAGATGACGCACGCCGGCGTGAGCGGCCTTGCGGATGATGACCTGGTGGCACTGGGGACCGCGCTGGGCGCGGTGCGCAAGGACGCGGACCGGATGATGGCCGTCGTCGCGGCGGAGCAGGCTGCGCGGTCGCGCACGAAGATCAAGCAGCAGGGACTCGCTCGCCGGAAGGGCAAGGGAGATGAGCGGGGTCTCGTGTCGGGTCAGACCGGTGGCTCGGAGGCTGAGGCGGGGCGCCTGATCGAGCTGGGCGAGACGTTGCGGGATGCCGAGCGCGCGAGTGGCGGTGATGAGCCCCCTCGTGACCAGGAGCCTGCAGAGACGGGGCCGGTGTTCTCGGCCGTGGCCGCCGCCGTGAACGCGGGGGATCTCAGTGTCGAGGCCTCGACCATGATCACGCGGATGCTCAAGCGGGTCGCGAAGCGCTGTGACGCGGCGGCGGTGGCGTGGGCGGAGAAGGATCTGGTGTCGTCGGCGCGGTACCTGCGGCTGAACAAGCTCGCGGCTCTGATCACGCGGACCGAGGAGCGGCTGGACCGGGAGCATCTCGAGGAGCTGGCGCGGGAGCGGCGTGAGCGTCGATTCCTGCGCATCGGCGAGGCTGCGGACGGAATGATCACCATCAACGGTCGCCTTGATCCCGAGAACGGTGCGCCGCTGCTGATGGCGATGGACGCGATGGTCGGTCAGCACTTTCGCCTGCGCAAGAGGATGCAGGACCTCGCCAAGGCGGGGGAGTCGGTGGTGCTGGATGAGCGCACCCCCGAGCAGGTGAGGGCCGATGCCATGGGCGACTTCGCGCGCCACGTGGGCGGCTGCGAGGTGGACGTGCTGCCGCGTGCAGGTGTGACGGTGGTGGTGCGCACCAACGTCGAGGAGCTGCGCGAGGGGCTTGCCGGGGCGGGCGTGGACGGATTCGCGACCGGGCTGGACGCCGGAGCGCTGCGCCGGGCGGCGGCACGGGCCGGAGTGATCCCGGAGGTCATGGGCGGACCGTCCCAGGTCCTGGACCAGGGGCGCGCGAAGCGCAGCTTCACGCAGCCCCAGCGGATCGCGCTGGTCGAGCGCGACGGAGGCTGCGCGATGTGTGGGGCGCCGCCGTCGTGGTGCGACGCCCATCACATCGTCCACTGGTCCCAAGGCGGGCGGTCGGACTTGGACAACGGGGTCCTGCTCTGTGTTCGGTGCCACCAGGATCTCCACAACCAAGGGTGGAGAATCGAGGCGACCGCGTCCGAGGTGTGGTTCACACCGCCCGCGAGCGTTGACCCCCGCCGCAAGCGGCGGCCCGGGGGCCGAAGACTGTTCGATGCCTTGCCGCTCGAACCCGAACCTGAACCTGGCTCCGCGCCGGCAGGTGTGCCCGGCGAGGAGGAAGCTGTGCTGCTCGATGCTGAGGCCGCATCGGCCAACTGCGCCATGGCTGCGGGGGACCCGTGGGTCTCGGTGCCCGCGGAGGTCGATGACTGGCGAGCACCGCCGGACCCGATCGAGCGCGAGTTCGAGCGAACACTGGAATCGGAGCTGGAACGCTGGTTGCGGCAGGTGGTGCGCGTCCCCGATGCGCCTGCGCACCTACACTCGCAGGCAACGAGGAGGCCCATCGATGCATGAGATCACCTGCCCGCATTGCGGCAAGGCGTTCACGGTTGACGAGGCTGGCTACGCCGACATCGTCAGTCAGGTCCGGACCCGGGAGTTCGACGCCGAACTCGAGAAGCGCCTGCACCTCGCCGACGCCGACAAGGAGGCGGCGGTTGAGCTGGCCGTCGCGAAGGCGGCAAGCGAAGCGCAGAAGGCTGCTGCCGCCAAGGAGTCCGAGATCCAGGACCTGAAGGCCAAGCTCGACGCCGGCGAGGTCGCGCGCCAGCTCGCCGTGGCCGAGGCGCTGCAGGCCGTCGAGAAGGAGCGCGACGCGCTCGCCAGCCAGGTGGAGCAGGCGAAGGCGACCAGCGCATCGGCCGCCGAGCTGGCCGAAGCGAAGCTCACGAGCGAGCTCCAGAAGGCTGCGGCCGCTCAGGCCTCGGAGATCCAGCAGTTGAAGAGCGACCTCGAGAAGGCCGCGCTCGAGAAGTCGCACGCCGAGTCCTCGCTGAAGGAGAAGCACGCCGCCGAGATCGCGTCGCGCGAGATTCAGATCAAGGATCGCGACGATGCCATCGAGCGCCTCAAGGACATGAAGGCCCGGCTGTCGACCAAGATGATCGGCGAGTCTCTCGAGCAGCACTGCGAGTACGAGTTCAACCGCATGCGCCCCATGGGCTTCCAGAACGCGTACTTCGAGAAGGACAACGACGCCTCGAGCGGGTCCAAGGGCGACTACATCTTCCGCGAGGCGGACGAGCACGGCACCGAGATCGTCTCGATCATGTTCGAGATGAAGAACGAGGCCGACACCACCGCGACCAAGCACAAGAACGAGGACTTCTTCAAGGAGCTCGACAAGGACCGCAACGAGAAGGGCTGCGAGTACGCGGTGCTCGTGACCCTGCTGGAGCCGGAGAACGACCTCTACAACGGCGGGATCGTCGACGTCTCGCACCGCTACCCGAAGATGTACGTGGTGCGACCCCAGTTCTTCATCCCGATCATCACGCTGCTGCGCAACGCCGCTCTCAACTCGCTGAAGTACAGGCAGGAGCTGGCGCTGGTGCGCGCGCAGAACATCGACATCACCAACTTCGAAGCCGAGCTCGACGAGTTCAAGGACAAGTTCGGGCGCAACTGGCGGCTGGCGTCGGACGGCTTCGAGGAGGCCGTCAAGCGCATCGACGAGGCCATCAAGGACCTCGAGAAGACCAAGCAGGCGCTCCACAAGTCGGCCAACAACCTGCGCCTGGCCAACGACAAGGCCGACGACCTCACTATCAAGAAGCTCACGCGAGGCAACCCCACCATGGCCGCGAAGTTCGCGGAGCTGGAGTCGGGGGAGCAGTGAGGGAGTTGCAAGGAGGACCCGTGTTCCCGGGAGTGACCGCTGAGACATGCGAGCAGGCGTGGGACGTGCTGGTGCCGGCGATCGAGAAGGCGCATGCCGCCGGTCTGACCAACGGCCTGCGCGGCACGATCATGGTGCTCGACCCTGCCGAGCCGGACCCCGCGGCGCCCGTGTTCGTGGCGCACGTGGGCGAGCCCGCCCCCGAGTTCCTGCGCAACGTCGAGGGCAAGGTCGCCGTCACGATCCGGACCGGACTGGATAGTTCGCGCGTGCGCCAGGACTTCCCGCACCTGTACCGGCCCGGCGACATCAAGTACCCGGGAGCGATCATCCGCGACGGGCTGATCGTCGCGTTCTCCGGTGTGCAGGGCGACTTCGACGAGATGATCTGCGAGTGGATGGTCGCGACGCTGCGCGCGATCGGCCGCGACCGGTTCTCCCGACCCGGGGGCGCGGACGACGCGGACGGCGCCTACCTCTAGACCTCCCGAGGCACCTTGCCTGACATCTTGAGGAACGGGCACATGAAGAGCTTGTGGAAGCCGTCTGCGGTGGGTCCGAACATGAGCGGGCACCCGCCGTCGATGACGGTGACCCCGTGCTCGCGGCCGTAGGCGACGGCCTCATCGTCGACGCTGCCGTCATCGAAGGCGCGGTGCATCCACACCTCGCCGATCCCGAGTTCGACCGCCTCCTTGACGGTGGCGAGCGCGCGATCCGGCGCGGTGCCGATCACGACGGCCTCGACCACGCCCGGCACTGACTTCAGGTCGGGGTAGGCGGTGACGCCGCCGATCTCGTCGGCGTTCGGATTGATGGGCACGGCGTCGTAGCCGCGCTCACCCAGCCGTTGGAAGACCGAGTTCGAGCCGTGGCCGGCCGGATTGCGGGACACGCCGGTGACGGCGATGCGTGAGTGCGAGAGGAAGCGCTCGGCTGCCTCGGCTATGGCGGTCATGGTTCCCCCTGGAACTGGGCGCTGGCGCGCGCGGTGGGGACCTCGATCCATGCTCCTCGCTTGCGTCGGGCCGCGCAAGGGGTGCCGGGTGCTGCGGTCTGACGCTGGGCCCCGTGCCGGGTCAGCGGCCGGGAGGGATGTCCGCGCCGCCTGAGTCGCCGTTGCCCGAGTCGTCACCGCGGCGGCGCTTCTCCTCGCGCTCGCGCTCCCGCATGCGCAAGTAGGCCTTCACGAGCGCGACGAGCGTGACGACAATGCCTGCCGCGAAGGCGACCATCATGATCGTCCACATGACGTCGTAGTTCGCGGGGAGCAGCGGCTCGCCGTCAGCGGCGACCAGGACAGGGTCGGTCATGGCGCCAATCTAGCTCGCGCGGTCGTCAGCGCCACCGTCGCCAGCCGAGTTGTAGGCCCTTCGCACGCGCCGCGCGCGTGTCCGGACGCGGCCGCGGAGGCCGCGGCCGCACCCCGGATCGTGGGACGCACGTGCGACGCCCGAGGGGTCCTGGCCGCCAGATGACAACTTCGCAAACCGTACATAACGGTTCGGCTTCTCGCCGCGCGGGATGCCGAGCTGGGCGGCGGTTAAGGAAGTAGATGGCACGCCGATACCAGCCCCTCTGGAGGAAACGTGACAGTCGCCCATCCCTCAGTGGTGACGCTCAGGCCAGCGGTACGGGACCGCATTCGCGTCCCCGTGCCCGCGGTCGCCGCGCGCCCTGTCAAGACCGATGCGGAACTGCGCGCGCAGCACGCCGCGCAGACCCGTGTCGGCATCCTCGCGTGGTCCACGCTCGTGCGTGGCGCGATGATCATCGCTCTGCTGATCGCGGCGTACATGTTCGTCGCGACCGGCATGATCACCACCATGACCGATGCATTCGCCGGGTGGTTCACCACCGACGTCGCGCCGCTCATCCAGCTCGACTTCGGCGGTGTGCTCGTGGGCGGAGAGTCCACGGCCGTGCAGATGGGCCTGTTGCCCGGCGCGCCGGATGCGCTCCGACCGGTCGGGTGACGGAGGCTCGGCGCCGAGAGCGGGAAGCGATGCGCGGTGTTGCGGGTTGAGTAGGCATGACCACTGACTCCGCGGCGTCGGATAACCCTGCTCCCGGCGGCCCCGATCACGGCAGCTCCGCTCCCGACGCCCGCGCGCCCGATTCTCGCGCGCCCGATACCCCCGCCATTCGTGCGATCGCCGAGACCGGCATCGACCACCACGTGACGGCGCACGGTCCCGTGCGGTCGCTCGAGGAGGCCGCCGAGGCGCGGGGCCTCGACCCCCGGCAGATCCTCAAGACTCTGGTGGTGAGGCGAGCCGAGGGTGACTATCTGTTCGTGCTCGTGCCCGGCGATCGGCAGATCTCGTGGCCTAAGCTCCGGGAGCACCTCGGTGTGAGCCGGCTGTCGATGCCGGACAAGGACGTCGCCAAGGACGTCACGGGGTACGAGCGCGGGACCATCACCCCCTTCGGCTCGCTTCCGGGCCCTTCTGGCAAGCCCTGGCCCGTCATCGCCGACCGGCTCATCGTGTCTCGCGAGGGCCCTGTCTCGATCGGCGGCGGCGCTCACGGCGTCGCGGTCACGGTCGACACGGCGCAGCTGGTCGAGGCGCTGGACGCCGCAGTCGCCGACGTCACCGAAGCGCTGTAGTTCGCGCTCGACCCCGCCAGCGAGGACTTCGTCACTCCCGCTCGCGCCGTCATTCTCAGACTCGGTAGCGTCGTCCCCAACCGCGAACGAGCTGAGGGGCAAGGTGACGCGATGAGGGGCCGCATGCCGAGGTCGATCGCGGCCGGAGCACTGGTCGTGGCGACCGCGATCGTCGCCGCCGGGTGCGCAGTGCCGTCGGGAGGCGACGCGGCGTCGCTGGACCTGGCCGGCGCCGACACCGCCGCAGCCCAGCACTCAGACGAGCCCACGGCCCAGCCCTCAGGCGAGCCCACGCCCGGGAGCAATCCTTCCTCGAGCGACACGGAACCGTCGGAGCCCGCCGCAACCGCATCGGCGCCCAGCGAGCCAGGCGAGAGCGAGACGGATGTCGAAGCGCCCAGCGAGAGCTCCGGCGACGGCGACGCCCGCGCCTCCCAGGCTGGCTCGACCAGCGGTGCGAAGCCCGCCGCGACTGTGACCGTCACCCATGTGGTCGACGGCGACACTGTCTACACCTCCGACGGCGGCAAGATCCGGCTGATCGGGTACGACACCCCCGAGACCGGGGAGTGCGGCTTCGGCGAAGCGAAGGCGTTCGTCGCGGACCTCGTGCTGGACAAGCAGGTCGAGCTCGTCAACCCCGCCAGCGTCGACGACGTCGACAAGTACGACCGCCTGCTGCGATACATCACGGTGGGCGGCACGGACCTGGGCACCGCGGTGCTCAAGGCCGGGCTCGCGAACGCGCGGTACGACAGCCTTGACGGCTACGACCGCCACCCCCAGCAGGACCGCTACCGCGCGATCTCGAAGAACACCGAGCACGTGTGCGCGACAGGTGCAGCCGAGCAGGACGCGGAAGCCCAGCAGGATGCGGTAGCCGAGGAGTCCGAGGCGGACGGCTCGACGACCGCCGACGCCGCGACGGAACCGTGGAACCAGCCCGGCCCCGACCTGAACTGCAGCGACATCCAGCAGGTGGTGCAGATCACCGGCACCGACTACCACCGCCTCGACCGGGACGGCGACGGATGGGCCTGCGAGTCCTACGGCTGACGAGGCCCGCCGCGTGACGAGGACTACATAGCCGCCCGAGCCGGCGCCGCGCGCCCCGCATCGAGCCGAGCCAGCCAATCGTCGAGCCGCTCCTCGAACTGATCGGCCGCATCGGCGTCGTAGTCGTGCACCGCCGGGTCCACGAACATGTGCCGCTTGTTGCGGTAGCGGTAGACCTCGGCGTGGGGGATGGCGCGCTCGACGGCGTGGAGCTCGTCGGGCAGGCACCAGTCGTCAGGATCGGCGACGTGGATCTGCAGCGGCACGTGCATCCGCCACGTCGAGCCGTACATCTCCGGCGGCGACGCCCCGCCCATCAGCACGCACCCGCGCACCCGCCGCAGATGCTGGGCCAGGTACTGCGCCGGTCCCGCGCCCATCGCGAACCCGACGACCACGTCGGCCCCGGGGTGCAGCCGCGCCGCCCGGCCCGCGACCTCGAGGATCGCGTCGTGGCCGATGCGGGCCGCGTGCTCGAGCCCATCGTCCAGGCTGCGGAACGTCCTGCCTGCATAGGCATCGGGCGAGTGGACCACGTGCCCATCCGCCCGCAGCCGATCCGCCAGCGCGCACAGCCCCTCGGTGAGGCCATGCGCGTGGTGAAACAGCAGCAACTCCGCCATGCCTTCAGTCTGCCCCTCCCCGCGCAACCTTGCAGGGTGACCCTTCGCCGCATCGGCGCCGGCTCCCCGACGGCATGTCGGCACCCGCGTGTACTTTCGTGCCCATGGAGCCCGTCGAGGAGCTGGTCCAGGTCCGCGTCCCGCCACGCACGGTCGAGGTGCGCGTGCACGGGGTGTCGGGCACGCCTCCGCAGGCCCTGCTCAGCGCCTTTCCCATGCGCGTCGAGGGCGACGCCAACGCGGGCTTCTACCGCGCACGGCAGGCCGATGCGGAGGCCGGGATCGCGGAGGCCTTCAGCTGGGGAGGGCTCACCTCCCGCAGCCGCGTGACCGCGCTGTGGCTGTTCCTCGCTCCGCTCGCGCTCATCAACGTCGCGGGCTGGATGACGCCCTCACCCTCGCGTGCGTCGCAGCGCGGGAGCGCCTACCAGGTGCGTCGCGTCGCGATGCGCCTCGTGACCGTTGCGGCGACCGTCTTGGCATCCGCGATCGCGGTGCAGGCGGCGGCGACGGTGCTGGGCCTGGTGACGGCCGATGCGCCGGTCGCCACTCTCGCCGCCGTCACCTCGGTCGGGCTGGCGGCCCTCGTGCCGCTGGGGCTGCACCTGTTGTCGAAGGTGGGCGGCGCCCCCGATGATCACGAGGATCACGAGGACGTGTTCGGGAGGGCGCACTCGCTGCACGGCCTCAGCGCGGGGCACCTGGGCATCGGGCTGAGCACGGTCGCGCTGCTGGGCGGGATCGTCGCCGGGGCGGATCCGCTGGGTCCCGTGGCCGGGATCGGGATCCTTGTCGCCATGGTCGGTCTCGCGCTCGGCACGGCGGCGGCGCTCCAGACGCGGACGTCGGGGCCGGACGTCGAGCCGCCCGAGGGCAGGCGTGCCGTCGTCGCGGGCGTCGCCGCGCTGGTGATGGTGGGAGCGGGCCTGGCGCTCGACGGCGCCGGCGTGTTCCCCGTCCAGTCCCACGGCGATCCCGACGGCGCGCTGACCGTGCGGCCCGAGGCGCTCACCGTCGCTCACTTCACGATCGCGGGCACGGCTGCGGTGCTGCTGGCCGTGGCGCTGCTCGCGGAGCGGCGCATGCCCGTGCGGGAATCGGCGGGGCACTCGGTGGCTTTCGCGGCGCTGGGCTTCTTCATGTCGTACTCGGCGTTCGGTGCGCTGTCCTATGGTTTGCTCGGACTGGCCTCCGAGGGGAGCCCGCAGGCCTTCCTCGAGGACCCCGAGCCCGCGATCATGTTCCGTTTCATCGACTACTCCGCGGTGGTGCTGACCTGTGCCGCCCTGTGGGTGGCCGCGCGCATCGCGGGCGAGGTCCGGCCGCTCGCGCCCGCTGGCGAGCATGGGGTGGACGCCGCTCGCCGTCTGCGTGCCGCCGTGAACGGCGCCACCGGCGATCTGCGCCGCGCCGGGACAGGGCTGCTCATCGCGGCGCTGGTGCTGGTGCTCGCCGAGCTCCTCCGCCTGGCCTTCGAGGGAGCGACCTGGGCGGAGCGGCTGGCGAGCGTTCTCACCGAGCCGCGGATGGTGCTGGGCGCGGTGGGCTGGCTGTTCGTGGCCTATCTGGTGGTGCGCGTGTGCCGCGGCAGGCGGGGCGCGCTGGCCATCGCGGCGGTGGGCATTGCTGCGGTCGGGGCGCTGGTGTGGCTCGTGGACCAGGGCGGCGTGGACCTGCTCGCGTGGGCGAGGCTCGACACCGACCTCCCTGGCACGGCGGGGATCGATCACCCGTCCGTGCCCGCGACCGCCTTCACGATGGGCGCGGTGGTGCTCGCGCTGTTCGTGCCCGCGGCGTCGGTCCTGTACTTCGTGTTCTCGGCGTCGGGGAACCGGGAGTCGCGCCGCGGCGTGGGGGTGCTGTGGGACCTCACCAACTTCTGGCCGCGGCTGTACCACCCGTGGGCGCCGACGCCGTACT